>NC_015931.1:921633-1228844 GCF_000223395.1 Pyrolobus fumarii 1A | reverse complement strand
CGGGAGCCGGTGGAGCCGCCCAGCGTATGTACACGGCAACTAGGCGTTTAATGTTCGTGCTTCAGAGCCTGCTAGGCGAGAAGCATCTGGAGTACGACTCTAGCGGCGAAAGCTAGTAGCGTAGCGAGGCTCAACGTGTACGCGAGGATAGCTGCAGTCAACTTCCCGTTTCTAACCTCGCTGTATATAGTGGCAAGGGTGGCTACACATGGCATGTAGAGCGTTACGGCTAGTAGCACCGCGTATGCCTGGGCGGGCGTCAGGTTAAGGTAGCTTATCGCCTCTTCCGGGGATGTCTTCGGTATGCCCTCCGGCGCGGTCATTGCAAGAGCCTCTAGGAACACCTCTTTAGCAGCTAGCCCCTGGACGAACCCGAATCCCAGTCTCCACGCAATATCGTGGCTAACGTCGAATACAATCTCTATTAGTGGTGCGAGTGCTTTGCCGACACTCGCTGCTATAGACTCGCCCGGGTCATCTGTGGGTGCCAGCACTGGTGTGTAGCTCGTGGCGAACCATGTTACGATGCTCAGCACGAGTATTATCGTGCCAGCCCTTACGAGGAAGTGCTCCACACTACTACGCACGTACCACCAGATGACCTTCCAGCTCGGTTTTTGCAAAGGCGGCAGCTCGATGAAGTACTCTTCGTTGACCTCGTTGCCGAGCAGTTTTGAGAGAATCCATGTCGTGAGGAGGAAGACCGCATAGGCCACCGCGTACATGCTGAGTGCCACTACCGCTGTGACGAGGGGCCCGTGCTCCGCAAAGAAAGCCGCTGTGAACGCGAGTATAACCACTAGTCTCGCCTGGCACGGTATCAACGGTACGGCCAGGATAGTCACTAGCCTCTCTCTACTAGACTCGATAATCCTCGCTGCTGTGACGGCGGGAACATTACACCCAAGCCCCATTATAGCCGGGAATATCGCCTTTCCGCCGACACCAAACTTGCGTAGGAACCTGTCAAAAGCCACAGCTATCCTTGGCGCGAGCCCCGTATCCTCAAGCGCGCCGAACACGGCGTAGACGAACGCTATTAGTGGTGTAAAGCTGAGCACCAGGCCGACGCCGCTCACAATACCATCGGCTAGGAGGCTTGCAAGCCACTCGGGCCGGACGCTACCCCTTATGATATCAGCGATGTGCCCGAAGATCATGCCCAGGATGCCTGCTATGCTATACTCTTCGAGCAGAGCGGCGGCTTCACTGAAACCCAGCGCGTCGAGTATCATGTTTAGTGGGAAGCCGGTGTTCAACGTAAAGACGAGAAGGAAGGCGCCTAGCAGCAGGAGCAGCGATAGGACCGGCCCAGCAATCGGGTGCAACAGCAGAACATCCACCTTTGTGAGACTCGAGTCTCTAGCAGGCCTCTTGACTACATGCTTCTCGACGAGCTTCTCAACCATACGGTACCTGGCCGCAACGGCATGTTGGCCGGGATCCTTGCCCGTACGCCTCCGATACTCATCCCTAAGCCTCTCAGCCTCTTCGATAACCCTCTTGGCAGCTTCGCCGCAGAGCTCCTCGACGATCCTCGGTGCCCAGTCTAGACCCTCCAAGAGCCTAACGGCAAGCCACCTGGTTAAACCATCTCGTGTCGACTTGCACTCCGAGCGTAGCAGCTCCTCAAGCTTAGCTATGTATTCTTCGAGATCGCCGTAGTCTATGTGGAGTGGTTTCCCCGGGCGGCTAGCCACCTTCACAATAGTCTCTTGCAGCGTGTCGAGGCCCAGACCTCTCAGCGAGCTTGTCGCGACCACGGGGATGCCAAGGTCTCTAGACAACCCCTCAACGTCTATCTTTATCCCCTTGGCCTCGGCGGCATCAATCTTAGTCAATGCTATGATCGTGTTGCCGCTGTACTCGGCGACCTCCAGCGGGAGGTAGAGCGTCTTCTCCAAGTTGGTCGCATCCGCCAGTGCGATTATCACGTCTGGCTTCTGGTGTATGAGGAAGTCCCTGGCCACTTGTTCCTCTGGGCCGGAGCCGCTTAGACCGTAGGTTCCGGGTAGGTCCACTATGCACAGTCTCTGATTGTCATAGGGGACGACGGCTGTCTTCAGATCGACGGTGACGCCCGTCCAGTTGGCTACACGCTCGGCTCGCCCGGTTAGCGTGTTGAAGAGACTGGTCTTGCCTACGTTCGGGGCACCGGCTAACGCTGCTACAATGCTGCACTCTTGTTTTACAACTAGGCTAGGGGTTAGGTGACACTTGCATGTAGCGGCTCTAACGTCCCTCGGAGCTTGCTTGCATTCCCTGCTCAACCACTACCCCGGTTAGGGGGACCTAATTCGGGTGTCCGAATTAAAAAAATCTAGTCTAGTTTGAGGGTCGACGGGAGAGGTCCGTGCTAAAACCGAGCATAGAGGAGTTCATGCGCGAAGCTAGGCTATTTGCCCTTGAGCGTCATGTTATCGCTATACGCGCTAGGAGACCCAACGAAGACAAGAGCTTCGAAGCCTACGTGGCTATGCCTGCCGAGTGGAATGGTGAGAATAGGCTTGTCCTCATACTCTTGACGAGCGGTGGTAACCTGGTAGTCGCCGTTGCGCCGCCCACCGCCAGCCCGCTTTGTGTGTCACGTGGCGCTGATAGCCCGCTTGAAGCGAGGGCTGTAGACGAGGCGCTCTACGAGCTAGGCTCGAGGTACACCAGCTGGTGTCGCGTGTTCTTCCCGCCGGCGTTCGAGCCGCGCACCCTACGTGAAATTCCAGAGATCCTCGTGGAGCTGGGCATTGTTGACGCGGTTGGGTAAAAGACGATTATCATTGTTAATGTGCTATGTTGTAAGTTGTAGGGGTAATCCTATTATACAGGTGGAGACGTTGGGCGTGCCCTAAACTCACACTGGTAGGGTGAGCGGCGTGGAGGTTCGCGTAGCGATACTCGGGCAGGGTTATGTAGGCACGACGTTGGCCGTCGGTTTAGAGAGGATAAAGGCTGGCGAGATACCAGCGTGGGGCGTGCCCTTTGGCTTCCCAAAGGACTTCCTAAGAGAGCCCAAGCTAACGGACATCAAGATCGTACATAGCATTGATGTCGATGAGGCGAAGGTTGGGAAGACTCTCTACGAGGTTGCTCAGCAGTACTTCCCGAACCTTAGGATCCCAGAGACCCTCAAGGAGGTGAGGGTCAGTAGGGGTATCCACCTGGGGAGCACAAGGGGCCTACCCCTCAAGGCTAGGGGTCTAGAGGAGGAGACGAGCCTACAGGATGCCGTGGAGAGGATTGTCTCGGAGTGGGAGAAGGCCAAGGTTGACGTTATCGTCAACGTGATCACCACCGAGAAGGGCCCGGGCATCGGCAACTGGGAGAAGCTAGTAGAGGCTATCAAGAAGGGTGGCGAGTGGGAGGGTGGCAAGCTACCGGCAACCTACGCCTACTACTATGCAGCAATGCTATACGCTGAGACCGTGAAGCCTGTCGCCTTCGCCAACGCGATACCAATCACCCTCGCTAGGGACGAGGCGGCTGTAAACGCCGCAGCACAGCGCAACAGCATAGTCCTAGGCGATGACGGTGCCAGCGGCGCCACCCCACTAACCAGCGACCTCCTAGAGCACCTCGCCGAGAGGAACAGGTACGTGAAGGGCGTTGTCCAGTTCAACATCGGTGGCAACCTTGACTTCCTGGCGCTACTAGACCCGGAGAGGAACAAGGCCAAGGAGACAACGAAGAGCAGCATCGTGAAGGACATCCTAGGTTATGACGCGCCACACTTCATCAAGCCAACCGGCTACCTAGAGCCGCTCGGTGACAAGAAGTTCGTCTCGATGCACATCGAGTACATAAGCTTCAACGGCGCAGTCGACGAGATGATAGTAAACGTTAGGATTAACGACAGCCCAGCCCTAGCAGGCCTACTAGTAGACGTCATCCGCACAGCAAAGATTGCGCTCGAGCACGGCGAGAAGGGCACCATCTACGAGATCAACGCCTTCTTCATGAAGAACCCAGGGCCGGCTGGCGCCAAGTCCATCTCCAGGATCGTAGCCTACCAGCTGCTCATCGACTGGCTACTAAGGCACGAGGCGCTCGAGAAGATACCCAGGTACAGCGTCCACACCTTCATTGAGGATCTCGCAAGGCTGCGCAAGCTAGCCTAAACAGTTTTTAACAAAAACTCTGCACGGTTCTACTGTCTCACGCGATGGACGCTCCTTTCGATTCATAGAATAACTGGGGCAAAAACGCTGGGTCTCGCATTTTGCGCCATTCTCGAGTACACGTCTTCCGCGCCTCCCACGAGGTCGCCGTTAGGCTATAGTATTAATGGGCGGATGTAGCGTTGGTAACATCTAGGAGCCCGTTGATGAACTGATGGGCCCCCGAGGGGCGGCCGGTGAGGAGATCTTCGGGCCCTGAGGTGCTTATGGTCTCGCCAGGAGTAGTACTGTGGCTCTCCTGCCGCCCTCCGGAAGTAGCAACGCGTGCGGCTCTAGCTTCTCACCGTCTTCTAGTATCCGTGCTGATCCGTTCTGCTTGACGAGCACCTTACCGGCGACTATGTAGGCCTCTGCGGGCATAAGCACGCGGGTACCCTCGTTGGTCACGTGTATACAGAGGGCTGCTTCGCCCGTGGGGCTCTTGACGGCATACCCGTTGTAAAGTAGACGCGGCTCTCGGCCCATATCATAGCTCTTCATCGGGCGTACCTCCACGTCCTCCCAGGGCGCCTCTATCTGTACCTTCATGCCACCCGGGAGGTAGAGCATCGTGCATGGCCCTAGCTCGGCGTGTAGCCCGTTGGGAGCCTTTACACGTGCTATACCGCGTATCACGACCAGTACGGTAGGCTCCTTAACGTGCAGCTCGAACGTGCGCCCCCTCTCCACGCGCATATTCTCACCATTGGACATGCATTTCGCGAATAATTCTCTCACCCATGGTAGCGGGGGCCGGTTTGCCCACCCTTTAATCTCTAACCATTCCGCTTAACAATTTAGGCGGATCCTTTACCTCTCGCATTTTCGGATGCTTGCCGGGGCACTCTCTTGCTATTGGATGGCTTGACGGTTAAGGCTAGGGAGTGGCTCGAGCATCTCGATGAGCGTGGATACCGTGGCCTAGTCATAGTTCATGGTAGGAGTGTTGCACCTGCGTTGCTAGCGAGCTTGTTGAGTGGTAGGGAGGTTCTCGTCTTAGCATCTTCGTCTAGGAGGGGTTCGTGGAAGTGGACTGGGTGGCGTGTTGAGAGCCCCGCGAGGGTCCAGAGGCTCCTTGGCGGTGAATATGATGCTGTAATAGTTGATGTTGAGCCTCTTCTTCTGCCAAATCTCTTGGCCGCTGTGGCCGAGATGGTTCGCGCTCCCGGCGTTCTCGTTATTGTAGCCGATTGTCCTTGGCAGTGGGATCCTGGTGGTTGGCTGGGTTCGGGTGGCTACGCGAGATACCTCGAGTACAGTCTCGACTCTATGAGTGCACTCCTGAGGCTTGACCTGTGCGGCGGGAGGGTTGTAGAGTCTAGGCTGCCTCCTGTTAGGGGCGAGAAACCTTGGCCTCCAGGGCCACCACGCCTCGACGATCGGGAGTATCTTATGGTGCCTCGTGTTCTTAGGGAGCTTGTGGCGACAAGAGACCAGGGTGAGGCGCTTCGAGCAGCTTGGAGGTTTGCCCGTGGTGGGTACCGTACGTTACTATTTACCGGTGACCGTGGCAGGGGGAAGAGCGCCGCGCTTGGCTTGGCCCTTGCGCTGCTAACATTGCGGAAGGATGTGGGCTTCGTTACCGTGACTGCACCTTCGCTCGAATCGGTGCAGAGTCTCTTCCGCATGCTGGTGGCGGCTCTCCGCAAGGCTGGTATCAATCACCGCGTATTGGCTAAGGGTGATGTTGTCTATGGTGTGCGGGGCCCTTGGTTTCATGTGCGTTTCCATACTCTCGAGGAGGTCTATGAGCCTGGGGGCCTCCTTGTTATCGACGAGGCTGCCGCGGTTGGGCCGCACCGGTTGAGAATGCTTGCGAGGAAGGCCAGGAGGCTCATGGCAGCCACGACTATCCACGGGTATGAGGGGAGTGGGCGTACACTGTTACACATGGTCGAGTCGATACTCCCGCAGCCGATGATTAGGGTTGAGCTTAAGACACCGGTTAGGTACCCGCCGGGCGACCCCCTCGAAGACTGGTTGTACGAGACGTTTGTGCTCCGGAGGCTCCTTGGCGACGAGCGTTACGAGCCCCTATTGCCCGTCGAATGTGTCTCAATGAATGGGTGGAGGCTTGCAAGTGACCCGTGGCTTGCGAGGCTCGCGTATGAGGTGCTTAGCGAGGCACACTACCGCAACGAGCCGGACGACCTCGCGCTCATGCTAGACTCGCCTTACTACCGTGTATACATCCTAAGAGATTCGCGTGGTGTGCCTATTGCTGTCGCGGAGGTTAGCCTGGAATGGCTAGCGCCGCGAGAGAGAAGGATGCTAACGAGCATCACGGGCTTGTGGGGATATCGTGTCGCTCGTATTGTCCGTATTGCGGTAAGGACGGAGCTTCAGGGCAGGGGGTTCGGCTCTAGACTCCTGCGTTGTGTGGAGCATGGCGTCTCTGTGCTCGGCGGCGAGGTAGTCGGCGCTGTATACTCTCGTGGTGTAGTAACACGCTTCTGGCTCGCCAACGGGTATCGTGTCGTCTATATCTCGCCGCGCTTCAACAAGGCGACTGGCGAGAAGAACATCGCCGTGGCTAAGAGTATCTCTGCGCCGCTCAGTGCTATTGCCGAGCTGGAGTATAACATGAGGCTTAGGTTGTTGATCGCCGGGCAGAGCGTGTACCGCGACCTACCCGCTGAGGTGCTAGTAGACATGCTTAGAGTCGAGCCTTTGTTGTCAACGGTGCCCCCCTTGGGCCTAACAGAGTGGCAAGAGAGAGTACTCGATAGCTTCCTGCGGGGGGAGCTGGACCACGAGGCAGCGTGGGATGCTGTATGGGCGAGCGTTGTCTCCATACTTGCTCGTAGAGGTTTGCGACTAGAGGATAAGGAGGCTGTGGCGTTGGTTGCCAGACTTGTACAAGGTAAGCCGCTCTCGGAGGTTGCTGCGCTCCTTGGCGTAGATAGGGCTGAGGCGGCTAGGATCGTAGACTCTGCTGCAAGGCGTCTTGTCAGGGCGGAGCTGGAGCGACTAGGATAGGTTTAAGTTCGACGAGAGCATAGGCTACTTTCTTCCTTGCGCTGGCCAATAACCTCCAGAGCGTGCCTCTCGAGACACCCATCCTGGCTGCGGCCTCCTCCTGGCTAAGCTCGTCGAGGTACACTAGTTTCAACGCCTCTAGCTCGTCGAGGCTAATGATCACGGCTATCCTTGCATCTATGGTTGTTGGCGGGGCGGGTGCCCAGGCGCGCGGCACCGGCGGTATGGATATCCTCCTGGGTTTGGGTGGCCTTCCTCTCGGTGGCGGTGGGGGCGTCCACGCCAAGTCTCTGCACCTCCTGGTGAAGCTCCCTGTCGAGGGTGCTCATGGAGGGTGTCTCTTAAACCGTGGTGTCGCGCGTCCAGGGTATTGACGGGGCGCTTACAGTGAAACCGCTGTTAGTAGCGAAGTTCGGCGGCTCTGTGCTAAAGAGCGGCGAGGATTATGCGAGGGCAGCCGAGATAACAGAGGAGCTGCAGCGCGAGCACAGTGTTATACTAGTTGTCTCGGCTATGAAGGGTGTTACCGATCGCCTTCTGAGGCTTGCAAGGGACTTTGAGGCAAGCCCTAGCGTGGAGATACCAGAGCTCTACCAGATGCACGTCGAGGCTCTTAGGGGTGCAGGTGTATCCGGGAGGCTCTTTGGCGAAGCATTCTCCAGGATCGCGAGGCTGATAGATGAACTCACCAAGATAATATGGGCTCTTCGTGTCCTCGGCGAGGTGACGCCCAAGGCGCTCGACTACGTGGTGAGTTTTGGCGAGAGGCTCTCAGCTGTGATTATGGAGGCTGTGCTGCGCTCGCGTGGCATCGAGGCTAAGGCGCTTACCGGCTGGGAGGCGGGCATTGTTACCGACGATAGGTTCGGAGAGGCTAACCCGATAATGGAGGAGACTGTACCGCGCGTACGTTCCAGGCTCCTACCTCTCACAGAGAAGGGCATAGTCCCCATCGTAACTGGTTTCATAGCGGCGACGCGCAAGGGCGACATAACTACACTCGGGCGTGGGGGTAGCGACTACACTGCTAGCCTCATAGCATCGATACTAGGGGCTACGGAGGTCCACTTCTATACTGATGTGCCTGGCGTGATGACGGCAGACCCGCGGCTCATACCAGAAGCCCGTACAATCCCGAGACTGTGCGTCATTGAGGCTTTGGAACTCTCGAGGGTTGGCGGGAAGAAGTTCCACCCGAGGACCTTCGAGCCGCTCCTCTACTCCAAGATACGTGCGCGTATCCTTGATGCCAAGGACCCTCACGGGCCTCACACGATAGTCGAGCCGGAGTGTATCGACACGTTGAAGGCTGTCGCTGTGATGCGTGGGTTGGCTGTTGTGAGGCTTGAGGGTGCCGTGATGGCTGGGAGGATAGGCACCGCTATGATGGTGACGAGTGTGTCGAAACGTGCTGGTGTCAATATAGTCGCGATATCGCAGCCGGTAACCGAGACGCGCATAGAAATCGTGGTTGCAGAGGAGGATGCTGAGCGTCTCGCGAAGGCGTTAAGCGAGGAGATAAGGAACCAAGAGCTTGATGTGAACGTGATGGTCGAGACTGGGCTATCGGCCGTGACTATAGTCGGGTATGGTCTTCGTAACCCCTCTCTCCGGGCGCGTGTTCTAAGCGAGGCTCTGAGTCTAGAGCCGGAGCCGGAGCTACGTAGCATAACTACCGGTTTCCACGACGCGAGTTTGACCATCGTTACTAACGCTCGAGATGCTGTACGTATAGCTGAGAGGATACACTCTAGACTTCTTCGTACGCGTGGTGCAGGCGAAGCGTCTTAAAAGGAGGGGCGCGTGGGGTTCACGCGGGCTTGAAGCAAGGTCGTAGCGCCACCACTCTCGGCTTGGGCAAGAGGAGGTGATGGATTGCCGGTATCCCTCCTCGTAGGGCGCTCGAGACAGAAGAGCATGTGGCGCCTAGATAGCACCTATGCGGTAGAGCTAGAGAAGGTGAGCATCTACTATGGCGGTAAAAAGGTGGTCAAGAACGTCACCTTGAAGATACCGAGGAACACGGTATTTGCGATAATGGGGCCGAGTGGTAGCGGCAAGTCGACGCTGCTGCGTAGCATCAACCGTATGCTCGACTTTGTCCCCGGGGCGCGTGTAGAGGGAAGCATACGCGTCCTGGGTGTAGACATCTACGCTGAGGGCATAGACCCTATTGAGGTCAGAAGGCTTGTTGGCATGGTATTCCAGATGCCCAATCCCTTCCCCCACATGAGTATATACGAGAATGTGGCGCTGGGGCCAAGGATTCACAAGATGTATAGGTCGAAGAAGGAGCTTGACGAGATAGTGCGTTGGGCTCTAGAGAAGGCAGCGTTGTGGGATGAGGTCAAGGATAGGCTTCACGAGCCGGCCTCGAAGCTATCTGGCGGCCAGCAGCAGAGGCTGTGCATAGCCAGGGCTCTAGCGCTAAAACCCAGGATACTGCTCATGGATGAGCCGACGGCAAATCTGGACCCCATAGCAACGTCCAAGATAGAGGAGTTGATAGCCGAGCTGAAGAAAGAGGTAACCATTATCATCGTGACACACTCGCCTAGGCAGGCTGCAAGGGTGGCTGACTACGTCGCCTTCATCTATAAGGGTGAGCTTGTCGAGGCGGGGCCGACGAAAGAGGTCTTCACAAGACCTAAGCACGAGCTTACAGAGAAGTTCCTAACGGGGGCGTTTTAGCCGTGCCTAAGCGCCTAATAGACCTCGCCCTCGAAGAGCTCAAGGGTCTTATTGGTAGCCTTGCTTCTGTTGCCGACGAGTCTCTCAGATACGCTCGAAATTGTATAAGACAGTGTAGCGAGGGTGACCTGGAGAAGCTGCGCGGCTTCTCGAGGGACGCTTTCCGCCTCAAAACCGAGGTGCATGACCTTGCCACGGAGGTCATCGCGAGGTTCCAGCCTGTGGCTGCCGACCTACGCTTGCTGCAAGCCCTTGTTAATGCGAGCTATGACTTCTATCGCGTGACGCGCTACACTTTCGAGATTGCTAGGACGGTAAGGATACTGGAGTGCAACGGGTGTGAGATGGGGCTTGCGTGTGAAACTTGGGATCAGATACTTGAGATGATGAGCCTCGCCAGGAAAGCCATACTAGAGCTTGACGAGAAAGCTGCAAGGAAGGTCATGCAGTTGGATGCCGGAATAGACGAGGCTTACATAGCTGGCTTGACGAGGCTCAAGAGTGACACGATAGATCGTTGTACTGCAGCCGAGGCGCTCATACTGAGGCATCTGGAGAGGATAGCTGACCACCTCACCTACATAGCCTCGGAAACCGTATACGCTGTTAAGGGTCTCAGAGAGTACGTGTAGGGTGCCAGCATGTCTAGAGTGAGCCGCGTAGAGGTCGCCATCCGGGCATTGAAGCGCGGAGAGCCCGTAATGGTCTTTGACGGGTGGGGTAGAGAAGAGGAGGTAGACCTGGTTTTCCACGCATCTAGTGTCACGTGGAGAGAGGTCAGTCTCCTAAGGCGCGTTGCGGGAGGCTTGATCTGCTACGCTACTCGCTACGACTTGTTGAAGAAGCTTGGCATTCCGTTCCTCCACGAGGCGCTGGCGAAGGTTCCCTCATTAGCACCTCTGGCCGAGAGGAGGCTCTCATATGGAGACCCGCCTGCTTTCGTACTCTGGGTTAACCACCGTAGCGTAAAGACGGGTATCAGTGATGTGGATCGCGCCAAGACGATAGCAGCTCTCCACAGGCTAACTCAGCTGCTCATAGAGGGTGACGAGAAAGCAGTCAAGTTCTTCCAGGACGAGTTCGTAGTGCCAGGTCATGTTGCTCTTCTCGGCTCTAGGGGCTTGGAGCAGAGGAGGGGCCACACGGAGTTGTCTGTCGCCCTGGCTGAGATGGCCGGTCTTAGCCCGAGCGTAGTCTTTGCAGAGATGCTTAGCGATCATGGCGAGTCGATGGGTTTGGATGAGGCAGAGAGGTTCAGCAGGCTAACCGGTATCCCTCTCGTGACTGGCGACGAGATTATCGAGGCCTGGTGGGAGTGGAGAAACGCGAGGCGCTAAGCCTTGGTTAGGGTCGGCGTCGCTGATACTACATTTGCGCGTGTTGACATGGCCAGGTATGCAATTGAGGCTATCCAGGAGATAGATCCCAATGCGGAGATCGTGAGATACACTGTGCCAGGCATAAAGGATCTTCCGGTTGCTGCCCTGAGGCTCATAGAGGAGTTCGGATGCGATGGCGTGATAACATTAGGCTGGGTTGGGTCTAGTCTAACCGATAAGCTAAGCTATGTAGTCGCCAGTATGGGGCTTATACTTGTGCAGCTAAAGACGCGCAGGCATGTGATAGACGTTACTGTACACGAGGACGAGGCTTCTAGCCCCGAGGAGCTTCGCCAGATAGCAATAGACCGTGCTAGAAAACATGCACGCAACCTTATGATGCTCCTGCTTGAAGGCCCTGAGGCTCTAACGCCATGGGCAGGTAAGGGTTTGAGGCAGGGCAGACCAGATGTAGGGCCAATAGAGTGAGGCTCTGGCTTCCTTATCGGCTATTATCGCTATTATTGGCTATCAGTTAGGCTGGTTGCCCGAGAGTGGAGGGGGCTTGATCGAGGAGCTTGTGAAGGGGCTCTGGGAGGCTTATTCCAGCGTACCATGGCTTGGTGCCTTTATAGTATCGCTGCTTGGCAATGCGATACCCTACACCACAGTCCCGTATCTCGTGTGGATAGCGCTAACCGCGCCCGAATACAGCGACCCGCTCGTAAAGGCGCTCGTGATAGTCTTTGCTGGTCTCGGCGCGGCGATTGGAAAGCTTATAGTGTTCACCATGGGGCGTGCGGCGCATGCAGTGCTCCCCGAGCATGTAAGGGAGAACATGGAGTATTTCGCCAAGCTCATTAAGAAATGGGGGTTTCTCGCTATCTTCCTCTTCGCGGCCCTCCCCCTCCCCGACGACATACTCTACATACCGCTAGGCATAGCCGGGTATAGCATCACGCTCTTCTTCATAGCAGTCGCTCTAGGCAAGATAGTCATCACGGCGCTCGCCGTCATGACGGGAGACATACTCGCCAGTATGACCGGCGCGGAGGGAGGCTTCAACGCGCAATTCATCCTGGCTTTGCTAGTACTGAGCTTTATAGTGACATACGTTATCGCTAGGATTGACTGGATGCGTGTAACTCGCGCTATGGAAGAGGGTATTATCCCTGCGATGGTGGTGTTATTAGAGGAAACTGGCAGGGCTCTCCTACCGGTTAGGAGGGGTTCTGGGAAGAGAGGTGCGTAGTGAGCCTTGAGCATTGTGCGTGGCCTGGATGGTGTTTACGTCGCAGAGACTAGGATATCGTATGTGGATGGCGAGAAGGGTAGGCTATGGTATAGAGGATATGCTGTTGACGAGCTTGCCAGGAAAGCAACCTTCGAAGAAGTCGCTTACCTCTTGATACATGGTAAGCTTCCAAACCGTGAGGAGCTCGAAGAGTTCCGTTCGAGGCTTATCGCCGCCCGCAGGATACCCGAGCATGTAATTGAGGTCGCTGAGAAGCTTCCGCAGAACCTCCATGTGCTCGACAAGATGAGGGTTCTCGTCACGCTTCTCTACGGGTGGTATGGTGACGGCAAACCGAGAATGCTCACATCAAAACAGGTAGACGCGAAGCCCGTTATAGAGGCCGGTACTGGTCTTGTTGGCGCGGCACCGCGCTTACTGGGCATCATAGCCGCTCTTGAGGAGGGTAGGGAGCTGCCGAGCGAGAAATTCGAGCTGGATAGTCACGCGGCTTACACGCTCTATGCGCTAACGGGTAGAGAGCCTAGCCTGCCGGAGAGAGACGCGTTTAACACACTACTCATCCTCTACGCGGATCACGAGCTGCCAGCCTCAACCTTCGCTGCTATGGTCGCAGCCTCCACTCTAACCGACATCTATAGCGCTATTGATGCTGCGCTAGCGACGCTCAAGGGCCCGCTCCATGGCGGTGCGCTCGAAGAAGTTGCAAAGATGCTCCTGGAGATTGGCGACCCCGAAAACGCCGAGAAGTACGTCGAGAACGTATTGTCGAGTGGTAAGAGGCTAATGGGGTTCGGTCACCGCGTGTACAAGACGTACGATCCGCGCAGCTTGATACTCAAGAAGGTAGCCTCAATCATAGCTAATGCTGTTGGTGGTGAAGCCCGTCGTCTCTACGAGACGGCAGTTGCTGTCGAGAATGCGGCCCTCAAGAGGCTGGCTAGGAAGAACATATACCCGAACGTTGACTTCTGGGCCTCCGTCCTCCTCTACGCCCTCGGCATTAAACCAAGGTACTACACTGGTGTCTTTGCAGTTGCAAGGATCGTAGGATGGGTAGCGCACGTAGCAGAGTATGTGGCTAGGAACAGGCTGATACGTCCAAGGGCGCTCTACACTGGCCCGTTAAACCTCCCCTACTTGCCCTTAGAAGCCCGCCAGTAGTCCCACCAGGCGGCTAGGAAGCCAACAACCCAGACAGCATAGGTAACCATCGCTATCCGGAGGTATGTCGTGAATACTTTCGCTACTTCTGCCAACCCGTCTAGTATAGCTGCAAGCGCATCAGGTGTTATGCTAGCCGTCCCTACTGGGATGAAGTGCAACACCCTTGTTGCAAACTCCCGCCAGGCCATGTACACTATTACGGCATTAGCAGCGTAGATCAGCCCACCTATGAGCAGCAGGAATGATGCTATCTTGCCGCCGCGACCCCACGCCTGCGTCGCATGTATTATGCTTGCAGCAACGGGGGTCAACGCGGATAATATGAATGCTAGTAGGGCGGCTTTGATGTTCCTAGCCACTTGTATGACAGCGGTTATGTAGCTACTATTGGTGCCCAAGTAGACCGAGATGAGTGGATAGATTATCACTAGGACGCCTAGCACCCAGAGAAGCGTACCCATAATGTTGAAAGCGAGTAGCGCGTAACGAGCTCTCTTGCTCCACGCCCCGGTCAGCCTCTTCCAACCCTTCTCGATGAGAGAGCCTCCCGCGAACCAAGCCGCAATGCCAGTCACAAGCAGAACTATTGTTAACGGCATGGCTGCCAACAGGAAAATCATCTTCAACATCATGTTGCTTAGCTCTGTCTCGACTGCTTGTAGCCCAGCTGTACGCGCCGTTTCGGCAAGACCCTCGAGTATCGAGGCAATGTAGCCAGGCACGTCGAGTAGTACCGCCATGACCGTTATGCCGTAAAGACGGAGCAGAGACCCAAGCGTCCCCCACAACACGCCATGCGGGCTCCGCGTGTTCCCCCTGCTCTCACTCTCCACTTGTTGCTTGGTGGACGGCAAGTTGCTGCCCCTACGCTTCTGCACAGCAGCCGATGGTCAAGGGTTTAAACTGGTGTGTTGTTAGGTTCGCCTACAAGGGCAGTGAGGAGCCGTGGATTATGCTGAGACACGTGCTGAGTCCAGCCGAGCACCGAGCCCCCAATTGCAGCAGCTTAAGCTGAACAGGAGGGAGGAAGAGTATCTCGAGGCTATGCTTTTCCTCGAGAAGAGCAAGGGTAAGATTCGCGTCAAGGACCTTGCTGAACGTCTAGGCGTCAAACCCCCGACTGTCGTAGAGTTCCTCGAGAAGCTGGCTAAGAAGGGGCTCGTGGACTACAAGAAGCACTCTGGGGTCAGCCTAACACCCTTAGGACGCAGGGTAGCCGAGGAGGTCTACAAGAGACACCTGGCTATCAAGAAGTTCTTGATGATGCTTGGTGTGCCGGAGGATATCGCCGAGAGAGACGCTTGTTACATAGAGCATGGCATAAGCGATGAGAGCCTACGCCTCATAACCCTGTTCATAGAGTTTGTCGAGAACTGTCCAGGCGACTTGCCACGCTTCCTTCGCCACTTCCGTTATTATGTTGAGAAGAGGGTATGGCCCCCCGACTGCCCCCATAGGCGCGAGGGGCGCATTGAGCGTGAAGACAAGGTTGTATCCAGTGCTTGTCCCAGCCCAGTATGCCTCGCTGCTGCGCCGTCGCCGCGTAACACTAAGAGGCCCAGTGGTCCTTGAGCCCAAGTTTGACGGCTACCTGGTTGCCGCTATTGGCGGTAAGCTGTACAACGTGCTTGGCGAGCCAGCGCCCCGATGGCTAAAAGCAGCGCTGTTCATGGCCGGTGTTGCAGAGCAGGTCTACGAGATGATGAGAGACGGTTTTGCAGTGTTCCTCGAGGTGTATGGTAGGAGGTTGACGCCCAACGGGTATCATAGGAAGCATAAACGCGACTACGATGCAGTGGTTCTCGATATTGGCATCGTGGAGGACGGCAGGGTTAGAATACTGCCGCCTGAGAAAGCTGCAGATGCAGCGGACATATATGGTCTAAGATACGTACCCTACCGCTTCGAGGATGCTGATGTCCTTACAGATCCGCCTATGAGTCTCGCCGAGAGGCTGCCGGCATACCAAGGATGGGAGGGATACGTTGCCAAAGTCTACGCTGCTCATGGGCATAGGTTGCCTCCCGACTATAGGGTGAAACAACTAGGAGTTCTCATGGTCAAAGCCAGGTGGCAATCACTTGGCAACCTAGTGGTCCACTAGCTTGTCAACTGAGCCGATCTATGCACGCTAGTAAACGGTACGCAAAATCTGTTTTGGACTACATGGGCAACCATTGCGGATACAGCAACGTGCATAACATGTAGTGTAAAACTGTTGTAGCGTGGCGGGCGTTACTCACGCTCCTTCTTCTTCTTGCCGCCGCCACGTCCCTTGCCCTTCGGCTCAATGAACTCCTTGAAGTACCAGCCATGGGAGGTCTTGATGTGCTCTAGTAGCGCTTTTCTCCTAAACATTCCGCGGCCGCAGACTGGGCACGGCCTCCCGCCAGCCATACGCGCCCCCAGGGTGGGCTCGTGCTCTGCATTATTTAACGGCTGGTGACACGCCGAGCAGTTTGAGATAGTGCTGGGCTGCAGGGGGTATGCTAGGCGGGCTCCATAGGCTGGCTGGCCTAGCCTTCCTTAGCTCGTCGCGGAGTCTTGCAAGTCTGTCCTTCGCTTGTCTTAGTGCATTATTAGCGAGGCTTATGATGTCTCTCAGTCTCTCCTTATCAACCCAGAGGTTGTCCCGCGAGCCTAGAGGGATGTTTACACGTATACCGGTTCTTAGCTCCACGAGTATACCCTTCTTTGTTGATGCGAGTATGCCGCTGTGTTTGAAGCCAGCTCTCCTAGCTATCTCTAGCACTTCGAACGCCTCATCTATATCGAGTGTCTCCACGTGTATGATTGGGCCTTGTACGCTCAGCCAAGGTCTATATGCAAGAGGCCTCTCTACCACCTCGATTATCTCATCAACAGTCACTGGCTCGTGCTTCTTGAATATTATCATCGTCTCCTCCTTATCCCACGGGTACTCGGCATCCATGACGACTATGCGGCCGCTACAGCTACTCGTTGTAAAGCTCTTAGGGCGGAGAAAGAACTCGACAAGAATGTCGATTATATCGCGATCAAGATAGCCTATCTCGAGATCCTCCCACAGCCTCTCCCAGCTCCTAATCTTCCTATCCAACCATAGCTTCTCATCGGGCGTCTCCATGCTACCCCTCCAGCGTCACAACAGCGCCGCGGTTACGTGGCTTCAACACTCCATAGTACTCTAGGCGTATGCCTCGCTGCTCTAGCCGTGAGGCAGCCTGGTTGAGAGCCGTTCTAGCTGACTCCTCGTCCGGGAAGAAGGCGTAGACTGTCGGACCCCAACTAGACTGGCCCACGCCCCTACCACCGGCTCTGCGCAGCTCCTCGGCGGCTGCAGCCGTCTCCCTACAGCAATAGGCGCCCTCCTGCGCCTTAGAGAAGTACATCCCCATGATTCTCTCGATCTCCTCAAGCGCTGCTGTGAAACTCTCAAAGTCCTTCTCTACCGCCGCCGGTGCAAGCCAGGTAAAGACAGTCTCGAGAAGCGTACAGTGCAAGGTGGGGTCTATCGATCCCTGGAATACAACCTCGCCCTCCTCAGCCACCCTCCAGCTTGTCATGGGTGTCAGGTAGACTATCCTCCATTTTTCCGGCAGCTCAATACGCATCATAGGCTTGGGAACGCCGGTCTCTACGCCTACCCTCCTACCCGTGTCTATGATGAAACCCCCGTATGCGAATGCAGCTATACCAACACCCGATACCTTTCCACGGCCCGCCAGCTCGGCAAGCTTATACACGTCAATATCGAGGCTGGCTAGTCGCGCGAGACCAGCGTATACCGCCAGCTTGGCTTGTGTCGTTGAGCCTAGCCCGCGATGCTCGGGTATACACTTGCGTGCAACTAGCTTGATGCTCATATCACCTAGTCTTAGCCTCTCGAGAGCCTCCAGCAATATACGATGAAACCTTGCGCGCTGGCAACCCTCAACAACTATACCGTTGCCACCCTCCTCGATGACAATGTCGTATCCGACTCCGTCGACCGCCAGACCTATACTGCCCCATAAGCGCCTGACTGGCATCAGGTTATAGAAGCCGAAGTGTAGCCTAGCGCCAGTCTCTATCCGCACTCGCACTAGCCAATCCCTCCCCAGCGAAGAGCAAACCAACCCCCGAGTCTTAAACTAGGGCCCTACGGGGCCGTTGAAGAGCCGTCCACCTACACTGAGGTGCCGGGGTGACGAGGCACGAGCGTGCGGAGGCCCCGCTTACTAAGAGCCATCCTAGTGCCGCTCTTGCTAGTCTTGTATGGCGCGTTGGGCCTCATACTCATCATAATCCTGGTTGGTATCTTGGCTAGCGGGGTTAGAGGCGGAGATGTAGTAGCGAGTGTGGCGCGCCTCTCGATAGCGGCATTGGTGTTTATGGTGTGGCTCTACTCGTGGAGGAGGTTCACGTTGTGGGTTAGGGACAGTGCTTGCAGGGCACGGGTCTAAACCGGTGACACTATGCATAGCTAGACCTAGGGCTGGTAATGCCAATACTCTCGGAGAAGCTGCTCGCGCCCGTGGATATCGTGGTTGACACTAGGGAGGCTTCGAAGAACAAGGATATACTCGAGCACCTCGTGAGGAGTGGGTTGCGAGTTGCCCGTATAGCGCTTAACGCCGGCGACTACTACCTCCTAGCCCCGGAGGGTAAGAAGCCCCTGCTTGTCGAGAGGAAGACTGTGAACGACTTCCTCAATAGTATACGCGATAATCGAGTCTGGGAGCAGGCTAAGCTGCTAAAGGAGGCTGCCGAGGAGGATGGAGCGCAGCCCATCATAATCCTTGAGGGTTGGCTGGGCATCGCCGAGAAGAGGAGAAAATGGAACATGGCAGCAGTCCTTCGAATCCTTGACGAGATTCTACTAGACTGGGGTATTCCCGTGCTACCTACGCCTCACAAGCAGGCTACCGCGGCGTGGCTTGCTGCTAAAGCTAAGGCTCTGGGTCGCGTTGAAGAGAAGAAGGTTGTAAGGCTGAGGGTGGAGAAGAAGCCTATGGGCATAAACGAGCGCATCCTCTACGTTGCGGAGAGCATCATAGGCCCTAGGCTGGCTAGGAGGCTACTAGAGCACTTTGGGACGTTGAAGGCAGTTGCGAATGCGAGCATAGCGGAGTTGATGAGAGTAGAGGGTATAGGCGAGAAGAGAGCGCGAGAGATATACGCGATATTCAATACGCCATGGCGTGGAGAGTCAACCTCCAGCTCATCAAAGCCTAACGTGCTTCACACACAGAAGAGCTGAGGTAAGGTCAAATCGGAGACTCTTCGTCCTCCTCGTCTTCCTCGCTCTTTGCCGCGCGTGCTATCTCCTCGAGGGTTCTCACCCTCTCCTCTTCGTGTTCACTCTCCTCGCTAGCCTCTACCGGCTTCGTTGCCACGAGGCTCTTTTCGACTCTACCGTAGAGTCCCGTCTCTGGCTGCCTTAGTAGCACTTCTGGCGTAACCTCCAATGCTGTAATCTTGTCTGCATGTAGGCCGACTGGCGAGTCGGGGCCAAGCCCATAGTAGTGCTTGAGCAGCTTCCTCGCAATTTCCTTCATCGTGGTGAGAACCTTGTACACCTTCCAGCCCAGCTCTTCAGCAACCTTCTCCCAACTCTTACCCTGCAGCGCCTTGGCTATGAGGAGTAACTCTTCCTTCTCACTGAGTTTTGGCCTCTCATCTCTACCCTGCAGCCAATAAGCACGTGCAAGCTCATGCATGATATCGTTGGCTGCCTCGAACGTCATCGGGCCATACGCGTATATCCAGAGGCGGTCTACCTGGATCGGTGTAAGCATCGGCTTGTAGCCCGGCAGTATTGGCGACCCATCACCCTCCAGCATCATCCTTGCGACCTCGAGTTCGAGGTCGCGGTAGGTATCGTGGAGGCTCTCGAGGAGCTTCCTCCGGAACTCTCGGTTCGCTATCCTTACCATTTCCTTCACATCCTCGGCTATCGGCTTAAGGACTAGCGTCGTGTACTCGCCGCTTACAGGGTTCCTATCTGGCGACATGTGAACCGGCACGAAGCCATTTTTCAACCAGAAGCGTAGCAGTTGCTCGTTGACGCCGAACCCGCTCCCAACCCAGTCAAGACCCCTCTCCTTGGCCTCCTCGTATATCTCCTCAAGCATCCTTGAGCCTATGCCTCTACCCTGCACCTCTGGGTGTGTCGCTATCCTCACTATCCTCCAGCCGCGTTTCCGCCCAAACTCCCATAGACGCAGATGTTTTAGCACACGATCGGGTATGATATTACCCGCTATCTTACCACCGCGCAAGAGATCCTCGATAAGCTCGTCGTCTAATCCACCCTCCTGTGCGATTTGAACCGCGCACACGATCTTGCCGCTCGGTGTTGCCATGGCACGTATTATGTGGTGTGGTGCATCGGCGAGAATTGCTAGATCGTCTGGCTCGTTACGATAGTGCGCGAGCACATATATTCCAAAGAGTTGGCGTAATGTCTGCTCGCCCTCTTCACTGAAGAGCCACTCGGGGTCCAATTTGAGGTACTCTAGCCTACCCTCCTCGATAGCCCGGATGTCCTCCCGGTCTAGCTCGGCGGGCTCCGCATCTAGCAGCAACGCGTCAAATAGCCACTTTTCAATTGGGTCGTTCTTGGCATAGCGTATCGGCTCGTGCATCTCATAGATCACTAGCTCGGTGTTTGGATCGCGCTTTATTGCTGACATGAAGCGGACCGAGAAGCCTCTACCCGCTCCCTCATACCCGTGGATCGTCGTAGCAAAGACGAGCCTCTTGTGAGCCCTCCAGATGGCATGTAGTAGCGGCACGTGTATACCACTAGCCTCGTCGACAGCCACGATATCCGCTTTGAGTTTCGGTACGTGTATGGGCTCCCAGTACTCAATGCTAAAGCCTTCGCCGTGAAGCTCGAGTATCATCCCAGAGCGTTTCACAACGCGAGGTTTCAAACGCAGCTCTTCTGCAGCCTTCACAGCCAGCTGGAAGAACGACTGGATGTTGCTAAGGCTGGGCGCAGTTACTATGATGCGTACCCTCCTCTTGCCTTTCTGTTTGCGTATTAGATAGGCCACGCCTACAAGGCCTATACCGACGGCGCATGACTTGCCACGACCACGATCAGCTGTTATAACGAGGACCTTCTTCCTCCTACCCTTTGGCTTGTCCACTAGATGCTTCTCAACAAGATGAATCACGTTAACCTGATCCTGTGTCAGCGCAAGTCTATAGATGTCCTCTGGTAACCTTGTCTTCTTCGGGAACCTTATCCTACGTTCGTATTGCTCGCTCGGAGGCTTCAACGAGGCTTCGTCAATCTTTATGGCGCGTCGCTCATCAGCATCGTAAATGAATATTCCTTGATGCTGCATTAACTTCCTCTTGAACCACTTTATGAATATGTGTCTTGGCTCGGGGAAACCGGGTACAACAAGGTTGCGCTTGAATAAGGTCATCCATTTGTCCCACTTGTCCCACGATGGCACCAGGAAGATGATGAGGCCTCCTCCCTCTACAACGCCGACAAGACGACCAACATCATTAGGCTTTAGGTCGTTGACAAGATCCAGTATGAGGCCGCGGAATGTGGTGCCTAGGTATTGCTCGCTCTCCTCGTACCTAGCTATCCTAGGCGTTATCATCGCGCCGCGTTCCTTCAGAGCTCTCTTGACTATCTCCTTGCGGAGCTTTGCATCATTAAACTCGTCGTGGAAGACGTAAAGCACTGGCAGTTCTTCGCGGCCACGAATCCTCCTATACACTCTTTCATAGAATAGCATCGCTCTGGCTGCAAGAGCGCCAACTAGAACAGGATCCTCACCACTTATCACGAGAAGCCTGCGGTGATTAGCACGTATACCTGCCTCGATAGCTTTGCCCAGCTTCCTCAACAACCTCTGATAACTTGCCGGAATGTACTCGCCAAGGTTGCGAACTACGCGCCTAGCTATCTCCTCAATATCCCTTTTCGAAAGCTTCTCGACGTCAGTTATTACCTCAGTCAAGCCACTACCCTCCCTTCACTCCCTAACTCTCCAAGCGACTTACGAAACGCCTCCTAATCACCCCTACCACTCACTAGAAAAACACAACATAGAAGGATAAGGCGAGCACAAAAGCATGTGATACGTGCGATGCACTCCTAAAATAATGTGGGGTTTAGCCCTTGACTACACCAATCGGGCGTAGCTTGACAACGAGCTTAGCAATCTTGACAGCGTGTGCGACGCGAACCACACGCTCGCTTGGCTTGTAGGCGCCAGGAGCCTCCTCTGCGATGACCCTCCTGTTAGCGGCCATAACCACTATACCCTGCCTGGCTAGCTGCTCGACAACCTCAGCTGGCCTGTAGGTTCTGACTGCCGCTTCGCGGCTCATCCAGCGGCCAGAGCCGTGTGGAGCAGAGTACCAGGTCCTCTTACCCTCCGGGATGCCGACCATCACGAAGCTCGGTGTGCCCATGCTACCTGGTATGAGGACCACCTGGCCAATCTCCCTGTGATCCTTGGGTATCTCTGGATGGCCTGGTGGGAATGCTCTGGTCGCGCCCTTCCTGTGTACGACCAGCTTCATCCTCTTCCCGTCGACCTCGTGCTCCTCTATCTTTGCGATGTTGTGGGCCACATCATATATGATGTGTAGGTCTAGCTTGTCGGGATCAACGTGTAGCACTCTGCGGAAGCTCTCGCGCACCCAGTGCGTGATTAGCTGCCTGTTGGTCCATGCGTAGTTGGCGGCGGCAGCCATCGCCCTAAGGTAGTCTTGGGCCTCCCTGCTAGAGAATGGGACGCTGGCTAGCTCGCGGTCTGGTGGGCGGATGCCATACTTCCTCATAGCCCTCTCCATTATCATGAGGTAGTCGCTTGCAACTTGGTGGCCTAGACCACGGCTACCAGTGTGTATCATGACCATAACTTGGCCTACACGCTCTATGCCAAGTACCTTGGCAATCTGTGGGTCGTATATCTCGTCAACAACCTGCACTTCTAGGAAGTGGTTGCCGCTGCCAAGGGTGCCTAGCTGGGGGGCTCCACGCTGCTTGGCCCTCTGGCTTACCTTCGAGGAGTCTGCTAGTGTCCAGCTGCCTCGCTCCTCGATGTGCTCCGGGTCGTCAGCCCAGCCGTAGCCGCGCTGTACAGCCCACATTACGCCCTCGTCGAGCACCTTGTTAAGCTCCTGGATGCTCAAGTGTATCTTGCCGCTCTTGCCTAGGCCGCTAGGCACGTTCCTGTACAGCTCCTGGATGAGCTCCTTGAGTTTCGGCTTAACCTCGTTGTAGTCGAGGTTTGTACGGAGAAGCCTTACACCACAGTTGATATCGTAGCCGACGCCACCCGGGCTGATAACGCCATCCTCGTCAATCGCCATGCCTGCCACGCCGCCAATGGGGAAGCCATAACCCTGGTGGCCGTCCGGCATCACGTAACTGGCTACTTGTATGCCGGGGAGGCAGGCCACGTTAGCCGCTTGCTCTAGGGTTAGATCCTGCTGCATCTTCTTGAGGAGGTATTCGTCGGCAAAGATCACAGCCGGTACTCTCATGCACGGCTTTGCGCCTTTGGGTATGACCCATTCGTACTCGCTAACCCTCTGGAGCTTAACAGCCATTGAAGAAGCACCCGTTAAACCCGTGCACACATAGCCGCCCTTAAGAAGCTTCGCGTGCCACGATGAGTAGTTGTGACAACCTTTCTAGGCCCACCCTAGCAACGTCAACGGGAGCTTCTCGAGGCTAACCTCCACTTGTCTTCTCGTGGAGAGGTCTCGGACTGCCGCTACTCCACGCTCAGCCTCTCTCTTCCCGAGTATCACGGCGTAACGGTATCCCTCCTCCGCGAGCCTCGGCAAGAGCCGGCCGAGCTTCTTCTCACCATAGATGCTAGCCTCCATCCCCCATTCTACCAGCATACCCTGTACCCGGATAGCATAGGGTAGCACACCGCGCTCCAAGTAGACTATCGCTACTCTCGGTGCCGGCTCGGGCTCCAGACGCAAGTCTATACCAACCTCTTTTGCCGCTATGAGTGTACGATCCAAGCCTATTGCGAAGCCCGTGGCCGGCATATGCTCGCCGCCGTAGAGCTCTATGAGTGTGTCGTATCTCCCTCCACCTGCAATGCTAACAGGAAAGCCTGGCACCTTCACCTCGAATATTATGCCCGTGTAGTATGCCAAGCCTCGTGCGAAGCTTAGGTCGGTGCGTATCTTAGCGCCGAGATTCGCAAGGCTCTCTGCGAAGAACCTTAGATGTTCAAGTGCCTCGGCTGCTCGAGGCTCAACACTCTCTAAGAGACTGTGAGCCTCACGGAACCTACCCTCTGTATCTATGTCGCCAATGTCCCATAGCTTTGAAGCAATCTCTGCTAGCTCGTTGTTTACACTCTCTAGCTCTAACCTGGCCTTATCGTACTCCTTCTTGTCCATAAGGTGGAGTATGTGGTCCTGCTTCTCCTCGGGCACTCTGTACTTCTCGAAGAGTGCGCGGTACACTCCGGTCGTACCGGCTAGCACCTCAATATGCTTGTTCATCCCAATCTTCTCATAGAAGCGGTAGAGTAGGGCAGCTACCTCTATGTCGCCGGTGGGCGACTGCTCGCCTATAAGCTCGACACCTGCCTGGTAGAACTCGCGGTACCTAGCGTACTGTGGCTCCTCGTATCGGAAGCAGTTGACGACATAATAGAGTCTTACCGGTTTAGGCTGGGCACGGAGATGGCGAAGGTATATCCTTGCGATGCTCGCTGTAGCCTCTGGCCTCATTGCTACCTCGCGGCCAGCCTTATCGCGAAAAACGTACATGCTCCTCCTTATCTCCTCGCCGGATTTCAACGCGAAAAGCTCGAACCTCTCGAGAGTTGGCGGTATGACCTCGCGATAGCCGTGCCTTCTTGCCAACCTCTTGAAGGTAGTGGCTAGCGCGGTTAACTCCTCAGAGTCTGGCGCGAGTATATCTCGGAATCCTCGAAGAGGATCGAGGTTAATCTTGGGCTTCAAGGCTCTCCTCCAGCTCCCGTGGCCTCTCGGCGGGGTGGAAGACCATAGGCGTATAGAATGTTACGTCGCCGTAGCGATCCACTATAGCTAGTACAGGCTCCAAGCCTCGATGGCGAGCCTCTTCTACAAAACTCTGAAGTAGTTTAATTGGAACTGGCCGTCCTTCTTCAACGACGAGTATATAGTGTGTCTGTTTAGGGTTTCTCCTTGATCTTATCAACACAAGTGTGTTTTCGCGAGGGCCTGGAATTGGGAGCTTACCCCGCCTCCTAAGCTCGTAGTAGACCTCGAAGAAGGGCAAAGCCATCGGGTTTATGCGGGAATACAACGTCATGAACTCGCGGAATGTGACACTCTTCTCGCCTATCTTTACCACTGCAGCGTCGCGGTAGAGTATGTAGGCGACCTCTACTGGATGGAGTCTACGCCCCTCCGGTACAAGCACCACTACGCGGCCGAGTGACTCGGCGCACTCCTTTATGCTCCCGGTTAGCGTCTTGGGATCCACCTGCACGAGGGGCTTGCAACTCATTACTCAGCGGCCCTAGTAGCTCTAGGTGGGGTGTAGGGCTCTTTTGGAGCTTGACAAGAAGCTTGAGAAGCTTGCCTCCAGGCTACGCATACGCCCCATAGAGTGGCTTGACGATGGTCGTGTACGCTGGCTTGATGTCCGCCTTATACCCTGGGAGGAGGTTTACAGGGAGACGAGGGATTACAGGAGGCTAGCCAAGGCTATACGTGACATGGAGATACGTGGTGCGCCAGCCATAGGCGTTGCCGCGGCACTCGGTCTTGCCCTAGCAGCTTTCCACTCTAAGGCTAGTAACGTCGGGGAGCTTCTAAAGGACCTTGAAGAGGCTGCTAACGTGCTTCGCGAGACTAGGCCTACAGCCTACAACCTCTTCTGGGCTATTGACCGTGTTTTAGAGCGTGCTAGGAGAGCCGCTAGCGAATCCAGTAGCGTGGATGATGTTAGGAATGCTGTGATCGAAGAGGCTAAGCGCATCATGCTTGAGGATATCGAGGCTAACATTCGGATGGGAGAGATAGGCGCGAAGCTCATACAGGATGGTGACACGATACTCACACACTGTAATACTGGCGCCTTGGCGACTGCAGGTTATGGTACCGCCCTGGGTGTTATACGTGCAGCTGTAGAGGAGGGCAAGAGGATACGCGTCATTGCTACCGAGACAAGGCCTCTGTTGCAAGGAGCTAGGCTTACGGTCTGGGAGCTTGTAAAGGAGGGTATTGACGTGACACTCATAACCGACAACATGGTTGGGTATGTAATGTCAAAGGGTCTTGTTGATAAGGTGTTCGTAGGTGCTGATAGGATAACGCTTGATGGCTACGTGGCTAACAAGATAGGCACGTACACGATAGCCGTGCTCGCAAATCGGCATGGTGTACCGTTCTATGTAGTCGCGCCAACTTCCACTATTGACCCGCGGCTACGCGGGCCAAGCATTCCGATCGAAGAGAGGGATCCGGACGAGGTTAGGACGGTGGTTGGCAAGGTTGTAATAACCGTGCCAGAAGTTCGCGTGCTAAATCCAGCGTTTGACGTTACACCTCCGGAGCTCGTGACAGCAATCATAACCGAGCGTGGTATAGCTACAAAGCCATACGAGAAGAGTATACCGAGAATACTCGGGTTAAAGGAGGACGACGGCGAGAAGGGAGGGTAGCCAGTGCAGCAGGGGTAGTAGCGGGGTCCCTCTCCCTATCTTTGAGGTTGCTAAGGGATAGGCCACGGCTGGTAACAACATCATACTTAGTTCTTTTCCACCGTGTAGCCCCGTCCTTAGGAGCGGTATCGGCGCGTTTGCTACTGTTGCGGTGTTCATCACCCCCAGCACCTGTTTCGCCAATAGCGCTAACAATGGCATTGCGATGACAACTATAGTCTCGTAGACTATGCTCTTAGTCAATGCTGTTTTCACCAACTCTAAGTACCTGGCCGCGAACTCTGTAAAACTCCGAAGCAGCTTCGCTGCCGTCACGCTGCCCTCTTGCGGGATGAGCCTCAGCATGTCAACTAGAAGCTCGCCTAGGTTGCTGTACACGCTGTACTTCGAACCCATGAGTATACTGTAGGTTAGGCTTGGGTCGCCGGCTCCTAATGGTGGTATACCTCTACCCATTTGTAGCGACTCTGCTATCCCAACGGCTATCGAGGCTACACTGCGTGTTTGTCTCCACCACCTCGCCGTGTATAGTATTGCAGGGAGGCTTAGAACTGTGGAAATCAGGGCTGCCAGAAGACTATGAGCGTAGATGGAATAGACCCCCGAAATCATAGACGCTATCGTTGTTACAGTTACAATGCGAGGTACCCGCGGAGCGCTGAGTCTCACGACGCTTGGTGTGAACATTGCGGCTAGGCCCACTATACCGGCTAGTATAAACGCTGCTAGTTGGATACCCGCGCCGCCGCCAAGAAGAAAACCACTCATGAGTATAGAGAATGTCAGTACGGTAGAGACTAGGGCCAGTACCTCTAGCATTGCCTTGGCTATATCGTCGACTAGCTCGGCTTTTGCTCGCACCCTCGCTATTATCCTCTCAACGAGTCTCTCTGCAACTTCGGCAGGCTCTACACCAAGCCGTAGAGACCTCACAATCTCGTTGAGTAGTGCTCCGCTTCCGCCAAGCTCCTTCGATAGCTTCTCGAGAGCGAGGAGAGGCTCCTTGACGGTAGCCATGTGCTCTAGGAACCTGCAGGCTACCCTGCGTGACCCTCCCCTACCATTGTGACATAAGCTTGACAGATACTGCGTGTACAATCGTAGGTCGCCGTTGACAGCGGTGAACCCTAGAAGCAGTGGTATGAGGTCCTCCTCACTTACCAGTAGGCGCAGGAGTAGTGGCAATGAACTCACCAGCAACATAGACGTTAAAGATCTCGTCTATCCTTCTGTACACGTCCTTAAACTCATAAACCCCCTCTTCACGTAGCCGCCTCAAGAGTCTTACGAGACGCTCTAGCTCCTCGCGTAGAGCCTCTTCACCAGTACCCTCAGCATCAGCTATCCTACGGAGTACCCTAGAGCGCTTAACAACCTCCACTATCGACGTTGGTGTTAGTAGGTCGTCACGCGGGTTCCACTGGAACACGTTGACTAGAGAACCGTCGATATACTCTACAACCTCTACTACCCTACGTACCTGTGAATCGCCTCTCCGAATCCTTTTAACAACGACAATAGAGTCGAGCGCGTCTAGCAGGTAGTCTGGAACACCCATACCCTTCAGACGGTCGATAGCAGAGCGTGCACTATCGGCATGCATTGTTGCTAGAGCAGCGTGGCCGGTTGCAGCCGCCTGAAGGAAAACCTCAGCCTCGACACCCCTAATCTCGCCTATAACCAGGACATCTGGCCTCCTCCGAAGCGCGAACTTCGCAAGCTTCTCGAGGGTAACGTCTTCCACGTCCTTAGAGTAGCTGTGCCGTGCTACAAGGCTATCCCAGTGCGGTCGGTCAAAGAGGTTGAACTCTGGCGTATCTTCTATAGTCACTATCCTCTTGTAGCTCGGTATGAGGCCTAGTATGGCCTGCAGTAGTGTTGTCTTCCCGGATGCCGTGGGCCCGACTATCAGCACGGACTTACCGTGATCCACTAGCATCCAGAGATACGCCATTAGCAACTCTGTCGCGATGCCCTGCTCTATCAGTTGTATGGCGGAGAGCGGCTTCTCCAAATGCTTGCGGATAACTACGCTACTGCCAAGCCTGCTAACCTCCTTGGCGAAGGTCAGGGCTACTCGGTGCCCCTCTGGCGTCAGGCCTTCAGCATAGGGGTGTGCTATGCTCACAGGTTTCCCGATCCTCCTAGCCAGGTACATAACGAGAACGTCGAGCTCTTCTTCGCTGAGTACTATGTTTGTGCTCATCCAGCCTACTTCAAAGCGGCGGTGTACCACGCTTACGGCTCTCCCTGGTCCATCAATAGCTATCTCCTCCACCTCCGGGTCACGGATGAGCGGGTAGAGGGGTCCGTATCCGCTCACAGCCTTCTCGACATAGTACTTCAGTATCGGTAGCTTCCTTGCGAGTATAGGGTACGGCACTCCAAGCTTCGATGCTAGTTTTCGGAGAGACTCTGGGTCGCTTGGTATCACCTCTAGGCCGGCGACTATGCTCCTACGGGCTATCTCGCTGACAAGCCTCTCATCTTCTCTGCTCAAGCTCGGCTCGTCGACACAATAGAAGAGTCGGTGTCCACAGGATACTATGCGTACCTTCGCGAGGCCCAATGTGTAGGCGTAAATGGTTGGGCACTCGTAGTTGCACTGAACGCTTTTCGTAAAAACGAGCTCGGAGGGGGTGGCGCCCGCAACCATGATACCCACCCGTTAGCCTAGTGTGACGGACGCTAGTTGCGTCATTTGCTCGGTGCCGGCGTAGGTGTAGACGAGGCCAACGTACCCGACGCTATTTTGTAGTGCGGTTGTGCAGGCGGCTAGGTCGCCAGTGCAGGTGATGTTACACTCTGGGATGCTTGTTGTGCCAGTGCCGCTAGAGACAAAGACTTTGAGCGTCAATGTGCCGGATGGCGGTATTGTATAGCTGCCGCTGGGGGTGCTCGTAGAGCTACATACTATGGCGCAGGTGCACTCGGCGCCCTTGCCGACTATGATAAGTCGCGACTCGTTTAGCGGAACAGGTGCGCCACCATAGTTCCTTACCTTGACGTATAGCATGTCAACCTGCGGGTAGTACGTAGCCTGTTCTATCACTGGGTTCGGCGTGTTCACCATGCCGGTTATCGTCGAGGAGAAGTACGTGTATAGCACGATGCCAGCTAGTAGCGCCGCGCTTAGCAGGATCATCGTGGAGAGTATGGGGGATAGACCCCTATGCCAGCCCATCATCCCGCCGCACCATGGGAGAAGACACTAGAAGCTATCTTGTGACGATTGCAATGGTCTAAGGTTAATTAGGGGGCGCATGGAGGCTCTTTAAAAAGGTCACGCGCCACTCGCGGGGAGGTGATGGAACTTACCTCCAACCAGGACACGTCAACGCGTGGATCACGAGCTTAAACAGATTACTGTTGCAGAGTTCCTCTACAAGGAGAAGCAGCTCTGGGGTTTCGAGAACCCTGCTAGAGCACTCTACCAGACTATACGAGAGTATGTTGAGAACGCGCTGGACGCCACCGACCTTTACGGTATACTTCCCAACGTCACCGTAATCATAGAGCAGGACGAGAAGGACAAGAGTATATGCACGGTGACCGTGGAGGACAATGGTATAGGTATCCCGCCGCAGAAGATAGCGGAGGCTCTCGGCAAGCCACTAGTCACGTCTAAGTTCAAGATCAGACAGTCAAGGGGCCAGTTCGGTCTTGGCGCTAAGGCTGTGACTGTATATGCGCTCAGCACCACGGGATCGCCCATAGAGGCTTACAGCTCGCCGCTCGACTCGGAACGCGTCTACTATGTCAAGTTCTCTATCGACCTCTCGACGAACGAGCCAGCTATCTACGCTCTGGGCTCGTGGAGGAAGAGCACCAAGTGGCACGGCACCAGGATTAGGGCGAGGATCAGGTGTAACTGGTCGTACGCGAGAAGCAGGATACTAAAGTACTTCGAGATGCTCGCAATAGTCACGCCTTACGCTGACATAGTGTTCATCGAACCTGATGGAACGATACACCACTATCCACGCATAGTGGAGAAGATGCCAAGGCCGCCCAAGGAGGTGAAGCCTCACCCAGCAAGCCTCGAGAAAGGCGAGCTACAGATGCTACTTAAACGCACAACAGCAAGGACCATCAAGGAGTTCCTAATCTCCACGTTCCAACGCGTAGGCGAGAAGAGCGCACTAAACGTGCTGAAACTGGCAGGCATAGACCCGAGCAAACCACCTCAGAGCCTAACCGATGAGGAGATAGAGAGGCTCCACAAGGCGCTACGCAGCTACAAGTTCCCTGCACCAAGTAGCGAGGCGCTAGCACCGATAGGCGCGGAGCTGATAGAAGCCGGCCTGAAAGCGATACTCAAGCCGGAGTTCGTCGTCGCGGTGACAAGGAAGCCGAGAATGCATAGTGGCGGCCACCCCTTCATAGTCGAGGTGGGCATAGCCTACGGTGGCGCGATAGAGCCTAGGGAGCAGCCGCTCCTACTGCGTTATGCCAACCGTATCCCGCTCATATACGACGAGAAGGCCGATGTGGCGTGGAAGGTCCTCGAGGAGTTCAACTGGAAGCATTACGGCGTGAACTTCCCAGCACCACTCGTAGTCCTCACACACATCTGTAGCACAAAGATACCATGGAAGGTTGGTAGCAAAGAGGCTGTTGCAGAGCGCGAAGAGATAAAGGAGGAGCTACACCTCGCGCTTCAAGAGGCAGCTAGGAAACTGAGACATTACCTGATAGAGAAGCGTAGGGAGGAGGAGCTACGCGAGAAGATATCAACGTTCCTCCGATACATCCCCGAAGTTGCTCAGAGCATAGCCACTATACTAGGAGAGGATGGCGTAACGCCGGATAAGGTTCAGAGGCTGCTACTAGACACTCTACGGCGCCGCATGAAAGGCAAGGAGCTACAAGTGTTCGAGCAACAAGTTAAAAACCTTTCGAAGGTGAAGATAGAAGCTTAGAGGGGTGGCTGACTCACTATGAGCATCGACCGTGTAATTGACAAGGTTGATGCAGAGGCAAGGAAGCGAGCAATCCAAGTATTCCGTGAGAGGTTCAAGATGATACTTGACCAGCTACAGAAGGGCGAGAATCCAACCCTTGTGCTACCCAAGCGTACACTATCAAACACAATATACGACGAGAAGAGGAAGATGCTGCTCCTAGGCCCAGAGAAGCTCAGAAGGAGCCTCTTCAACCTACACGAGGCAAAGAAGTTCATGCAGACAATGCTGATGGCGAAGATAATCTACGAGGCACTCGTTAACGACGAGTACCCAACAATCCGTGATCTCTACTACCGTGGTAAACACACCATAGTCTTCGTCGATGACCGTGGGAGGAGAATCGAGGAGAACACATGGGACGAGCAGAAGGAGTCCGACGCGGTAATCCGCGACATAGAGGTATTCACAGGGATGCTTAGAGAGGAGATGCTGATACTCAGCAAGGAGAAGGGAAAAGTCGTAGGCAACATGAGGATAAGGAGCGGTAACGACGTGATAGACCTCAGCAAGATGGGTCACGGCGCCTGGGCTATCGAGCCAACACCAGACCTCATAGAATTCCTGGACGTGGATGCAGAGTTCGTCCTAGTAATAGAGAAAGACGCTGTATTCCAGCAGCTACACCGCATAGGCTTCTGGAGAAAGTACCGCGCTATACTCGTGACAAGCGCCGGTCAGCCAGACCGCGCCACAAGGAGATTCGTCAGGAGACTCAACGAGGAGCTAGGCCTACCAGTGTACATACTAACCGATGCCGACCCCTACGGATGGTACATCTACAGCGTCTTCAAGATAGGCTCGATAACCCTTTCGTACGAGAGCGAGCGCCTAGCAACACCAAAGGCCAGGTTCCTCGGCGTAAGCATGACCGACATCTTCGGCGACGAGAGGAAAAAGCCGTACCTAACAGAAACTGAGAGACGCAACTTCATAATCAAGGCTAAAGACGCTGACATCAAGAGAGCCGAGGAGCTACGCAACTACAAGTGGTTCCAGACGCCACAGTGGAGGAAGGAGATCGACATATTCCTGCGCAAGAAGGCTAAGCTAGAGATCGAGGCTCTTGCGGGCAAGGGCCTGCGCTTCCTAGCCTTTAAGTACATCCCAGAGAAGATAGAAACTGGTGACTTCATAGAGTGAGGTTTGAGTATCGTCTCCTCTCCCCCGAGGAACTCGCAAAGAGGATAGACTATGCTATTCTTCGCGACCCAACACCACATAGAGTCGTAGAGGCTGTAGAAGAGGCGGAGAAACTAGGCCTGAGAGCAGTAACAGTGTTCCACACCATGTTGACATGGCTTGAGGGTGTATCGCGTAGAGTATTGATATCCGTTGTGATAGACTTCCCGAGCGGGGCGAGTCACATCGAGCCAAAGGTAAAGGCTGTTGAGCAGGCAATAGCGCATGGCGCTGGTGAGGTTGAGTTCGTGGTTAATGTGTGGCAGTGGATGAAAGGCAACAGAGACTATGTTATAAACGAGGTGCGCGCTCTCTCAAGGATAGCTAGAGAGGTAGGAGTGAAGAGCAAGGCGATAATCGAGTCCTCGCTTCTAGACTTATCAACACTCCAGGAGATACTGGAGGCAATAGCGGCTCTGGATAAGGAGGATAGACCAGACTATGTCAAGATGAACACAGGGTGGTTCTCTAGGGGTGTCGAGCCGCTGGAAGTCGCTCTTGCAGCCAAGATAGTCAAGCCGCGAGGCATGATGATTAAAGCGTCTGGCGGCATAAAAGACGGGTTTTACGCATCCCTACTTGTAGCTCTAGGAGCGGACGTGATAGGCACGAGCAATCCTTCAAAGCTAATCCGGGATCTACAAGAGGCTAAGAAGCTCCTCAGCTGAGACAGGTTTCATCACCCTCTCAGGTACCCCGTCTCATCACGGGTGATGAAACGACGGTCTACGGACGCCTTTAACTGGTGGATGAAGAGTATTCTCCTTGCTGATGCTTACCATCTATGGGTATATCGATATCGTCTTCTATCCTTTGAAGTACCTCGTGGAACGCGTTACGCCTACAGTGTGGACAGAAGTGGTACAACTTGCCCATAGAGGCAAGGTCGAAGCTGACTTCAAGTATCCAGGTCCTCCCGCACCTCGTACACCTCAATACCCATTTAGTCACTTTTACCTACTCACCTCCCGCGTTCTCACCCAACGTTGGGGCGCTCTTAACCCTCAGGTATCCGCGCTCCACTAGGAGTCTCAATGCACGGCGTAGTACTCTTCTCACCCGCCACCGTTTGCCCAGATCCTTGTAGAGCCTATACGCTACGGCCCGTATGCTATTGGTACGTGTTAGCTCCATGAGTATTCTGCGATCCTCCTCGTTGAACTCCTCTTGGAGGTAACGCAGAGCCAGCCTAGCTATATCGGCTGGCTCAAGACCCATGTAGGGGTCTTGGACTGGAAGCTGGTCTAGCCTCTGGATAACCTCAAACTCTATTATGGTGACATAGTCGTCGGGCTTCACCTCCCCATAAGCCTTCCTAAGCGCCTCTAGGAGCTCCTCTCTACTACTAAACCCGTCTATGGCTGCATCCTCATCGGTCAGCTCCGAGACCTTCTTGTAACGGACGTTTGTCACGCGTATCTTTGCAACAGGCCTACCTCCACCATGGACTATAAGCTCCGAGTGTTTCAGCTTAACAATGCCCAGTCGTATCGTAGCCTTCTTCCTCCCCGACAGTATATCGTCGACGTACTCGCCCTTGAGCATCAAATGGCGTCCAAGGAACTTCACCTTCTTGCCCTCATCTTCGCTCCTCTGGCGCTTCTTCACCCTCGGCACTCTAACACCCACGACCAGCAACGACAGAACGCTAGGAATAAACCCAGTCCTCAGCGTCACGTGAAAACCAGGCGATGATGTAGAACCCCGCAGCCATAAGCATGCGGGGGGTACCGATACCGGTGAGGATGGGCCAAAGCACTGAGCCACACCACAAACACCAGCTCCTGAACGTTAACATGCCAAACTGGAACGAGTAAAGGAAAGAGACGCGTTTCTCTGGAAGCCGGCACACTTTCAAGTTCCCATATGAAACGCGGAGATGAAAGTCGCTTACTCCAATCGCTTCATCCTGGTGCCAACGTCAACGGGGCTGGCATGGTAAGGTGCACTCGTCACTATGAAGTCCACACCGGTAGCCGCGTACTCCGCGACATTATGATCGTCAATACCACCCGCAACGCCTATCTTCACATGCGGTGCTTTCTCGCGTACCACCCTAACAAACTGGCGTAGAAGGTCAGGCTTCACCTTCTCAAACTGTATGAATTGTGCACCCGCCGCGATAGCCTCTAACGCCTCCTCCACACTCCTAACCTCAACACCCCAGCTTCTAAGTGCTCCAACATTCGAAGCTCGGAGCCGCTCGAGAGCCTCGCTAAATCCTCCACGCAACAAGACCCAATGATTATCAAAGAGAAGTACTGTATCGTCGAGACCCGCGCGGTGCGGCATGCCTCCGCCTGCAATTACAGCCTTGAAGTAGAGTGGGCGAAGCCCTGGCGGTGCCTTCCTCGTGGTGACTATCGCTATTTTCGGGTTAGCCTCGCGTGCCTTGCGAACCATCCTCCAGGTTTTCGTCGCAACACCGCTACACAGTGCAACAATGACCTGCGCTACCCTCCACGCTGCGTGAAGCGCGTCGCCACGGCCCTCGGCTCGAAGAACGACAGTACCTGGTTCAACCATTGAACCGCTCTCCACGAGAACCTCTACGTTTTCGGCACCAGCTATCCTGTATACCTCCCCAGCCTCCTCGCTACACGCGACTATGCACGACTCTCTCACATAGAGTTCAGCTACGCCCTTAACACTCCTCAAGCCGAGAACAGTGCTAGTAAGGTCACCTCTACCGACATCCTCGAAGAGCCATTCCTCGAGTAGCCTGCGGGGCACGGCGAGCGTAGATACACCACCGCGGGTCAGTAGAGGACCACTTCGTCACATATCAGTTCGTTCCCGGGGTATTTCGTCACCCCCGCGTGGCGCCACTAGCTAAGACTGCCCCCATCCTTTAATCTAGTCGCGTATCATAGACGTTTTGCACGGGTAAGTGGTAGTGACGCAGCTACTCACAATAGCAGTTGCCAACACAGATTACAATACCAACGCTTATCGTGAAGCCCTCGAGGTACTCGACAATATAGCCTCAGGGTATGCAGAGAGAGTGTCGCTACCATCGAGGCTACACAAGCCAGTGGTAACCAGTCTGAGCGACGTTGAGATAGTCGAAGTTGAAGCTAGGAGGTATACTGCTATACTCATTGTCGCGGTTACGGGGAGGACGGCAAGACTGATATACAATATTGGTGTTAGGGCAGAGAGGCCCGTCATACTCGTTAGCCTAGAGTCTAGCGATGCGTTGCCAGACGTTCTGGAGGCCTATACGGCCCTCCGTAAGGACGGCTATGGTGTCTCAAAGCCAATCATATATCCACGCGATAAACACGTGCTAGACAATTACATGATCGCGGCAGAGGTACTTGGTAGGCATAAAGGCGCCGCCTACATACACATTGGCAGCGTTGTACCTTGGAGCCTCTACGGTGCAGTCAATGAGAGCAGGGTGCGTATGAAGCTAAACTCAACGATCCTAAAAATGGATCTTAACGATGTTGTCGCCAGGCTAGAGGCAGTGCCTAGGGAGAAGGCCGAGAAGATAGCCGAGCAACTGGAGTCTAGAGGTATACGCTTCGAGGTTGGCACGGAAGAGGTTGTAAAGGCTGCTAGGCTATACGTCGCGCTTAAGAAAATAGCGCGTGACAACCATGCAGTTGCGCTGAGCGTTAACTGTGCCGAGCTAAACTCCAGGCTAGACACTAGCGCCTACCTCGCATCAACACTACTGCAGGAATATGACAATATACCATTAACGTGTGATAGTGATGTAACGGCGGCTGTAACAGCCTCGCTACTAGCGCCACTAACCCCCATAGGGATAGGCAAACCCATAGACATACGTGACGATGGCACAGCAGTGTACGCCCTACATACGCCCCCGCTCTCGCTCTTGAAGGAAGCCAGTGTGGCAATACATCCACGCGAGAATAGCGTGGTGATACGTGGAGCAATCGATTGGCGTGGTAGGGTCCACGTTGTACGCCTGGACCCAGACATATCTACGCTACATGTCTGTGAGTGTAGCGTAGAGTCTAGCGAAGCCACACCACTAACCACCGTGAGATTATCGGGGTGTAGTTGTGTGTTGGATATACCAGGTTCTCAGCACATCCTCGCATTTAACGTCAATAGGGAGACTCTCGGGGCATTAGCGGAGCTCCTTGGCCTCCGTATGCTCGCGAAGCCAACGACGGATACCAATTAATCCTTCCCACGAAGGGGCATTCCCGATGAACACGGGGGAGTAATTGGGTTCGGGCGCTGCTAGACTACCTCTCATAGAGGATCTCGAGAATCACCTGGGCGGCTTGAAGGGTAAGAAACTGCTTGTACGTGTAGACTTCAACTCCCCCGTTAACCCTCAGACAGGCGAAATCATAGACTACAGCAGGATTGAGGCACACGTTCCAACGCTACGTGAGCTGCTAGAGAGGGGGGCTGCACTAGTCGTCATATCGCACCAGGGTAAGCCAGGCTCGAGCGACTTCATAACGCTAGAGCAGCACGCCAGCATACTATCGAAACTCCTTGGTGTTGACGTGGCGTTCGTGGACGACGTTATCGGTCCGGCTGCACGCGAGGCCATTAAGAAGCTAGAGCCAGGCTCCATACTAATGCTGGATAACACGAGGCTCCTCTCCGAGGAGGTTATCGAAGCGCCACCAGAGAAACACGCGAAGACAATATTCGTTAAGAGGCTAGCTCCCCTCTTCGACGGTTATATCAACGACGCTTTTGCTGCCATACACCGCAGCCAGCCCAGCATAGTAGGCTTCCCGATGCTACTCCCGTCGGCAGCAGGCCGGCTAGTACAGCGTGAGATGGACGCGCTCAGCAAGATCTTCAACCCGAGTGTCGCGCCAAAAGTGTTCGTACTAGGCGGCGGCAAGGTAACAGACTCAGTCAAGATTGTCGAGGCGCTACTAGAGAGGAAGGTCGCCGACTACATACTAACTGGCGGGTTGCTCGCAACGCTCCTCTTACACGCGAAGGGCGTCGACATAGGCGAGAAGAACGTAGAGGTCTTGAAATCCGCCGGTGTCAACGAGCTTGTTATCGAGAAGGCCCGGCGCCTAATAGAGGCTCACAAGGACGTCATAGTGACTCCTGTTGACTTCAAGGTCGAGATTGATGGTGAAGTCGAGACGGTCAACGTTGGCGAGCCTATACGCGGTTATATCAGGGACATAGGCCCCGAGACAGTCAAGCTCTACCAGGAGCGCATGGAGGGCGCCAAGCTTATCGTGATGAGGGGCCCAATGGGCGTGATGGAGGATGAGAGGTTCAGGGCGGGTACCGAAGAGCTGGTCGAGTACGCGCTGAAGAGCGGTGCATACGTGATATTCGGCGGTGGGCACCTAGCTAGCGTCGCCAGGCGCGTGATAAGAAGTGAGGGTATACCAGCTGCCCGCTACCACATCAGTAGTGGTGGCGGTGCGCTCCTGCTATACCTCAGCGGGAAGCCCCTCCCCGGAATAGAAGCGCTAAAGCTCTCCGCGGCGAAGTTCTACGGGTGGTGAAGCCATGACCGTTGTAAACGTGGCTATCAACGGCTTCGGTACTATTGGTAAGCGTGTTGCAGAGGCTGTAACGAGACAACCAGACATGAGGCTCATCGGCGTCTCGAAGACGAGGCCCGACTACTCGGCCGTCGTAGCCACGCGCATCCTCGGGTACAACCTGTACGTGCCAGCCGACAAGATAGAGGAGTTCGAGAAGGCCGGGATAAAGGTGGCTGGGACGATAGAGGAGATGATAGAGAAGGCGGATGTCATCGTCGATGCGACTCCTGGCGGTAAGGGCGCAGAGTACAAGAAGCTCTACGTCGAGAAGGGGAAGCCAGCCATCTTCCAGGGCGGCGAGAAGGCAGACGTGGCCGACATCTCCTTCTCGACGCTCTGTAACTACGAGGAGGCTCTAGGCAAGAGGTACATACGCGTAGTCTCGTGCAACACTACCGGCCTACTACGCGCACTATGCACGCTTCGCAAGGCTTTCGGCTTGAAGTGGGTGAGGGCAACCATAGTGAGGAGGGCTGCTGACCCCAAGGAGGTGAAGAGGGGCCCGGTGAACGCAATCGTACCCGACCCGGCAAAGCTGCCAAGCCACCACGGCGTTGACGTGAAGACCGTGGTGCCGGATCTAGACATAATGACCGCGGCCGTGGTCGTGCCAACCACGCTCATGCACGTCCATGTCGTATACGCGAAGCTCGCGCGCAGCGCGACACGCGAGGAGGTCATAAGAGTGTTTGAGGAAGCGCCACGCATAATCCTAGTTGACGCTAGCCTAGGGCTAAAGTCCACTGCCGACCTAGTGGAGCTCGCCAGGGACCTCGGCAGGAGGAGGTACGACATACCCGAGCTCGTGATATGGCGCGAGAGCATAACGGTAAACGGCGACGAGATAGTATGGATCCAGGCTGTCCACCAGGAGTCGATAGTAGTGCCAGAGAACATAGACGCGATACGCGCCATATTCAAGCTGGCCAAGAAGGCGGAGGACACTATACGTGTGACAGACGAGACACTCGGGCTGAAGAAGTTCCTCTAGCCTATTTTCCCCACACTACACATCCTGAGCCATGGGGGTAGGTTGACGCTCCGCATCCTAGCCGCAGTAGACCAGAGTATCCACGCGGAACACGCGCTCCGCTTCGCTGCTAGGATGGCGCGCGGCCTCAACGCGAGCCTAGCCGTGTTGCTAGTCCTGCCACCTGACTATCCAGAGGAGCAACTGGTCGAAAAGGTCAGGAGGATTCTAGACGAGGAGGGTGTAGATGCACAGCTGTTGATCCGCAAGTATGTCCCAACGGCTGCTAGTCCGGCTAGCGTGATAGTCGAGGAGGCGGAGAAAAGGGGCTTTAACGTGATAGTTGTTGGTGCTAAGGGTGTAACCGGCAGAGAGGATGTCAGTATAGGCTCCTCGGCTCTGTGGGTAGCTGCTTTCGCGCCAGCAACGGTCGTGATTGTGAGGTAGGGGCTCCGCATCCCTGCCGGACCAGTAAGCCTCATCGCGCCGCGGTGCCGCTCGGTCCCGTGACCCCTCTTCACGGCCCCTAAGGATCAGCCGCTACTGTGCCGGTTTTGTATCGTGCGGGGCTTACTTGCATGTGCTGTGTAGCAGCGTCGGTGACTGGGGTGGCGGGTTGCGCTGCCACACCTCGTAGCATATCGTGTATTTCGACTCGCCCATCTTATACTCGAAGTGTAGGTCCACTATGAGGTCGCCCGTGTATATGCGTAGTGTGTACTGCTGTACATGCTTCTTTATAGTCGCGTCGTAGACTGTCTCAGAGTCTACTATCGCCACTTGGATGTGTGGCCTCTCTATGTACAGCCCTTGTGCCTTGAGCAGAGCAAGGGAGAAGTCGAGAAGCTCATCTTTATCCATTGCCTCGAGAAGGGCCTCGATAGGCTCTAGCTCGATTACAACGGGCTCGGGGAGAGGGCTACAGAGCAGTGTCTCGAGCTTATCCCTTACCCTCCCGATAGACTCGGCTCGTACCCCGTGAACATCTACGAGTCTCCTGAACATCTTCTCCAAGGTCTCGGCTGCAGGGCATAGAGCTGGCAGGGCTGATCCCCAGTATTAGATGCAGTACTCGCTGTTAAAACGTGGGTGTCAATCGCGGCCAGCGAGTCGCAGAGGAACGCGGTGAGGGTTCACAATGATGGGTTTGCCCTTCTCTACATTGAACAACCTCGCTAGTGGTGAGCACTTAGCCCGCAATAGGGACAATGTTTGAGTCTTCAACGGTGCCTCAAGGAATGTCTCAAAGTTTGCAATGCCCTTTGCCAACACTAGGTCGTATTCCTCGAGCTCGTTGCGGACCTCAGAAGCGGGATGATGCGGCGGGTAGTGTGTGCCGGAGCCTCGAACCTCCAGCTGCAAGCCGAGTACGCCAAGCAGCTCGCGTACCTCATCAACCGTAACGTCGGTCTCGTAGGGCTTGCTACGGGCGTACAATGTTACACTCTTCCCGTGTTCAACCAGCCTAGCTGCAACAATCAGGTCGACGACAGCCTCGCCAGCATTATCGAGGAGTATTGCTATGCGCTTAGCCCTAGACAGAATCTCGTCAACCTCATCGGCGCTGGTGTAGCGGTACTCTGGCTTCTCGCTCAGGGCCTCAAGGAGGGAACCAGAGAACCTGTAATCCAACATCTCAACGTCAACAGCGTTAGCTGCCGCTGAGACTTCAAGAGCTAATCTGGGGTTTTTCGGCAGCCTCTCGAGAAGGAGAGGGGCTGCTTCAATCATCACACGGTTAATCTTCTCCTTCACTTCCTGGTTGGGATTGTTATAACCAGCTAGCGTGTAAATCAATACAAAGCTCTCTACAAAAGCGCGCGTTCTTCCACCCTGGGCAACAAGCCTAGCTAGAGCCGCGAGGAACTCGGAGTACTTCTCGTAGCTTATACGTGCCTTGCGGAGGGTGAACGTCCTGCTTACTACGAGACAGGCGGGGCACTCGATAGGGTCGATCCACGCGGCTTCGACAATAACCCTGCACCGCGCGTATCACCCAGAGGGTCCCAGTTTAAGAGTGTTGGTTCTCACGCGCAAATAGATCGTGCACCACCGTGCCTATGGCTATCAACGCGGCTGCAGCTGCATAATCTGTTGACAGTGTTATACCAGGCGCTATGTCTATCACTAGATCGGCAAACCGGTAGATGCCGAGCGGTATCCCGCGCCGCGACCCCACGAGTACAGACACTCTCCGCGCGTTACGGAACATCTCGTATAGCTTCCACGCGGCTCGTGTCACGGGCTCGCCCTCCGGCTCCAATACTATGATGGGCTCGCGCCCATGCCTCTCCCTAACAAGCTGATAGATATCCTGGACTAGGACGGGCACGCGGCGAGCCTCTCTGCCGTAACTCTTCCTCTGAACCTCGTACCTCGACTCAATACCCTCTAACACGCCCTCTATGAACGTCTTGAGTTGTAGCGCGTCAACCGGCCCGTCTGGCGCAATCACTAGCTCGGCAACCTCAAAGTTCTGAACCTCTCTGCCTATCCTCACACCCATGTTGCGGCAAGCGTCGAGAGGGCCTAGGTAGGGCATCTGAACGAGGGATATCTTCCGGTATAGCTTGTAGAGGGGGTACTTGCCCGGCCCCATCTTACGGTGGAAGAGCGAGCCCGGGACTATCGCTATGAGGGCTTCATCCTGGATAATCTCTACTAGGACCACCTTGTCTGGTCTCGTCAGGTTAACAGTGGCGCCGGTCGCCTTCCGGACTGCGTCACCCACAACTACATTGACGTCTATACTCGTGTATGGGTGACGCCCCCTCCTAGTGGTCCTAACCGCGAACGTCTCCGACGCCGATATCCTAGTCTTGGCTAGCTCGGCTGCAACACGAGCCATCTCATCCAGCTCGGCCTTTACACAAGCATCGACTTGTATCACGCGGCCTGCCTCGGGTACACGCTCCTCTATCAGCCTCGCAAGCTCATCCTTGCTGAGGCCCCCCGGCTCCACAAGAACCATGCCGCGCAACCCTCTAGGTGCCGCCTCGACCTTGGCTAGCGGGTCCAGGTCACGTATCCTGCTAGCAGCAATGCGCTCAGCGCCAAGCTCCGTCTTCACGATCACGAGGTTGCACTCTGACAACGCTCCCCCAGCATCAGGAGCAGTAAGACCTTCGTTTAAGCCACTCTTCATAGGGTTAGGCTTAGTTAGTCTTACTGGGGGTGAGACGGGGCGACTGAACCGATGGACTTTACGACCCTTGTATCGCTCATGGAGGAGGTGCGTGAGAGGATACGCTCGAGACTAGACGAGCCTCGCGTGCGCGAGGCAGTATCGAAGATGCTCGCGTCTATCGATCTATCGCAGTTTACGCCCGAGGAGCTAGCGGCTATTGTCGCGCTCGTCGCTTCTAAGCTGCTAACGCGTTATGCTGTAGCATGGGAGCACCCGTGCCACTGTAGTGCCGAGCGCGTGCGTGAGAGAGTCAGGTACACGTATGCTGCTCTCGTGGGGCTCGTGCTCGAGGAGGTTAACAAGCTGGCCGAGGACGCGTGTAAAGAAGCCGCGTCTAGGTGTGCACCCATAGCGATGCACACTTAGCGTGGAGAGACGCTGGTGACAACCTCTTCGAGTAGCACTGTCTTTAGCCCTGTGAACCGCGCTAGTGTGAGCTTGCATAGAGGGCACAGCGTCACAACCATGTCTGCATCTCCCATCTTCTCCTCTAGCCGCTTGGCTACGACACTAGCCTCTCTCGGCCTTGCAGCATAGATTGTAAACCCGCAGCACCCCACGACAATCCCATAGTTCTTGAGCCCCGCCAGCTTTGCTAGCCTCTTGATCCGTTTACGCGCTTCTCGTGCACCGTGAGCCACTAGGTAGCCACAGCCAGGGTATAGGGCGACACGTCCGCTAACGTCAAGCTCTAGTCTCGAGGCGTGCTCCAGAAGCACATCGGCAATGTGCACTACGCGGGGTAGCGGGCTGGGCTCTACGCTAAGCTTGGATGCTATGCTCTCCACTAGGCTCGCTGGTGCCCGGCGCAAGCCACGGTATAGCGTCGAGAGGCACATAGAGCACGAGGTGGCTAGTATCTCTGCTCCCTGCTTCTTCGCGAGAAGAGCGTTAAGGACGCTGATCCTCTCTATGGAGTCCTTCTTTGCCTCTTCTGCCACGCCGCCCGTACAGCAAACCCAGTCGCGTATCTCGAACACCTCGAGGCCAAGTCTGCCTAGGAGCTCCTCAACCCTCCCTACAATGTGTGGCGTGAAGCTCTTGACCGCACAGCCAGGGTAGTAGCCCACCCTCTTCACGCCTCATCACCCCTTAGCAACTCGAGAACCTCTCCACTAACACGCTCGGGGGGACGCGGCAAGCCCACCTTCCTCGCCAATACTATAGCCTCTCGCAACGCACGTGCAAACCCTGCAGTCTCGATGAATACCCGCTTCTCGTTCATACGTCCGAGCCTCTTCACACTCTCAACGATAGCCTCAACGTGGCGTATGTCGCTAGGCCGCCCTACCCTCTTCTCGATCAGACGGCGTCGTGCCTCGGCGACGGCACCAGGCGTCTGTATACTATAGGGGCAGTGTAGCGCGCAAAGCCCACACCTCAAGCACCTCCATATCCACTCGCTAGCGTCCTCCAGCCTAGCGTCGCGCAGAGCATCCCTAGGATCCATGGAGAAGCGTACTAGCTTCGCTATCGCAGCTGGCCCGGGGTAGTCCAAGCCAGCGTCTAGAAGCGGGCACACCGAGAAGCATACACCGCACACGATGCACTTGTCCAGCTTCCACAGCTTCTTCTGCAACGCCGGTTCAATCCGAAAGCCGTCCTCGAGAGGCTCTGGGCCAGGCTCTAGCCACGCCCTAGCCTTCCTAAACGCACCGTCAATAAACCTCCTGTCAACGACGAGATCCCTCACGACCGGGAAGAAGTCTAGAGGCTCAACAGTGACAACCCCCTCATCACCAGCCTCGTTGAGCACTAGCGTCTGGCAAGCCAGCCTCGGGATACCATTCACCTTCACGGCACATGCTCCACAGACGCCGAAGCGGCAGCCAGCCTGGAAAGCCAGCGTCGGGTCAACCTCCTCCCTTATCCTCTGGAGCACCGTCGCGAGACTCTGGTAGCGATCCACCTCTACCTCGTACTCCTGCCACCATATCCTGCCCGTATCGGGGTCAAACCGCTTGACGCGGATCACCACACGGCGTTTAGTAGGCGCGCTCACCGGGCTCCCACCTCCTCACCTCAACCTTCCTCCATCCTACCTCGAGGCTATCGCCACGGAGACGAACAAGACTGTGCTTCAAGTAGTTCTCGTCATCGCGCTTTGGATAGTCGAGGCGATAGTGGGCGCCTCTACTCTCTCTCCGCTCAAGAGCAGCCCTAGCCACAACAAGGCCAACAGTCACCATGTTGAGAGTCTCGTAGGCCAACGCCAGGTCGTACCAGCCACGCCCCCTACTCGGCACCACGATGCCATCAAGAACCCTCTTGTACAAGTCTGTTAGCCTGGACACAGCCTCTGCAAGCCCCTTCTCCTCGCGGAACAGGCCCACCTTAACCCACATCACCTCGCGTAGCTCTCTCCTAGCCTCGCCAAGCTCCACACCGCTCCTCTCGCGGCGCAGCAACGAGTACAGCCTCTCCACGGGCTCCCTCACAGCCTCAGCAGGGGGCTCTCCCGAGCCCCTCCCGAGAGCATAAGACGCCGCTGCGAGGCCAGCACGCTTCCCGAACACCGCCGCCTCAAGGAGGCTATTCGAGCCCAACCTGTTAGCCCCGTGTACAGAGATGCATGCAGTCTCGCCGGCTGCGAACAACCCGGTAACATCCGGGCTATGGCCATCAATGTCTACGTCTACACCGCCCATCATGTAGTGTTGCGCGGGCCTCACCGGTATAGGCTCCTTTGCCGGATCCACGCCCGCGTAGCGCCTCGCCGCCTCCCTCACCGTCGGGAGCCTCTCTCGAATCCTCTCCTCCCCTAGATGCGTGAGATCGAGCAGCACATAGCCGCCTTCGAACCCCCTACCCTCCAGGATCTCGGTGGCGATCGCCCTCGCCACGACATCGCGAGGCGCTAGCTCCATCCACTGGGGTGCATAACGCGCCATGAACCTCTCTCCTTTGGCGTTGATAAGGTGGCCGCCTTCCCCTCTCGCAGCCTCCGTGATGAGTATGTCGGTGGGGTATAACGCGGTTGGATGGAACTGGATGAACTCCATGTCCTTGAGAGCAGCGCCAGCCCTAAGCGCCATCGCGTAACCATCGCCAGTGTTGAAGTAGTTGTTGGTGGTATGCTTGTATATCATGCCTGCACCGCCGGCTGCCAATACAACGGCCTTCGCTTGTATGTAGAGGGGCCTCGCCTCGCGAAGATCAACCGCCACAACGCCATAGACTCTACCCTGCCAGACTACAACATCGAGCGCAAACACCTCGTCGAGCATATCAATGCCGAGTCTCAACGCCTGCTCGTACACAACGTGCATTATCGCCATTCCCGTCTTGTCCTCTACGAAGCGTGTACGCGGATACCTATGGCCGCCGAAGGGCCTCCTGGCGATACGACCCTCCTCGTCGCGCGTGAATAGCACGCCCCACCTCTCGAGCAGCATTATCGTCGGGTAAGCCTCTCGAGCAAGTATCTCGGCCGCGTGTTGATCCACGAGGAAGTCGCCACCCTTCACCGTATCATAGGCGTGTTGTAGCCACGAGTCTCGCGGGTCGCTCGCACCCGGTATCCACGCCGCTATACCGCCCTCGGCGGCCGCCGTGTGACTCCTAACCGGGTGACTCTTGGATACGACTAGGACGCTGACACCCCTCTGGGCAGCATGAATCGCGGCCATTAGGCCCGCTAGCCCAGCACCAACAACAACGACATCATAAACTCCGAGCTTCTCTATACCCTCGATGCTCAAGGCCTATCGTTCGCCCCTCTTTGAACCGTTACGCCGGTTTTTGAAACACACTACGGGGCGAGCAAGACCCACCCCTCTAATACCGTGGGTCTCGGGGCGCATAGCTAGGGGCTAGTACAATGGACAGGAAGCTCCTCGTGGACGCTATAGTAGAGGCTATCCGTATCGCCGAGACGAGGCTACCCCTGGACGTCTATGAGGCTATTCGTTCTGCCGCGGAGAGGAGCGAGGGTGCCGCGAAGGCGCAGCTGCAAGCGGTGCTTAGGAACATAGAGGTGGCGGCGAGGGAGGGGCGCCCGATCTGCCAGGATACGGGGCTCCTAACCTTCTACGTGTGGTACCCGAGCGGCTTCCCAATGGGAATGAGGGAGGTTGAGGAGGCCATAATCGAGGCTGTTAGGAGGGCTACGAGGGAGGTCCCGCTGAGGCCTAACGCCGTGCATCCGGTCACCGGTAGGAACTCGGGGGACAACACCGGGCTCCACGTGCCCGTAATACACTGGCTGCCAGCTAAAAGCGAAAGGCTCGAGATTGTTGTGGTGCCCAAGGGTGGTGGCTCGGAGTACCCCGCTAGGCTCTACATGGTGCCGCCAGCCAAGGGCCTCGAGGCCGCGCTAGAGAAGGTGATTGACGCGGTTGTTGAGGCTGGTGGGCTCCCATGCCCGCCGACCATTGTTGGCGTGGGCATCGGCGGCACGGTGGAGGAGACAATGTTCCTAGCGAAGTATGCGGCTACGGTACGCGAGGTTGGCTCCAGGAACAGTGACCCTAGGATAGCGAGGCTCGAAGAGATGCTAGTAGAGGAGCTGAACAAGCTAGAGATTGGCCCCATGGGGCTGGGCGGTTACCCCACAGTGCTAGACGTGCACATTGAGGTTGCTCATAGGCACCCTGCCACATACCCAGTCGCTGTGGCGTTTAACTGCTGGGCGGCCCGCCGCGCCAGGCTAGTCGTAGAGCCAAGCGGCGAGTGGAGAATAGCCTCCAGGCACTACACGCCGTAACGTTTTGCTGGGAGCTGCACGTGTGCATTCCCAAGCAAACGTTTTCAATAGTGGGTTTACTCGCACTTCGCCTGGCGATCCACTCGGGTGGGATTCTTTGGGGCTTAGGAAGCCCGAGGAGTATATCCAGGCTATAAGGCATAGGAAGAAGGCCGAGATCTACGTGCTTGGCGAGCAGGTAGAGGATGTGACTAAGCACCCCTTCCTAAAGCCCACCGTAAGGGCATACGCGGTAACCTATGAGGCTGCGTGGGACCCTGCCCTCAGGAAGCTCGCTGTGGCCTACAGCCCCTACATAAACGAGGAAGTTAACAGGTTCAACCATATTCACCAGTCTCGCGAGGACCTCGAGGCTAAGGTTAAGCTGCTGCGCGCCCTGAGCCACAAGGTAGGCGCGTGCGTCCAGCGCTGTGTCGGATGGGACGCGATAAACGCCCTTCACATCGTCACCCACATGATCGACAAGAAGAAGGGGTCAGATTACCACAAGAGGTTCATAGAGTTCCTCAAGTACGTCCAGAAGAATGACATTGCCCTAGCCGGCGCTATGACCGATGTTAAGGGTGTGCGCTCCCTCCGTCCACACCAGCAGCCCAACCCAGACGCCTATGTGAGGGTAGTCGAGGTACGTGATGATGGCATAGTGGTTAGAGGCGCCAAGATGAGCATCACTGGCGTCGTCACATCCGAGGAGATTATAGTCATGCCCACGCGCGCAATGACAGAGAAGGACGAGGCTTACGCCATATCCTTTGCCGTGCCCCTCGACACCGAGGGCATAAAGATCATCGTTGGCAGGCAGGTGAACGATTGCCGCCGCTTCGAGGAGAACGAGATAGACTCGCTACCCGGCGCCTTCAACCACGAGGCAATGATAATCTTCGACGATGTCTTCGTGCCATGGGAGAGGGTCTTCATGTTCAAGGAGTGGGAGTTCGCCTACCCGCTCGTCGAGATATTCTCCAGCTACCACCGCCACGCGTACGGCGGCTGCAAGTCAGGCCTAGCGGATATCATCATCGGCGCTGCCTACAACCTAGCCAAGCAGATGGGCATCGCCGATAAGCACCACATACGCGAGAAGCTCGTCGAGATGGTCTTCCTCACCGAGGCCATGTACGCCGCTAGCATCGCCGCATCCTGGCGCGGCAGGAAGATGGGCAGCGGGTGCTACTGGGTAGACCCCATGTTCTCCAACGTCGCTAAACAGCTAGTCACCAGGTTCCCATACGAGATAGCGAGGCTAAGCCACGATATCGCCGGTGGCGTGCTCGGCACAGCGCCAAGCGCCAAGGACTTCATGCACCCGAAGCTCAAGCCACTCCTCGAGAAGTACTTCCAGTGCCTGCCAGACTACCCGGCCGAGCACAGGCTGAGGATGGTGAGGCTACTAGAGAACATTAGCCTTGGCGTCATGTTCCTGATCGAGAGTCTGCACGGCGCCGGCAGCCCAGCCGCACAGAGGATAATGATGGGCAGGCTCTACGACTTCGAGAAGGCCGAGAAGATCGCCAAGTACCTGGCTAGGATAGAGAAGGAGCTACCCGAGGAGATACGCGGGAAGCCCGAGCCCTGGAGGAGCGACATAGAGGAGTAAAGCCCGGGGTGAGGGGCATCGTGCAGCTAAAGCCCCTGGTTAAGCTGCAGGAGGAGCCTCCAAAGCTGCCCGTAAAGCCGGGCTACTACTTCGAGTCTGGCGCGTGGGCTATCGCGATAGGCGCTATCCTGGCTGGTGCCAGGTTCTTCGCCTTCTACCCGATAGAGCCTGCGACCGACATCGCCGAGGCGCTTGTAGAGCTATTCCCGAGGGCCGGCGGAGTGGTCATCCAGACCGAGGATGAGATATCAGCGTTGGCTGCCGCGATAGGAGCTTCGTGGGCGGGTGTCAAGGCGTTCACGGCTACGAGCGGTCCCGGCATGAGCCTCATGACGGAGCATATCAGCTATGCTGTGATGACCGAGACCCCTGTGGTGATAATCGACGGTATGAGGGCTGGGCCTAGCACGGGCCAGGCCACAAAGGCCTCGCAGCAGGATGTTATGCAGGCGAAGTGGGGTGCGCACGGCGACTACGAGATCATAGCCTACTCGCCGTCTAGCGCCCAGGAGCTACTCGAGTACACGATCAAGGCGTTTAACGCTGCTGAGAGGTGGAGGGTGCCCGCATTCATCCTCGCGGATAAGATGACCGTCCTGCTAATGGAGAACGTGAAGGTGCCAGACCCGTCTGAAGTGGTGCGCGTCGATAGGAAGAGGCCGCGTGTGCCACCAGGCGACCCCAACTTCAAGCCATTCGAGCCCGAGGAGGACCTGGTGCCACCGATGCCCAGGTTCGGCGAGGGATACGGCATCCACGTCACGGGCGTCACGCACAACGAGCTTGGCGTGGCGGTAAGCGATGATCCGATCGTGCACCACCAGCTGGTCAAGAGGCTGTGTGACAAGATACGCAAGAACCGCGACAAGATCGTCGAGTACGAGGTGTTCGGCGACGAGAATCCGACTCACGTGATAGTCGCGTATGGGTTCGTGGCTCGCGCGGCGAGGAGAGCTGTGAGGATGCTCCGCGAGAAGGGTGTGAAGGCGGCTCTCTTCCGCCCGATCACGCTATGGCCGTTCCCCGGTCCGGAGCTCGCAAGGTTCGCGAGGAACGCCGAGAAGATACTCGTGGCGGAGATGAACTATGGGCAGGTGGTGCACCTTGTGGCCGAGCATGTTGGCGGCTGGGAGAGGGTCGAGCTAGAGCCTAGGATTGGTGAACTCCCACCAACCCCCGAGGAGCTAGCAGAGAGGCTCGTATCCAAAGCCTGAAGGAGGTGAGCGTGTCATGGCGCTCGTGGAGGCGAAGCGTGACTGGCTCTCCGAGGCCAGAGAGAGGCTAACGAGAGAGCACCCCGTGGGCCGCTACGCTAGAGCCAGGGCGCTGCCACACACCCTATGCCCCGGCTGCGGCGCCGGCACGGTGATGAGCGTCTTCCTGCATGCTGTGAAGGAGCTTGTAGACAAGGGGAAGCTTGACCCCAAGAAGCTAGTGGTCATCTCGGGCATCGGGTGCACGGGCAGGCTAAGCGGCTTCATGGGCTTTGACTCCATGCACACTACCCACGGCCGCCCCATAGCCTTCGCCATGGGCGTTAAGCTGGCAAACCCCGAGCTGAAGGTGGTCGTCATTAGCGGCGATGCCGACCTGCTAAGCATAGGGCTTAACCATACGCTGCAAGCCGCGAGGCGCAACATCGACATGACGGTCATAATGGTGAACAACTTCAACATAGCGATGAGCGGTGGCGAGCCCACCGTAACCACACCGGAGGGCTCGAGGACCAAGTACGTGCCCGGAGGCAGGAGCATCGAGAGGCCGTTCAACGTCCCGTTGCTGCTCAAGACCGCTGGCGCGACATACGTGGCCAGGTGGACCACATTCCACCTCATCCAGTTGAAGAATAGCATCAAGGAGGCGCTTCTACGCAAAGGCTTCAGCTTCATCGAGGTGATCTCGCAGTGCCCGGTGCTCTACGGCAGGTACAACAACTTCAGGGAGCCCTGGGCCATGGTAGAGTACTTCGCGAAGAACAGTAGGCCTGTGAGAGACCCCGAGAAGGAGATCTTCGAGGCTAGCATCGAGTTCGGCAAGCCTATACTCGTGGGAGTCTTCCACCGCGACGACTCGAAGCCCGAGTACACCGAGAGGGTGTATCAGGTGCACGGGCTCACCGAGGGGTGAAGAGCGGTGGAGGCGCGCTCGCTCGACGTGAGGATAACGGGGATAGGCGGGCAGGGAGTGCTCACAATCGCGAAGATACTGGGTAGCGTCGCCGTCCAGGAGGGCAGGTACGTGACGCTAATCCAGAAGTTCGACGCGTTCATATCGGGCGGCGAGAGCACCGCCGAGATGAGGCTCTCAGAGCAACCCATAGACTTCCCGCTATTCAAGGAGGCTGACGTCACCGTATTCCTAGCGCCGAAGACGGTGCCGCGCTACGCGCACCTAGTGAAGCCCGGAAGCATCGTCATCGTGAACTCGGACGCGGTTAAGACACTACCAGATCTCAACGCCAAGGTCTACAGCATACCAGCCTCGAGCACTGCCATACGCCTCGGTAACCTACGAGCAGCCAACATGGTAGTCCTCGGCGCACTCGTAGCGGTGGTCCCGCTAGTCGACCCGAACAAGGTTGCAGACGCCATCGCAAAGAGATACCCGAAGTTCGCCGAGCTCAACACCAAGGCCTTCTGGGAGGGATACAAGATGGTCAAGGGGGAGGTGAGCGGGTGATGCCCAGGCCCGTCGTGATAGAGGACTTGTGTAAGGGCTGCGGCCTCTGCATAGGCATCTGCCCCGTCAACGCCATGCACAAGGCGGGCAAGTACGACAAGCCACTGTTAACCATAACCGGGCAGAAGTTCAACAACCAGGGCTACCCCGTGGTAGAAGTCGTAGAGCCCGCCGACAGATGCACAGGATGCCTCCTATGCGAACACATCTGCCCAGACCTAGCGATATATGTAAAGAAGTAACGTAGCAAGCTTCTATGTGGTTCCAGCTATGTTGTACCGCTCAATATCTTTTCAAGTCTCCTGGCATGATCTACATACTCTTTTTCACGTAGCAACTGCGGAAGTATATGAATAAGCATCGAAGGTGTTACAGCAGCTACGTACCCCGAGTTAGATATGAGGACAAGAACCTGTCTTTCCGCACCTACGAACCTATCTAATACGTTCTTTAACACATTATCGTCAATTATTCCAGCAAGTTCGCGGGCAAACTCGAGCAAAGTTGGAGGACCTTGTTGTATACAGCCTTTTTCCCATCGATCTGGCCTAGCCAAGCACTTGATGAGTTGAAGATAAGTGAGCCCCCTACAAGTGTACGTCTTGCCGCCTATTGTTATTTCCAGCACTCTATCACCATTGCAACATACTCTAAATGTTGTAGCATCATAGACTCTTAGGATATCTTGGCCAAGTTGTTTCATACGCCACATTGTAATGTTATTGAGTTTTCTCTTTGGCGCGTTTGACACATCTTTTACCCTTACCACCAAGTCTGCTCTTTTATCAACATTTACGATTATGTCGCACAACATGCACTTGCGTGTTTGAATTATAACTGTTGTTAATGGTGCAAGATATCCAGAAACTATCGCATCGGCTGTGGCTGGGCTAGGAGCGCTATTTATATCAGCAGTAGCATGTACAAATCCGAGTGCATATGTGTTTAAAATGGTCTGTAAATTGTGTGTACATATGGTGTGGAGGAGACTAACTTTAGTCTTGTCTATTATGTATTTCCAACCAGCGGTTGGAGAAGGCGCGTCTATAGGTGCTTTGAGCTCAATTAACAAGATGCGTGAAAGGCCTCCTAATATGACATCTCCTAACTTTCTCGGAGGAGTTTGACCTTTGTATGCAATATTAACGTGACTCACAATACCTGCTCCACGTAGATGCCCAAGTGCTTCTATAAGGCTAGTTACCGCACTATCTTCGTATGTATATTGGTTTGTACCCATATCGCCCTCTTCATATCAACACAACAGTAGCACTTCATAATCGATATGGCATACTTCTATGCTTCTTTCCTCGCCTAATTGAAAGACAATGGTATTACCGAATATTATGATTGATGCCGAGTTTGCTAGCTTCATACAGTAGTGAATAAAGGAGTAGTTGGTGCTTGCAAGGTGTTATGGATGAGGTGTTGTACCAGTCGTGGCTAGGAGGGTTACTGGCGAGGCTGCGACGAGGCTATTCCGTAGTATAATGAGGGTTGTCTGGTGGTCTGAGGAGCTCGGGGTGCCCGTCTTCGATAAGGGCGGTTGTAGAGGCGTGTGTTGGAAGCTGCGGTTGACGCAGCCTGGCGATCTACGCCCGGCTTTTGAGCGCGATGTGGAGGTTACCCGCGAGGCTATCGAGTATAGCCTTGGGGGTGAGGCCGCGAAGAGGCTGTTGCCTGGAGGGTCTCTAGTCCTGCTTAACCGTGTGCAGGCTATTGATGCGGCGGATGAGGTTATCGTCGGCGGGCGTACTATCGGGACGCGTATGTTCGACTTGTATAGGCGACGCTGGGTATTCAAGCCCGATTACTTTGGCGCTGTGCTCCTCTACCGTGAGGGTCTCGGGCCGCGTGCACGGTCTCGGGTGCCGCTGAGGCCCGGCTCGGTCATAGAGCGTAGTGATCTCAGGGTGTACGAGGAGCCTCGTGAGCCTGGCCTCTTTCTCGTGCTTAGCGATGGCAGGAGGTTTGGGGTTGGTAAGCTCCTGGAGACTGGCGCTGTCCGCGTCCAGAAGGTGTTTGATGCTCCGCCGAGGCGTGCCTTGGAGTCGTGGGAGGCTAGCAGGGCGACGCTCGACGACATTATAGAGGCTAACGTGGAGCACCTGGAGGCGCTGGAGGAGGAGGCTGTAGGGTGGCTGAGGAGTGTTCTCGACCGCGGCGAGCCCATGGTGGCGCTGAGCGGCGGCAAGGATAGTACTGTGGCGGCGGCGATCGCCGTTGAGGCTGGAGTGTCTCGCGGCTACTTCTTCGACACTGGGATAGAGTTCCCGGAGACGGTCGAGACGGCGGAGAGGGTGGCTGATGCGCTCGGCCTAGAGCTTCTCGAGATCAGCGCGGGAGACACGTTCTGGAGGGCCCTCGAGATATACGGGCCGCCTGCTCGCGACTACCGCTGGTGCTGTAAGGTCGTCAAGTTCGGGCCCCTGGAGCGCGGTCTAAGGCCCCACGTGAGGGGAAGCCTCCTCACGATCACCGGGCAGAGGGCCTTCGAGTCTACAGCTAGGGCCCAGGCTGGCCGCCTAGCGCCTAGCGCCACCACCGGGCGGCACGGCGACCTCGTAGCCGCACCGATACAACACTGGACCAGCCTCGAGGTACACATGTACATCCAGTGGAAGAGACTACCCCTCAACCCGTTATACACCATGGGCTACGAGAGGGTCGGCTGCTACCTGTGCCCGGCCTCGCGCCTCGCCGAGATAGAGGCGGTTCGCGATACGCACGCGAGGCTCTGGAGGAGGTGGGAGTCTGCACTCCACCGGTTCGCCAAGAGGGCCAGCCTACCCCGAGAGTGGGTGGAGTACGGCTTCTGGAGGTGGAGGTTCGCATACCCCGCCGAGATAGAGGCGCTCGCAAAGCGCCTCGGGCTTAACCCCAGGGAGCTGCTGCGCAGGAGCATGCTACTCTACGCCACCCTCAGCATAGAGCCTACACCAGACGGCCGCGTGGCTCGCGTCCTACACCCCCGCACGAGGCTCGACCGCATCGACCTGGATGCGTACGAGAGGCTGCTTAGCGCCACGAGGCTCAGGGACAGGGCGAGTAGGGAAGGAGACCACGTCAGGATAACCGACGAGGAGCTGGGAGTAGAGGCCAGGGTGTATAGCGACGCGCGCGTCGAGATAATCGGCGAGCCGCGCGACGCCAACAAGTTCGGTGCCTTCGCGCGGCGTGTACTAGCACCACTCTACATGATAGGCGCGTGCGGAGGATGCGCAGTCTGCGTCTCATCGTGCCCAACGGGCGCCATGATAGCGCCGCACACCGTCGACACTAACAAGTGCAGATCCTGCAGCATATGCGTCAACGTGTGCCCAGCCGGCGGGAAACTAGCAACACACGCAGTGAGACTCCTAGAGGAGAGCGTAACGAGCCAAAAGAGGCCGAAAACCAGCACGGGCAGGAAGACGACACGCAAGCCGAACAAACACCGAGGAAGATGAGCATCCCGAACACGAGCGTTACAGGCGGGGAACGAGACGCTCTATTGAGTCGCGCCCCGGCACACAACCCGCATCATAGTGGAGGGATAATCTTGCCCGGATAGGGATGAGTATGTAGCTTGTATCCTTGCAACCATGTTTAATAGCCTCTCTTGGCGTGTTGTGCACTTGGCGGTGAGGAGCGCCAACTACGCTGAGAGGCGTGATGACTAGCTTGGCGGCCCGAGCCTTGACTCTACCACCGGGGCTGATGAGTGGGCTACCAGGGTGACCCGCCGCGGGGTGAGCGCGTGATCTCGGGGGCTGACCCCCTCCCCCATACCCGGCAACCAGTGACGCGCAAAACCGTGAAGTTCCCTAGTAGGCAGCGTGCATTGGGCGTGTTTTGCTTGTAGTAGACGAGGAGGGATTAGTTGTTTGCAATGCTGGATGCGTAGTGGTGTTGCAGGAGACTAGCTCTGTGTTCTGTGCTCTCCGGGCACGTAGACCACGCGTTCCTTGCCTAGCAGCTTGGCGGCGGCCGAGGCTTGCCCCGAGTCCAGCGTGTAGAGAACGCCTCTTGTGAGCACAGCCAGCGCTATGTAGACTGCATCTTGCCCCGTAGCGCCGGTGGCCACCATCACCTCTGCTGCAAGCCTCAAAGTCACGTCGTCAATTGCTACCAGCCTTATGGGTAGCCTCGCTAGAGCCTCTAGTAACGGTGTTATGCTCCTAATAGCGCCTCTGAGTAGCGCCTTACGTAGCCCATTGAGGACCTCCGCCTGGAAGAGACCGTTGCGGTGCCAACATGGCTGCCGTGGTTGCCAGCGCCTCGAGAGTCCTCCTAGCGGCCTCTGTGTGCTCGCTGGGAACGAGAGCCTCTACAACAAGCGACGAGTCAACAACAGCTATCTTAGTCGTTTCGTGCACACCTCACAGCCTCTACAACCTCATCGGTTGAGAGCCTCGAGTCGCCCCACGCGCGCTCAGCTATCCTAAACGCCTCCCGGAGCCTCTGGAGTGCCTCACCGCTAGCCGCCTCCGCAAGCCCAGTAAGAACCTCACGCACCACACTCTGGTACTCCACCCTCTTCTCCTCAAGAACCCTCTTCACCCACGCAGGAACCCTCACACTCACAACAGAACTCGTCAAACCACGAGCACCGTATACACGGGTATACACACTGAACCCTCTTTTACATTCAACCATAACCATGGTGTCGCCACGCCCAGCACGCCCCTAGAGAATCACGTGGCTAGAGACGGTGTCACGCGTGTCCGTCGGGTGTTAACCCTGGCCGTGCTCCTGCCTGTACGACAAGTAGGCTGCCAGGGTGCCCACCAGGAGTAGCATGATGAGTAGCGGTGTGTGCTGCAGCGCTAGCCTACCCGGCTCGCCCAGGGATGTCACGACGCTCCTCGAGACTCTACCCGCGTTAAACCCCGCTACGAGCGCCAGCCACGGGTACACATTACGACCACGCACGATCATCGCGGCGAAGACAGCGTACGTGACCGCCAACACGATGTTCTCGTAGAAGATGAAGGGTGGGAGGCTCACAACAAGATCCATACCAAGATACCCAGCGACAAGCAGAACGAGAAGCCCAAGGAGGACCCTCTTGGCGCGACCCAACGCGTAACGCACCTCGCTCGATACTCGTGGAGGGTAGGCGCGTATAGACGGTTGCGACCTGGTTGAGCCTCTACCCGTGGAGGACGGGGTAGGAGCCCAGGACGCGGAGCCACAATGCCCTCTTCTCGGCCTCCTCGAGGGCCTCCCGGATCTTCTCGTCGCGCCTAGACCCCTCCATGTCTATGAAGAAGTAGTAGCTCCAGGGGCTGCCCGGCACAGGGTACGAGTAGATCATGGTGAGGTTTATCCTCCTCTCCGCGAACACCTCGAGCAGCCTATAGAGGCTCCCGGGTTCGTGCCGGACAGCAGCCACTATGCTCGTCTTCGAGCCCGTCTCCGGGTTATCCCTGTGGTGCAGCACGAGGAACCGTGTGAAGTTCGGCCGTGTTGCTAGCCCCTCGGCCACTATGCGCAACCCGTAGAGCTCAGCCGCTAGCCTCGAGCAGACGGCCGCCGCTCCATCCTCGCGCGCAGCCATCTCAGCCGCCTTGCTTGTGGAGGCCACGGGTATCAGCTCAGCGTGCGGCAGGTTGCGCTCAAGCCAGTCCCTCGCCTCTCCCAGCGCATGCGGGTGCCCATACACCTTGCGCACCTCGCCATCGCTCCTAGCCGCGAGCACCAGCACGATCGGGTGCACGTACTCCGCCCAGACCCTCACGACATCCGCGCTCTCCGCGAGGGCTCTCAGCGTCTCGCCCACCGGGCCCTCAATGCTATTCTCGTAGGGTACCACCGCGTAATCCACAACACCCTCGACGAGCATCGTGACCGCCGCGGATATGCTATGAGCCGGCATCTCCCTGGCAGCGCCGCCAAAGACCGCACGGACAGCCTCGTGGGAGAAGCTCCCGCGAGGCCCCAGGAACGAGACCCTCGGCGACCCCCCAGCAGCCAACCCCACGAGCCTCACAAGAGCAGGGCGAAGCCAACCCGGTGTGTCTTCCGGCACCGGGGGTGGCCCAACACGCCGGGCAACCTCCTCTAGCCTCACGGCAGCCTCGATAAGCTCCCTCAGGGCCCTGCCGAGCTCCTCGCCCACCACCAGCCCACCATCGGACGCGTCTGCCCAACCCTCCTAAAACACCCCGCGAGGCGCGGCAACAAACACAAAGTCGCGTCAAGCCCGGCTCGCCGCGCTAGCCTGCAACTCCCTCTCGACGACAATGTCCCTCGCGAAGGGAATGTCGAGCACCAGCCGCACACGGTACGCGGGCAGCACCCCGCCGACACGCAAGCCAGTAGCCTCGGCGAACGCCATGGGGGAGAAGCGGCGAGGGATACTCACCACAACCAGGTGCTCGCCGGGCGCGAGCCTCTCCTCGAAACGAGCCTCACCCGTGCCATGCACCCGGCACAACACGAGCCTAGCGGAGCGCCCCTCGAGGCTAGCCAGAAGCTCAGCCCTCGCACCCCTAGCCCTCGACCTCGAGACAAGCACGAGACGCCCCCGTAGCCCCTCTCCACTAGCAACCTCCAGAAACCCAGCATCGCCCTCGTCAACGGCATCGAGCCTCGTGTAGCGGAACACCGGGGGCACAGCAGGCACCACAGCTATAACCACACCATCAAGCCCGGGCTCCTCGAGTAGAACACCCTCCAGGACAACAGCACCAGAACCATCCTTATCCACGACGACACCCCACGACCCGCCAACCCGGAACGAGTCGCCAACAGTAACCTCGCCAAGGGGCTCCACGCGAGCCTCGAAACGGTAGCTCCTCGAGCGCCCCGTGCTAACCCACCAGCCGCTAGACGCGATCAGAACCCTCCTGGCAGCGACGCTCCTAGAGAACCTCAACACAGAGCCGTCAAACCCGGCTATGAGTTCGACAGCTCGAGAGTATAGTCTCTCAAAGCGCCTATGCACAACAAGCTCGTGGATAATGATCAAGCCTAGGAGCAAGCCAAAGACCAGTATGAAAGCAACAGCGGGTAGAGGAGCACCAGCAGCAAAAATAGAAGCAAAAACAAAGAGGAGTAGAATGAAGGCAAATGCTCCTACGGCCACAAGTGTGGCAATACTAGACCCGTGGAGCACGGGAACTATACGTAACCCTTGCAAGCAGTCACACCAGACTGAGAGATGCCCCATTACCCTCGCAAGTAGATACACTCTCTGACCTTGGCTATGGGTACTCTCTAGAGAGCTGGGGTGAGCGGCGCTTAGAATTAACCGGTGGCGGGCTAACCAAGTCGCAACTTGTCTCGCTGCGAGATCGAGCCTGGATGCGCGATACTATGCGGCGAGGCCCCATTACACGCCTTTCAGCCTCTCCCTCAGCGTCTCTAGCGCCTCCTCATGCATGCTACTCCAGACTCTCTTCTCGACTAGCACCGGCTTCAATCTGTCACTGATGATCTCGACTAGCCTCTCGAGCAGGTAGATGATGTCGCTTACTGCCTCTTCACGGCTACGGTACTTCGAGAGCTCTAGGTCGGGGTCGGGACCGTGGTACTGGTAATCGTAGAGGTCTAGAGCTTTGTCCGTCAAGGGGCTATAGTACCTGTATCCCACCTCCTCAAGGAGCATTGCCAGCCTCTTTAGCCTGCTCGTCGGTACCCTCGGCACAGCCCTCTCGGTCAACCACCTCTTCTCAGCGCTGCTCTCCAACAAGCTGGTGATGCGGCTCTTCTCAAGGACTAGCAACGCGGCCGTCAAGGCCCTCCAAGCTTGGAAAGCCTTTCCAGCAGCGTTCCTCGTATACCCTTCACGGATATACTCGAGAGCCAGGAGAGCCTCGAGAATAGCCTCGAGAGTGCGAGCCGAGGCATAACCCAGAGGATCGCGACTAGGCTTAGGCAGCGGCTCCTCAAGCCTAGTGGCATCCACGCCGCTAGCCACACTTACACCAACAATGTGCAATAGACAACCAGCAGCTATAGGCTTGCACAATATCATAGGCGCTAAGGTAGGATAGAGCTGTGTCTTCTCCTCGAACTCTTGGCGTGTATACTAAGGCGCTTATGGTAGCATCCACAGAATCGCTTTGTAGGGTTGTCCCTCGTGAGCTAGCCATGCTATCGGGTTTAGACGCTGCCCATACGCATAGTCTACCTCGCAATCCTCGGGGAACGCCTTATGCTACTATAATCCACAGTCGTGTGGATAGCATCTTAGCATGTTATCTTGGCGCGTGTTGTTGCTTGATAGAATCGTAGCTACTTGTTAGACAAGGAGAACTAGAAGTTCGCGACTATAGGTGTTTGTTCTGAGACTGGGATCGGGATCAAGATACACGAGGGTGATAGTTTGCCGAGGTACGTCAAGAGTACCGGGTATTGCGCAACACATTGGGGTGTCGCACCGGGTGTCCCCAAGGGTCCTAAGTTAGTTTCCGGACGGTGCTTGCCGGTAGCTTGCCTGTCTCCACTAGCCACTTGCCGTAGTCTCGGTCTGCGCCCAGGATGTGGTTCTTCACCCACTCTGCTAGGAACGCCATCATCTCTATGCTGGCGTGGGGACCCGCCTCCTTCAACACATTGTTCAGGTCGTCCACCTTCTTTATGAACCATGCGTGCTGCATGCGGTGCTCATCTGCCCTGGGGTACCCGTACCTGTCGAACAGCCTCTCTTCCGTCGAGAAGTGGAAGCCCGCGTACTCGCGCATGAAGTGGAGAGCCTCGTAGGCGTGTGCAGCCCTACCCTCCACCAGAGCCTGGTAGAGGTTGTTGAGGACCCTTACGAGCTGCTTGTGCTGCAGGTCAATGCCACGGATGTAGACAGTGAACTCATTGTCGTTCCAGTCGTAGAACTTGCTGCGTAGCTTGGCTACCCTGGCCTCGACGGGCACCCTCGCCGCCACCTGCTTCACAACATCCTCGCCATAGGTCACATTACCGTCGAGCATCCTGGCCGCCACCACCTCACCCCTAGAGACGATTAGCTCCGCAACCTTGTCGCCAAGCTCTACCACAACAAGGCATGTAGAGTCTGCACATATGTTCGCCAGATCATCCAACCTCCTTATCAGCGTAAACTCTACATTCCGTATCGCCGGTTTAAGCGCCTCCATTAGGCTGCTACGGCCTGCCATGCGCGTCACCCAAGAGTGACAGTTAGGCTTCCCTAACTTACTTTAAAATGTTGCTCAAGACTCGATGGTTAGATGTTCTAACCAATCTGGTTAGACTGTGCGAGCATAAACCCTCTTTACCGGCGCGCCAGCCTCACGGAGTAGCCTCGCAACCTCCTCGACCAGGCGGCGCCCAGGATTGCAGTGCTCCCCGCACCACTCCTGGTCGCGGGGCTCCGTGTACGGCCTCCCAACAAGCTCATTCACAACCACGTAGTGCTCTGCGCCGCGCAGCGCCTCCACCGCCTCCCTATAGAGGCGTAGGTAGTCGCTGGGCTCCCAGCCCCTGGCTACAACCACACGCAGCTCCACGGTCACACCGAGGCCCGACGCCACCCGGAGGCACTCGAGGAGCCTACTGTGGTACCAGCTGGGGTCCACGCCAGTAGTCCACGGTGGCTTGAGGTCCACCGCCAGGTGCTCGATGAGCCCGCGTAGCCTCCCGAGCCTCTCGGGGAGCGTACAGTTAGTGTCGACACTCCTCGCGAGCCCTAGGGCCTCCACGCGCTTCAGGAGCACAGTGAGAGGCTCGACCTGGAGGAGCGGCTCGCCCCCCGTCACGTGGAGATACTCCACCAGCCGCGCCGCGCCACTCAGCGCGGAGAGCACCTCCTCGATACTAGCCCGACGGCAGACGTCCCCACGCGCATCTGCAATCCTCCAGTTGTGGCAGAAGGGGCACCTCAGGTTACACCCGCAGAGCCATAGCGTGAAAGAGACGCGACCGGGTATATCCACGAGGCTAGGCGCCCTCCAACCACCAACCAGCATATACACGGCCACTAGGCGCTACACCCTAGTGCCATTAGGCGACTCCAGGCTAGAAGCAAAGAGCCGAACAGACCACTCCAGAGGAACGCTATCAACACAATAGTGTAAGCACCGCCTCCATGCAACACTCGCCATCCAATGCTCATAGACGCGTAGCGTTCAACTTAGTGCGTCCTATCCTCCACTATCGCGGTGAACACCCCGACGTCGTTACCACCCTGTTAACAATGCAAGCTTCACGAGTTATAGCCGGATAGCCTCGCCGTGTACAGCCCTGCACAGCGGTCCACCCTGCCACACTTATACTAGTCTATATGCACTAGACACGCATGGTGACTCGGTTTGAGTAAGCTTATCGTTGTGCTAGTCCTGCTTGGGCTTCTAGCCACGATAGTCTATGCGGGTATGGTCTACACGGTAGCCAAGAGCCTAGAGGTGCGCATGGCGGGCTTCGACCCGTTTAGCCTCGCGTCGGGCGCCCTAGACGTCCAAGTGGAGATTAGCAACCCGTCCAGCCTCCCAGTAGTGATATGCATCGACAGCTTTAGGGCTAAGGTTCTGCTGGCGGGCGAGACGATAGCGCGCATGGCTAGCGTTGAAGGTGTCTGCATCGGGCCCAGCGACACCGAGATCATGGAGGTGCGTGTTGAGCCCGTAGCCGGGGGTATAGCCGAGAGCATCATGTCTGTGCTAGCTAAGGGCGAGAAGCCAGAGCTGGTTATACGGGGTTACGTGGAGGCCCCGGTGACTATCTTCGGCCTCAAGCTGCCCGTGAAAGTCACCATACCATTCGAGAAGCGCATACCCATCACCGCCACAATACCCGCGGGGCAGGAGAGCGGCGTGCCCAGCGACGTTATCTCGGAGGCGGCTAGCAAGGTGAAGGAGGTGATCCGGGAGCTAGAGAAGATAATAGCTAGCAACCAAGGCGGCAACAACCTAACCCTCGCGGTGAAGGTTGTCTGGTTGTGCAACGGCAGTGAGTGTACCACGGCCAAACCGGGCGACCGGGTGGACGCTGTAATCGTCCTTGTGGGTAGCGCGAGGGATGTGGTCGTCCGGGTCAAGCAGGATAGGAGGCTCCTCCCGGACAAAGTGGTAGCAGAGAAGCGCGTCCCCACGGTGAACGGGAGCGCCATAGTCCATGTTACCTTCACGGCTGAGGATGGGGTCACAGTCCGAGGCTACTTCGTGGAGGTCGAGTGGCCCGAGGGGAAGTACGTGATGCCGGACAGCTACCCACCACGCCTCGCGGTCAAACAGGGCTAGCGGCACAACAGCCCCACCCGATGAGGACGGGGGTACCTACACGGCAGGCACCATTGTATTGCCACGGGGCGGCCGCCAAACGAGACTATAGTCGAGCTGATAGCGGGTAAACAACCGGGCTCGTCTAGGCTTTGGGCTACGACTCACCCGAGGCTATACAGAGACGCGTGGCTATCCTCGTCCAGCGTCTCGAGTCGCTACTCGAGACTATAGAGCAGGTCAAGATGACCATTGTCGAGGATGAGCGCAACCATGTGAGTGTTGCCGTCCTGGGGCGCACCCTCCACGTAACCTCCGGACTCCTATCCGCGGATACCCTCGCTAGGGAGGCGTGGGTATCTCTCCTAGCCACGCTCCTAACCGAGACTAGCACCGTGACCCGTATCTTCCGGGGCATCAGCCTAGCGGGCTTCGCCATGCTAATCATACACCTGTTGTCCAAGAGCCTAGGGATACGCGACGTCCCCGGCGTGCTAGCCGCTATCATGGCGATAATCGGGCTCCTCAGCATCGCCGAGTGGTATGCACGCCTCCTCGCGCTGAGAGACTCGCGGAGCAAAGCGGAGAGGCTAGACGCGCTCCTCCGGGGCACAAACCCCGAGTATAAACGCTTAAAGAGCCTCTTCGAGAACACCCTGAAGCAGCTATACCACCTGGCGCTCAGAGGCAGCGCTAAAGGCGCCAAGAGCATAGCCGGGCTAGGGCTCGTAACGTACAACGTGGAGATGAGGGACAAGCGCATAACACTAACAGCTAGGATATCGAGAGCCTAGTAGTGGCATGAGCCACGAGACTTAGAGTAATACAATTTGTGCCGCCAGGTGTGGGGCGCTCGTTGCGAATCATGCTACGACTCTGCGCGCTCAGCTAGAGTATGGTGGCAGAAAACCCTTGACATTACGTGCGTTATGTATGTCTTCCTTTAGGGCAAGGTATATGATGAGTTGTTTCAAGCTAATATGGAGCTAGACGGTGGGCGGGCTGGAGCTGAATACGCTTGAAAAGCCTCTACCTAAGCTTGTTAAGGATCCCGCAGGATACGCTTCAACAAGACTCTTGGAAGCGCTATTAGAGTCCATCCTTGCTCTCGAGTTCCTCGAGAAGGGTTATACAAGAAATGCCGCGGGTAAAGCCTTCCAAGCCTGGAAGGCTCTAACAGCAGCTATCCTTGCTCTCGAGCTACCTAGGCTCGAATCGCTGTTAAAAAGTGAAAGGGAGAGGAAATGGGTGAAAGAGAAAGGAATCCTACGAACGCCCACGAGCAGGTTGCTTGCGTTAGCATCTCTACTCGAGAAGCTAGGTTACGAGCATTTCAGGGCATACACGCATGTCGCTCTCAATCTTCACGAGTACCAATACCATGGTCCGGATCCAGACATGGAGTTAAGCAGATACCGTAGCAGGGCAGAAGCGGTCGAGGACATAGAAAGGCTCATTAAGGTAATCGTCCGGCACGTGGAGAGGCTCGGAAACAAACTCGGTGAGAAACACACGTCGGAACATAAAGAGGCGTTGGAGCATCTCCGGAAAAGGCTCGAGAAGATTCACAACTAAAAACATCTTCGAGGCTCGCAAAGCTCTAGGGCTAGAACGCCGTTGTATCACGGCAAGCCTGGCTAACCTCTGCAGAAGCTGAGGCGCGAGGAGTGCTTATCGAACTCATTATGTGTGAGTATAACCGTTTTCGAAGCTCTAATCCATTTGGCGAGATACATGTGTTACCTATCGAGCCTGGGGTTAGGCTAGCTATGTCTGTATCCAACCCGGAAGATACATTGAGGAACATCGTGCGGAGCAAGATCGTCTTTAGAGCGTTGAGGCATGTAGTGAAGAGAGTTGAGTCTTTCAATTCAGGCAGGTTCCCGGTGGCAATCGAGCTTGTGGGGCTAGGCGGCTCTGCACTGCTCGCTGAGGATGTTGGAGATATTGATGTGGTTCTAGGCTGCTCTGTTAAGAGAGAGTACGTTGCCGAGTGGAAGTCCTTCAAGCGCTTGCTTCACGAGAAGCTTGGGGAACTGTGGCTTATTATAACTGAGGTTTCTTCTCGCAGAGGAAGAGCAACTATAGACGCTATTATAAGCGAGTATTACGACCGCCTCCGGGAACTTGGGTTCAAGGACTGGTGGATACGTGAGTGGTTCAGGTGGCTTCGGGTCTAGGATTTTAGACACGCAATCGCCTCAATCGTACATTTAGTGCCATTCGATGTGAGAGACCTTGTAGGGAGGTACGTTAAGCATGGGTGGGGAGGGAGAAGGCTAGAGATCCACGTATACTCTGTTGATGAGAATGGGGTTGCCATCGGCCTTAACTCTAAGCCGACGATACCGTACGTAGTTGTATGGCGCAAGACGATAGGCCTGGTAAGGCCCTCAGCGAGGGAGCTGGAGGAATTCTACAGAGCGCATTACAGGGAGTTGAAGAGAATCGCAATAGATGTGGTCGAGGGCAGGTGGGCGAATCTACCGCCCATCTATTGGGAGATCGGATATGCACTAGAAGCTAACGTGGATGGGGTGAATGACTGGTCGGGGATTCAAGATGAGCATCTGAAGCTATGTGCAAGGATAGTCGGCAGTGTAGCCGCTGAGGCTAAGAAGTTGCTCCGAGATAGGCTAAAGCGGCTGGCCGGGCTCGTCAACACGGTTGAACCCAAAACAGTTAACGAGTACCTCGTTCTGGGCAACGAGTTGAGAAAAACGCTCAAAGAGCTGCTAGCACTGTCGTACATTGTCAACAGCCTGACAAACAGTTTGACGGTCTCTGATATTGTGCTGAGGAACTGTAGAGGATGCACGGAGAGCTTTGTAAAAGCGGTGGAAGAGTATATCGTCCGGAGTGGCGGTAGACAGGGCTTCAGGAGGAACACACTCAGAGAGGTGCTGAGGCAAATACTGTCCTCTATCAGCGTCTCGTGCGTGACGCCTACTTGATAACCAAGCTGCTATAGCGACAGAGATGATATAGTCTGTATGGTGGCTGCCGGGAAGCTACTAATGTGTAAAAACTGGGACTCGATCTATATGTTGACTCAGAGTCGATAACCTCGATAAGCACATTCTCGGCTCACACGCCGTCTAACTATCTTGTGCTATTCTTTTCTTGCTGGGTTTGACCCAGGATGGTTGTTGCTGGTGTTTTGCGCAGCCTACTTGTGTTTCAGTGTACTGATGGAGCTTGTGGGGTTCCGCACATGGGTTTCTACGAGGAGTTTGCCCGTATGTTTTTCAGGGAGGCCGTGAAGGACCTTGAACGTGCTCGTAGAGCGTTTCGTGAGGGTGATTATCCGGAGGCTGTTTTCCACGCACAACAGTGTGCAGAGAAAGCTGTCAAGGCTATGATAGAGGCTAAGAGAGAGTACGTGTATAACCATGGGCCAAGGCTTGCCTCGATATTCGTGAGGGTTTTCGAGAACGAGTGGAGACCGGAGTTCGAGGAGGTTGTCGACTCTATAGGATGGTTCACCGAGTACTACACGAGGAGTAGGTACCCGTTTCTTCTTCGAGGCAGGGTCGTGTCGCCGGACGAGTTTATAGATGCTGACACGGCTAGAGAGGCTATTGGTAGAGCCGAGAGGGTACTCAGGATTGCAGAGAGTTATCTCCGGGAAAGAGGAATTGTATGAGAGGATTGTGCGCGTTGTGGAGGACGTGCTGGGAGAGGGCGTCGTAGGGATTGTTTTGTTCGGGAGCACCGTGTACATGGGTCGAGGAAGAGACATAGATATACTCGTGGTGGTCGACGGGGAGGTTGAGGTAAGGGAGAAGTTAAGGCTCGAGCTGGAGATCGCGAAAAGACTGCGTAAAGCCGTTGGGGACCTTGCGTTCGACATCCACGTCATGGACCTGAATAGCTTCATGCAGAATCTGACCCCCGGAAGCTTTCTAGCGGGGCTTGCACTAGGCTACGAAGTGCTACTAGACAGGACGAACATAGAGGACAAGATACTCAAGTTCCTCCAGGAGATGTCCAAGGAGAGACACATACTGCACAACAAGTATGGCACATGGGACCTAAGCCGCTATGCACGCATCACACTGAGAATAAAGAAGGCTAAGATGAAACAAAGGCACTCGACGTAACACCATTTTACACCGTCGGTAGACAGGAGCTAACAGTCCCAAAGAGATCAGGGCGTGGATCCTAAGGCAATGTACGGCATTGCAGTAGGATGAGGAGACTGTGGGCGTTCATGTCGTGAGCAAAACCGGTAATGTGTATTCTCTAGCGTCTCTCCGTTACAAAACTCTAATGCTAAGCCCGCGTCGTTGTGTCCTCCGGGGGAGGAAGGGTGTATATGACCTCACATGTTGCTGTTATCCACTACGTGTATATACAGTGAAACAGCATGGTCACCGTGTAAACCTTCCGTCCTATCGTAGTCAGAGTTTCTGTCAAATTCCGTTACTATCATACCGGTAGTAGGATCCTCTCTTGCCTGGGGAATATTCCTCGTACGTAATATGTTCGATCGGGAGGGGGGAGGTGGCAGCCAGCCAACAAGCTTCACCGACAGAATGAAAAATATATCCTCTGGCGGGTAGCTGGAAGAGAAGAGGATAGTGCTATACCAGCTTAGCGTGTTGACACCTCATACGCTACTACTTCCTTATGCTGCCTTGTTTCCGCTTGATCAACACGTTCCCGACATACAAGTATTCGGCGGTGTGGTGATGGTATTACTTCGTCCGGGTATCCTTTTTCTCGCTGCTCACAGTCTCGGTGCATGGTAACTCGCCCAGCCCAAGACCATCGTAGAGCACCTTGCATGGCGTCAACATCTTCGCGATGAGCGGGTCCCTGAGATCATCAAGCTCCAGCACCACAAGGTCTAGTGGGAGCCTGCTCGGCTTGAGCTTCGCGAGCTCCTCAGCCTCTCGGAGCCTATCCTCTACACGCTCCAGTATCACCGCCACGTCATAATCGCTGTATGGTAGGTTGTCGCCTCTCGCCCTCGAACCGAAGAGTAGTATCGCCGAGCGGGGGTGTCGCTCCCTAACCCTCTCGACGAACAACATGAGGTCCTCGTCGCTCGGCTTTATACTCTTAAGGATCTTTGGCCACGCTTTCCGCCCACTCCCACAGCCTCCTCGCATACTCTACGCACCTCCTCCCCGCATCCTCGTCGTAAACCACGGGTTTCCTACCCGGATACCGCGCCATGGTATAATGAGGGGTGAGCGCATCCGCGTATACGATAAGCTCCTCTGGTACCTCTAGTCCCGCCTCCTGCAACCCGCGCAGCAAACGCACAAGATCATGAGTAAACTCGTGGACGCCGATGATAGCCACTTGTAGCCCCTTGAGGATAAGCTCCACGGACTGGTGGGCCTCAAAGCAAGCAGCCCAGTAGACGCCCTGCTCGAGGTCGCTCCGTGCACGCTCGTAGAAGAACTTGGCTTTCTCGAGCCACTCGCTAGGCACTCTAACCACGCTCAGACCCCAGATACGATGCTCGACGCGAGTATATCCGGCTACAACCCGGCTCAACTCCATACCAGCCGTGCCGTATGTCGATGAACGCGAAAGATGACAGCTGTTGCACGACGTGTAGTTGGGTACGAGGCGCTAACGTGCCTGCATGGCATCTAGCCGGCTGAGGGCTGACGCGCTTGCCGTGTACACCATCAGCCACGCTGCAAGGTCGAAGATGCCACCGAGACCCACCAGCGACAAGAGTATCGCAACCGCGAAGAGTACGGCTGCCACTGTGAACCTTGTCTCTCCTAGGATGCCGCCGAGCCTATAACAAGCCATGACGACGCCAATATACCCCGCTAGTACGAGTACGTTGCTCAACACTTGTAGCGAGATGGTTACAGAGAGTAGAGCTAGGAGAGTCTCCAGGTTCGACCAGACTAGCCAAGAGACGAGACCAGCAACCACAATCAGCGATGCTACCAGGTCGAGAGCGACACCATAGCGGTAGCCGAGCCTCACAAGCATCTCCGGCGTGTGGAGCGCCACGGGCTCAAAGCCAGCGAGGAGAGCTATAGAACGAGTCAAATGCCTCCAGACAGCCATGAAGCCCGTGACCTTAGCGGCAAGAAGCAAGGCAAGAAAGACAAAGACGTCAACACCTATGTCCACCTCGACGTGCTTCCCGTCCCAGGCGGGCCATAGGTTGCTACGATACCAGTCCAAGAGGTCAAAGTATAACTTGACGATGAGATCCCGGATGCCGATCAACCCCACAATCCCGAGCAACGTGGATATCACGAGCAGAAACGCAGCTCTCCTCAACTCCTCTAAACCATCCGCCAGGAGACCATGCCCCACCCCACTATCATGCAAGCCAGGTAGGCTATCAGTATGGGTCATAGACCTGCACCCTATACCACCGGGCTTATACCATAACTCTGGTATTTCAAAATGCCCATCGTGTATATGTGGGTTTTTAGCGCGCTCTTAGCACGAGCGAGTGACACGTACGTGAGTAGCTTCTCTCGCGTCCAGCGCGCGGTGCCGTAGCAACCAGAGTAACGCGCCTACCGTCCCCGAGAGTCAGGATAACCGTGGGGGAGGTGTTGACTTCGCCACCTGGCGCCTTGTGTGCCTCGGGGTGACGAGTATGCATAGCCCTCGGTACAGGTATAGTCCTAGTTGGTGTGCCCGGTGCGCTACCCGGCTTAGACTGCTCGTCTAGCGTTGACCTAGCGTCTCGTTTAGCAGCGTCTCCTTGATCTCCTCTAGCTCCTCTAGTATCTTGTCTAGCTCCTCCCTCACCCTCTTGATCTTCTCCTCTAGCTCTCCTATCCTATCAAGTATGTCCTTACTGCTCTTCTCGGTCGGTTGCTTTGCGCCTAGCTCACCCATTATGAGTTTGAGGGCGTCGAGGTAGGCTATGTGGTGCCTTGGTTGTAGGCTGTATACTCTCGTGGTCTCAGCGTCTACGATGTCCACCGAGACGAGGCCGCGGTAGTCCCGCGTGGTTACCGTGACCTTCCAGTATACCCTGCCCCCGATGACAGCTGGTATAGGCTCCTCTATGCTGAGCTGCTCCCAGTCGAAAACCGGGTGCGCCTGCTTAACGTAGCTCTCTACCATGCTAACGCCTACGACGGGCTTCGGTAGCTCATAGACGCGTATCCTCGGGCTCGTCTCGTTAGCCGCCACGTAGATTATGTACTTGGCGCTGTATGTTCGGCCTGGTGGCTCGGCCACGAAAACCCACCATTGCCTGCCGCGGGTGTCGAGCGTCAGGTAGGGCTGGGGATTGGTACCCACATCGCGCACTTCGAACGTGTTGTGGTAGAGGTATACCTGTAGGAAGCCTGGCTTGTAGCGTAGGGTTTCGACCCACGCTCTTGCTATCGCCTCGGGCAGGAGCGGTATGAACGGGAAGCGCTCTGCAACCTCCTCCGGGGAGAGAACCTCGATGCTACCCTTCTCGTTGACCACCGCGTAGCCCGCCAGCACGGGTATGGTCTCGAGCGGGCCTCTTATCCACGACTCGAGCGGTATAAGGATGTACACCCTGCCGTCGAGATACACCTCCATGTTATTCTCGGGTATGGGCCTGAGAGCCAGCCCTGCCGCGAGCACGACGCGGCGTATCAGCGTGTCGATATAGAGGCCGTTGAACCGTGCATTACGGAGACCCCACTCCAGCCTCCTCTCGACTATCTCGACGCGCGGGGGATACGAGTCGCCATAGACGAGGATGATGCCGCGCGGCGACCGGGTCAACTGGTTCCAGAAGCCCTCGGGCTCTATAATCCAGTTGTAGACGCTATGGTTGCCGATGTAGTAGACGTAGCTGTCCTCCGCGTACACCGTGTGGGTGGGCAACTGTATCCGGTCGAGAGCGTAGACGTAGGCTGTCATCAGGGGTATGAAACGATAGAGCCCATTGACGTCGATGGGCTCCCCGAGCCTAACCTCCTCCAGGAGTCTCGCAGACGCCACGGGCACATAGAGCTTCACGAGTATGAGGGTTACGGCGAGCAGCGTGAACAGGCCCGCCTCCAGCGCCGCCCTACGCCTATCCCCCCTCTGGGCGACGAGAGACACCCTCGCGAGGAGCGTAGCGCCAGTCACAAGGCCCAGCACAGCATCATAGGCGAACGCGGCTACGAGAGCAGCGGCATACAAGGCCGTAATGACACCCGTGACCAACGACTCGTGCCACCTCATCCGCCGTACGCGCAACACACGGACGAGGGGTGGCAAACCCCAGGCAGAGACTAGCGCGAGTAGAGCCAGGCGGAGTGCTAGCGGAATGTAAGGCTCGGAGACCGCACGGACGACAACAGCATTAGCGAGTAACACGAAACCCCCAGTAACCAGCGACAACAAGTACATCACGAGAAGCATGCCGATAAGCGTTGACAGCCTAACCGCCAAACCCACTCGCCCCAACCATACTCAGCTAACAGAGACTACGCCAATGGCTATCCCTTAAACCTCTACGTGCATCCCAGCAGCCAGGTACTTGTTGAGGACTATCGCCGAGGGTAAGGCTAGCATCGAACTCAGCAGTATCGAAGTGAGTCTCATATCGCTATTCGAGTTGCAGGCTAAGACCGCGAAGCTTGACATTCCTGTTGAGAGAGTCATCCAGAGCTTAGAGTATAACGCGTGGAGGGTGTGGGCCCCGCGGGTGAATGACAGCAATATCGTCTATGATACGATTCATGCCTATGCTTTAGCCACCAAGGCTCTAGAAACGAGCCTCTCCCCGGCTGAGCAGATCGCACTATTCCTCAACGCACTTGACAATGTGCATGTAGTGCAGGTACCGCCACATAGGCCTTACACGCGGTACGCAAAACTACATACAAACACACTCCTAATCCTAACACTCCTGTTGCGCGATGCTAGGCGTAACCTCATCCTACTGCACGAGCTTTTCATGGAGGCTAGGAGAACTATTCCACCACTTCTACCATCGTTACATCGAGCCTAACCCGGGCGCAGCCCGCGATATACTAGCTAATGTACTAGCCCTGCTTGCAATCGCCCTATTATACGCGACCGTGAGGCTACTAGGTAGGTGAGGCGGTCAGAGGCTGTGAGAACCGTGAAAACTTGCTGTAGCCCTTGCTCGGCGGGGAAATGCTATTATTTTCGTTCTGCACACTTGTTCTAGATGCACGTCGCCCGCTGTACAGACGTGGGTCACGCCACTGTGGAACAGCTTATATCGAGGGTGTTTTTGGCCGATCTCATACATAGTCTCACCATACAGCTATAATGCTGGGTTTTGGGCTTGAGCGGGGAGTATCCGAGGCTGTTGAAAAAGAGAGCGCTCACCATGCTAGAGCTAGCCGAGAGACTACTCCGCGAGAACAAGTATGACCTCACGGTTTTACACGCTGAGTACGCTGCCCAGCTCTACCTGAAGTCGCTGCTCTATAGGCTGACTGGTGAAGAGCATCGAGGACATAACATACGTGCTCTCCTAGCCTTGCTAGTCGAGACCCTGGAGGGCGAGAATTTCGAGACACTGGCGGACGAGGTGAGGAGATTCGTAGCCAGTAACAGGAGACTGCTAGCTGAGCTTGAAGAGGGACACACCAGAGCCGTCTATGGAGTCTTCGAGTATAGCAGAAGTCAGGCGGAGAGACTGCTACATATAGCTCGCGATATGATTAAACTCTTATCCCGCATAGAGAGGGAGGTGTTTGGTGAGGTTCACTAGGCTTCGATTGCTGCGTGAGGCTCTAGATAGGCTTTGTGAGATTATATGCGTGCTTGAAAACCTGGGTTTTCAGGCTGAGTTCTACCTTGTGGGTGGTGCAGCTGAAAACCGGTTAACGGCGATGAGCGATGTTGATATCGTGGTAGTATTGGATCACGAGCCTAGTTTCGAGGAGGCGGTTCAGATACGTGAGAAGATACTGGAGGCGTTAGAGGAGGCAGGCATACCGCTCTACCTGCCGATAGACTTCCATATAGTTGGGCCCGAGAGCCTAAGAAGATACAGAACAGCTAAGCGCCTTGAGTGTAGTAGATGTAACTAGAAGGCAAAACTAACCCCGGCTCCTAAATGTCTTGCATTTCCCTTAATGATGGTAGTTTTGAGCATAATGATTTGGACTTGCATCGGTAGTGGCGTGTTTTCGTCGTGTGGAGCGCGTCAATGTAAATTGCGAAATTTTTCTTTGCCGAAATTCACAAGCTGTGTAGAGGCACGGCGCTTGGCTTTTATGTAGTTGATGTTCCCATGTTATATTAACGCTCTGAATGATCTGATTATTGAGTTGTAGATAACCAGTGATAACAAGCGCATCGCGAGAAATGCGCTGATGTGTGATGGTAGTCTAACTGGCAAGCTGCTGATTGAGCAACGATGGTCAATGTCAAAATGTTGAGGTGTAGCTGACTACATTTTTACTACGTAAAAATCCCAAATCGTCTATCGTTGCAAGCTAGGATAGGTGCTTGTTACGCTTGAAAGATGTGCATCCACGGGAGGGGATAAAACCGCTAGGAATGTCGCTAGTGGTGTGTAGCACGGCCGATACACGTCGTGTGGTGTTTGTATCGTAGCTTGTGGAGGGCTGGTGGATCGCGTTTTAGGGGGTTAGCATGGTAGACGTTGTGATGGGTGTCTGGATGGCACTAGAGACTATTGTCGTGCCGGCTAGCGTTGTCAGGAGGCTGAGGGAGGAGGCTGAGAAGCTCGGCCTAAGCCCCGAAGAGTATCTCGTGGAGCTTGTATTGCGTGATCTTGACCCGCCCGAGAGAGCACGGGAGTACATCGAGGCGTCCAAAAGCCTCCTCGAGCAGGCGAGGGAAGAGCTGACTAGGGGTAACGTGAGGCAGGCTGCTGAGAAGGCGTGGGGGGCTGCTGCGCTGGCTGTCAAGGCCTACGCGGCGTGGAGGGATGGGAGGAGGCTGGCTAGCCACGGCGAGCTATGGGAGTACATGAGACATGTGACTAGGGAGCTCGGAGACTGGGTTAGGGATGCATGGATGTATGCAAACGGGATGCACACGTGCTTCTACGAGGGATGGTGTAGCCGAGAAGATGTGGAGAAAGCTCTTGAGAAGATAGAGAGGCTAGTGAGCGAGATAGAGAGGAGAATATGCTCAGGATAGGCCACTAGCCTCTAGCGATCCCATCCTACCATCACAGCCCAGGTACACCGGATGACGACCGACGCCCCTGAGAACCGGGGACACGGCATGCTAAGCTCGCGTCGGCTGGACTTGCGCCCCACGGGATTGTGGGGAGTGTCCAGGGGCCCTAGAGGGAGACCGGCCGGGCTAGAGGGAAAACGCGTTTAAAATAGTGGGGTGCTTCCATTCGCCCGTCGCGTCCTAACTCTAGGGTTTTACTGCGACTATTGCTCCTTTAACGGTACCCTCCTCGTTGATACCATCATACCTCAGCTCGTAGTGGCCCTCGAGCACGTAAACCGGCACTATGTAGCCCTTCGGTGTCAGCCTGTATACCAGCTGGATCTTTGTGATTGTGAGGTTCGTGAACGCGACGTTATCGAGCATCCAGTCGCGGGCATCTACCTTGCCGGATACACGCTCAGCCAGGAGACGCGGCAGCTCATCCACCGGAGTCACCTGGTAACTCCCGACTGCAACCAGGGACTTGGGCACGACACCCTCAACGGCCACAACCCTATCGCCACGATAGCGTACGAGCACAGCAATATTAGACGGTAGGCCGTCGAACATCCTGTAGTACACAACTCCCTTCTCCAGGGGCGTGCCGTTAACATCAACCGTCGTTACCACGCGCTTACCGCATTCACCCTCCCTGTACCCGAGCACCTCCAGGATACTATCCACAGCCTCCCGGTCGAGAGGCTCACGGAACACAATCCTCATGAAGCCCGTCTCCGTCTCATACTCGACGTACACTCTTTCATCCGAGTATATGAACGTCTTCGTAGCATTGTCGTACCTGACGCCTTTCGCCTCTACACCTATCTTCTCGAGGAGCTCGAGCACCTCGTCGGCGCCCCTGTAAGCCTCCACCCTGTAAACCGTTAGCCTCCCGGGAACCTCCATACCAGCAACGCTAGGCTCGAGGCGTATCTCGAAGGGAAACGGATTACGATCCTCCACTACTATAGTCGTCCCGTTGCTAAGCCTGAAGTACCTGATGGGCCTGGATACACGTGCCCCGCTAGACCCGACGAGAGACAGATCAAGCACCACCGCAGCCCGCGCATCACCATGCCCAGCGTTGTTGACGGCGCCTTCTCTACTCGGGCTTGTCACGTAAAGCGACAATACAGCCGCGGACACTAGTATCAGCGATAAACCCAGTATATACCCAAGCCTCTTCATACTCCCCGCTCTACACACTACTATGCATGTGCGACGCGAGTATTTACACATACCCTGGTATAGAGCCGCCTAGACCAGGTGTGGTGCTACCCTAGGTACATGGAGTATCGGACGATAACGGCCAGCCCTAGTGCAAGCGCTACACGATGCACAGTGTCGATTCGGGGCTCCGCTAGCGGGAGTTTATCGAAAAGAGGAGGTGGTTATCGTCCCATACGGGTATACACGGGTAGCTCGATAGACGGTGGTTGAAAGTGTACGAGGCCCTTGAGAAGCCCCTATCCAGGCCGAGTAGCAAGGAATACGCATCTGCACGTACACTCGAGGCTCTGGTAGAGGCCCTTCTCGCGCTCCACTTCCTCGAGAAGGGCCTCACGAGGAACGCAGCAGGGAAAGCGTTCCAGGCTTGGAGGGCTCTTCTCGCGGCAATCCTTCGAGTCGAGCTAGACAGGCTCCTCGAGGTGGTGGAGAGCAAGGCTGAGAGAGAGTGGATCGTGAAGCGGGGTGTACCGAAGCTACCAACAACTAGGTTAAAGCCACTATCCCAGCTTCTCGAGAGGCTCGGATACCGCGATATAACAGCCTGGACGAGTCTAGCCCTCGACCTACACGACTACCAGTACCACGGCCCCGATCCTGACATGGCCCTCTCAAGATACCGGGATAGGCGCGAAGCAGCACAAGACACAATAATGCTGATCGAGAGGCTCATCGAGAACATAGAGGCAATGAGAGGCAAGATACCCTGGGACAGTGAAGTAGAGAGCGCATTCACACGGCTCAGAGAGACTCTAGAAAAGGTTAGAAAGAAGCTAGGATTGTAGCCATGGGTCCATCTTGACTGCTAGGTGAATCGTTCAACTTCTCTTATCGACCCTCGTTGATGGTACTAACTAGTTTTGCAGTGTAAATCATCGTATCGATTATCTCTTGATTCTTCCCTCCTCTTCCCGGCAGAGCCTCAGGGACCATAAGCAATGGTTTTTGCACGACTCTTGGTGTCTCTACTCTAAGCCAATTCGATAGTTTCACATAGATCTCTCTGAACACTTCATTGGTCAACGCTGCATGAGTTTCAGGGACACCATTACTTCTAGACCCGAACCAGTGGATATGCAGAGACCGTAGCACCGGCATTCCCAGCTCGCGGGCTGTGCTAGCAAGCTTCTCTAGCAGCCTGTCCAGCTCCTCCTTTGCCACGCCGAGTATACCCTTCTGCTCTTTGGGTAATTGGCGGTAGAGCCCCCTAAGGTGTTGGGGTATATCCAGTGTAGCTCCGACGGGTACTCCTCCCAGCGTCTCCTTCGCTGCACGGCTCACTATCCTGATCTCCTCAAGGACGTCATAGAAACTTGCAAGTGCCTGGGGTCTACGCGAAGTGAACCCAGATATCTCGACAATGTTACCATAACGCCTAACCTGTGTAGGCGAACCAGACCTATTCTCGATGGTAAACATGCACTCGACGCCACTGGGGCACGATTCTAGCAAATCTCCAATCGCGTCCACAATCATACCGGCGTGACGCCCAACATCAACACACGAGCGGTCCAGCTGCACACGGCTATAGCACTGCGGCTCGTTAAAACCAGGATGCATCTCAACAACGACATGCTTGGCGTCTATGCCCGCCTCCTCCAAGAGACTGGGCAACACGGATAACAGCCTAGCATAGAGCTTCCGGAACCACCCTTCACTCCATAGAGGCATCCTAAGCTCCGTATGAACAACCACCGTGGAGATCCTATACCCGAGCTGCTCAAGAACACCGGAAACCCTCTGCAACTTAACGAGCTGATTCTTCACATTCGTGTACAGTATGCTACCTTCTAGCTCGGTCCTCTCAAAATCGCACACATAACTGCCTCTATCCTGTCTACAAATCTGGGCGGGTAGAAATACACCGGCAATCCGGACACCATATTGAGCCTCGAGAACAGACCCCAAGTCCATAGAAACAACGTTATGGTAGAAGGACGGTACAACAAGTACTGCATTCACATCTCTCTGTAACGCCAAAACTGTACCCGAACATTAAGGGTCTTGCCGCCTATAAAAACAGTACTATTGCATACGACATGGTATAGTAACAGTAATAGCACCAACATACTTGTTGCTAAATGCGACAAAAACAGACAATTATGCCGAACAAAACTATACCATTACATGGTTTCATACCTATAATGTGATTGTCTAGAACTGATTACGTGTAGTCAAGTTAAAGTAGAACGCTACAATAATTGCTCGAGTCTTTCTTTTAGCTCGTTGAACGGTACTATAACGACCTTTTCATTCACATGTCTGGTCTTGACACACTCCGGGTAGACTATGATTAGAGTGTTGGGATCCAGGTCGTACATGTAGGCGGCTATCCTAACTGCATCGCCTATGCCTAGGTGCGAGTCACACCTCCTGTATTTCGCCTCCACGATTAGCAGCTCGTCGTCTGTTTCTATGACTGTGTCTGGCTTGAGTCTCGTGCCGACTAGCCTCTCGATGAGCCTTGAGCGTGGCGACTTGTTGTAGTATATCCTCGCCTCTGTGTCCCTGCAGTCGAGTATCAGGGTCCAGTCCTCGATTTTCACGGTTTTGCATCCTCTCTCCCTGTGCATCACGTCGAGGATCTCCGCGAGGACTGCAAGTTCGAACAGCTTGGGTGCTGGCAGGAGCATCGTGAGGTTATATGCTAGGCTTCCTAGTTGTACTGTCGAGGCTCGGGCTAGGAGGGCTGCCTCCTCTACAGGCTCGTAGTGTGGCTCTTCTGTTGGCATCGTATGGAGGGACTGTGCTACCAGTGGGTTTGAAGCTAGAGCTAGTAGCGGCGCTGAAGCCGGTATTCTCACGGCCATCGGCACTTGCAGCTTGGCGAGCATCTTGGTTACTGATGCGGTTGCCGCATAGGTCATGTATGCTAGTGTTGCGAGGTTCCTCGGTGTTATTGGGTGGCTCCTGGCCCACTCCTCTATGAACATTGACGCTAGGAGCGCACCTGGCAGCCTAATCGCGCCTGCAGAGGCTATCGCCGCTTCGAGCTTGGCGTAGACGCTCCCAGCGCCTAGGCGCGCCAATACCCCTAGAGCCTTTTGCACCATATCGTCGAACCAGCTGATCTTCGGCCTCACGACTATAGTGTACAGCGAGCCCTTGAAGGTGAACGTCGCGACGCCTACCCAGTCGCCACTGTATACGGTGTCGTTCTTCAACACAACCGGGTTTACCTCGTCGACGTTGACCCCCGTCTCGGCTAGCGCGTTTACGGCTCTCTCCTCGAGCAGAGCCAACCGGCCTAGCAGATCACGGAGCGCGTCTATGCCGAGGCCCGTTTCTCTCGACAACCTTTCGATGCTGTACCAGCGTGCCTCCTCCAATGTCAAAACAGGGTACATTCTTCTAAGCCTCCCTATATGCGCGTAATACCCTCCGGGAATGTAGGGAGTGGCACGCTACAACCCATACTTCTTCCAGACACTCGATGCGCCATATTTGCGTACGAATGTGGACACTACGCTAGCCCTTCTAGGTGGCTTCACGATACACGCTACTGGTATTGAGGTTCTTGCAGTGCCCTCCGGCTGTGAGCGTTATGCTAGTCTCGTTGAGGGTGCCTTGAAGGCTGGAACGTGGGGGAGGGATGCTGTAGAGTCCCTATTGCTTCTGATGCTGAAGGGCGAGCTGAGCACCAAGCTTGGCAAATCCGCACGTTTCATAGTTGAGCTGAGCTGCGAGGATCTCGATGATAAGTTGCGTAGGTCTATCCGTGTATACCCACCGATGGTGAACGACCTTCGTAGAGGCTATGTCATTCGCCTGGAGAATGACGATGAGGCTTGTAGCGAGTGGGAGAAGAACAACAAGGCTCTACTAACCGAGCTCGCCGAGAGCATCGCTAGTGTGGTCAGAGCGTATGGTATGCAGTTGGATGCCGTCACCGTGGGGTCTATCATCTTCCTGCTGGGTACGCTTCTACGCGTGACTCCCGCGTATCACCTCCTAGCGATAGCCGTCGGCATAGCTAGCACCGTTAGCGCCGATGTCTGCACGGCGGGCACCCTCCGGTACATGCAGGAACACTTGCGTGGCTCACGTATCGCTGGCAAGCTTGCGCCACTGATACCCGTGAAGACTGGTGATCCCCGAGGGCGTGTCGCGGAGCTGCTCACAGCCGAGCTACGGCTATTGTGCCGTGCGGTCGAGCAGGTCAGGTCTACACAATCGGCGCTGAACGCTCTACGTGAGGCTGCTAAGAGGATTGGAATGACCGCAGAGCTACTAGATCCTAGCCTCTATACCCTTGATGTCAGGGTGCTAGGCGTCGCGCCTAACGAGATAGATGAGGAGGTGGAAGCGTGCATAGCAAGGTGCGAGCCTACCAGGTGACGACCCGCGAGGCTGCCGAGTATCTCTTGAGGGCTGACAAGTCGCTCTGCTTGGTTGGCCCGCCAGGCTCCGGGAAGACCCGGTTAGCTGTGCTCCTGGCAGAAGAGCGTGGCTATGACTACGAGTTTGTGACTGGCCGCGAGGATCTCAACTACAGCGACCTCATGGATGTAGAGGAGGGTGCCCTGGCACGCTCTGTGATACGCACGTGGGCCAGGTACACATGCGGGAAGACACCCGTTTGGTTTATCTTTGACGAGGTTAACCGGGCCAGAGTCGAGGTCGTGCTTGGCGAGGTATTCACGCTTCTCGATGTTGACCATAGGGTTCGCTTCACGCTTCTCAGGCCTAGCGAGGAGCTAGCCAGGGTTCTGCGGGAGAGCGTTAGGGAGGAATGCGGCTCTTTGAACCCGGTGGCCGAGAAGCTAGCCGAGTACGCGTCTAGGAGAGGCCTGCCGATGCCCCTCGCTTGGAGAATGATAGCGACAATGAACCTTCTCGATATGGGGCACCTCTACAGGATAGGGTATGCGTTTGCCCGTAGGGCACCTCTGCTACCCGTAACGAGTCTAGGGCACATTGTCGAGGTCCCGGAGGACCTGGAACCCGCCAGGCCGGGACGTACAGACATATGCGCCGAGAGTGTGAGATCCACGCTAGCTGATCTACCGAAGGCCGTGCGTAGAGAACCCTGGAGCCTTCTACCGAGGAACGTCGTAGCCAGGTTCGAGGCGCCACTAGCACCACTTGACACGGAGAGGATAGCCCCGCACTTGACCGCTCCGAGCAGACTCTGGGCTATCGTAGAGGAGGTGTCGAGACACTTCGAGAGGCTAGGGTTGCTGGTCGGCCCCGCGCTATACGTGGACGCTTGTAGGCTGTTAGCCGCTAATCTCGCGGTGCCCCACGAGCTGCTAGCGGATGTTATCGTGGCTAGTCTCTTGGCTCCTCAGCTGACGTTCGTGGCTCCAAGGGCGAGGCTCGAGACCGCGCTAGGCCACACCTACACGATACAAGCGCTGCAAGAGCTGCTCGGTGTGACTGAGAAGCTGTTGGGTCCCAAGAGTCTCTCATCGTGGGCTGTGAGGGCCTACGTCGCCCAGATAGCTCCGATTGGCTCGGTGTAACTCGTTCAGTGGGCACGCGGGCGAGGGGGAGGGGCCCCGGTGTGGGTTCTGTCTGGCTTCTCCCGGCGTGTGTGCCGTGTCGGCCGGTGTGGCTTGGTGTGGGTGCTTGGTGTTCGCCGGGAGGGGTTCGCAGGGTGGGTTGTGTGGCTGCTAGCGGCTGGCTAGCTTCTCTCGTAGCTCTTGTAGGGCCTCCTCGTGGCTCTTGTCCCACTTGTTCGCTTCCCGTAGCCTCGGTTTCACTAGCTCCTCGGTTATCCTGGCTAGCTCCGCCAGTAGAGCCACGATATCGTATACCGCTTCGCTTCGGCTCCGGTACTTGCTAAGCTCGAGGTCCGGGTCTGGGCTGTGGTACTGGTAGTCGTGGAGGCTCAGGGCCTTATCGGTGATGAAGCTGTAGTAGTTGATTCCCGCCTTCTCTAGGAGCTGGCTTAGATGCTTAAGCCTGCTACTAGGGACTCTGGGTATACCCCTCTCGAGTAGCCATCTCCTCTGCTCCTCGTCCCTCAGCCCCTCAGCTATCCTATCCCTCTCTAGGGCCAGGAGTGCTGCCGTCAGCGCCTTCCAGGCTTGGAACGCCTTCCCGGCAGCATTCCGGGTGAAGCCCTTCTCGAGGAACACGAGAGCCAGCACAGCTTCCAGCAGAGCCTCTAGCGCACGAGCAGCGGCGTAGCCCACGGGGTCGCGCCGCGGCTTGGGCAGAGGCCGGTCTAGATGCTCGGCAAGCACTGGCGTGCAAGCCCCATAAGGTCGGTTAACCAGCGTTCCACCGTCTTAAGCTCTGGGGGTCTAGCGGCGAAACCCGCGGGCAGCGTCCCCGAGGCCCACCCGATAGTTTAAACCACGCGGTCTACGGGTAGCACGCTACCATTCCGAACGGGAACAGCAATGCCACGTTGTCATCGTATGTCTAGATATTCGCCGGGCGCGTATCGAGCAAACGCCTTGCGAGCATCGGCACAGGATCATCTCCACGTCCTTCGCGTCCCCACGAGCCTCCATTCTCCTCACCTAGACCATCTCAAATGTCGCAGGTCTACCTGTGCACGGCGTGCCAATCTAGTCTAGATGGTTACCGCTTCAGGCCAGAGCCTCACGGGCGTGTATGACAGCTTGAGGTAGGTGCTCTCGGCTAGGGCGGGTATCTCGGGTCCACGACCTTGTATTCTTGGTTTGTGGCTGCGAACGTGGTTTCATCGCGTTTTTCTCCCGGCGTGTGTGGCGTGCTAGTGGGTTGGAGCGTTGGTTAGGAGTGAGGCTAGAGACTGGTTTGATGGCGCTCTTGTCGATCTCGATGAGGCTCGGGATGCGTTGAGGCGGGGTAGGTACAACTGGGCTCTTTTTGCCGCGCACCAGGCTGTCGAGAAGGCGTTGAAAGCCGCATACATGGTATTGAAGAGGGCTAGGCCGCCTAAGACACACGATCTTGTTAGACTCGTCGAGGGTCTCGGGTTGAGGCTCCCCCGCGAGCTCTACGTGGGTGTCGCCGAGCTCACCCCCTACTATACGCTCGCCAGGTACCCGAATGCCGGATTAGAGAGGCCCTGGGAGAGTATACCCAGGGAGACTGCTGAGAGGCTTGTGGGTGTAGCTGAGAGGGTGGTGGAGCATGTCGGTAGGCTCCTCGGGTTCACCGGGGCTCCCAGAGAGGGTCAGGAGGGTGCTAGCGGAGATCGTCGAGAGGGTTAGGGCCGTCCTCGGCGAGGCCCAGGTCTACCTCTTCGGGAGCTATGCGCGTGGCGACTGGCTCGAGGATAGCGACATAGACCTCATCATAGTCTCGCCGAGGTTCAGGGGGCTCGACCCAGGCAAGAGGTATGCCATGATACGGGAACTGTTGCCGGGTGACGTGTCGCTCGAAATACTCCTCTATACGCCGGAGGAGTTCGAGAGGGCCAAGAAGAGGAGTGTAGTGGTACAGGATGCGATGGAGTACTGGATGAGACTCCTCTAGGGCCCCGGGGCGACCGTTAAGCTGGCTCCTCAGCTGCACTGGTGTAAGCGCGGCACACATTACCATAGCTAATCGAGAGATAATAGGAGGAGGCTTGCCGGGCTACCCGTGCTGGGCAAGCCTCCGAAGAGCTAAAGAGCTAAGAACAGTGGCTATCAGCGTTATGCTATGCGAGGTGACGACAAGGAGAATCTGCGGAGACTCGAGGGAGAAGGATAGACAGGTTTGAGAGAGCTACGAGGAAGGATGACGAACCTACTACTATACTACATGAGTACATAGGCACGCTTCAGGTCCACATGTGCAGCCTCACAAGGTGTATCATATCATAGGCCTCCTAGCTTCGGTGCGGTTGACTCTAGTTGTCCTACTCCACCCCTATTCTCCAGGCTACTCACGAGCTAAACAATGGCAATCATGCATGGGTAACCATATCGTATGCGTGGCTACAACTGCTCTACCAGTACTACCAGCGTTAATGGGTCACCCTTGGCTACATAGATGTTAGTGTGCAACAAGACCGTCTCCAAGACTATGATTGCCGCTGCGTTGAGAATCACTCGTGGCGTGGATGGGATGGGCTCTTGAAGGAGCTTGATGTGCGAAGGTCCTCGTTGCGGCTCGGGGGAGGTTGCTGGGGGTAGGTTTGGCGTTGAGCCTCCGGATGGCGAGCCCGGTGGGGAGGTGGAGAGGTTGATGCGGTAACCGTGGCTTGCGGGGGTAGTGTTGCGAATACCGGCTATAATATCGGCTATGAGGTGTGGCGGCTTTTGGACTCGGGGCTCTTCACGCATCTTAACCCATTTGGGTGGGTGATTAGCATCTGACTATGGTGTTGTGCTGTGTCTAGTGATCTCCTGGCTAGTGTCTTGGCGGAGGCTTCTAGGGTTATACTGGAGAAGGTGAGGAGTGGGAAGAGGCTTGCTCCCGAGGAGATCATGCTCCTGATGCTCGACCTGGTTTACAACGAGGTCCGGGAGTCTAGGAGGGAGATCCTCGAGCAGATTATGCTCGTCCATAGGCGTATAGACGAGACGAACAGGAGGATTGACCGGGTTCACGACGAGCTAAACAGGAGGATCAACGAGACAAACAAGAGGATAGACGAGGTGAACAAGCGTATAGATGAGACGAATAAAAGGATAAACGAGTTGAACGAGAGGATCAACGAGAGAATCGACGGGCTTAACAAGCGCATAGACGAGGTGAACAGGAGGATAGATAAGGTTCACGACGAGCTGAGCGAGAAGATCAGCAGGGTCTATGAGGGCCTCGCGAGGAAGATAGATGAGGTGCGCAGCGAGCTGAGTAGGAAAATCGAGGAGGTGTATAGCGAGCTAAGCAGTAGGATGGACAGGATGCGGGACGAGCTTAGCAGGAAGATCGAGGAGACGAACAGACGCATCGACGAGACTAACAGGAGGATAGACGAGTTGTACAAGCTGCTCGCTGGCGCCCAGAGAGAGGAAGAGAGGAGCGGTAGTGAGAGATAGGCTTCCCGTGGAGTACTGCAGAGCGCTACCCTGGAGTGGGAGTGCAATCAACCCTTGTCTATCCTTGCTATGGGTAACACCTTTTCGTCTAGAGATATTGCCTCAGGGTGGGTCTTGCCTGAGATGTAAGTGGCTTGAAGCGGTCACGGATCGGCGTGGCGGCAAGCCTACTGTGAGAGACAAGTGTGTTTGTTGACGATATACTCGAGATGCTTGAGGCTGGCTGGGAGCCTAAGGAGATTGCCAAGGAACTTAAGATACCGTTGGAGGCGGTCTACGAGGCCCCAAGGTTCACATACGAGACGTTGAGAGGGGTTATGGTAGTTGCTGAGGCTTCTAGCCGACGAGAATATACCCGAGAGGCTGGTGATGCTCTTAAAGAAGAACGGCGTAGATGCTGTTCGTCTACAAAATATAAGTGTAAGGGATATCAATGACCAAGAGCTGATCGGGATGACGACAAGCCTGGGGGATCATACTAGCCAGAGACTCGGGCCTCACGGCGCCACGCCTTCTATCCCTCGAGGGACGTAGTAATTTACATCTCCTTTTCAACCATCCAAGGTATGGGTAAAAATACTAGGGTCTTGAGAACCTCGTGTATGCTCGGGGTTGAGGAGGTTGTCTAAAGTTGTACGTGTGTGGTACGAGAAGGGTGTGTTGAAGCCTCTTGAGAAGCTGGATCTGGAGGAGTGTGAGGAGCTGATAGTCTTCATACGTAAGCGTAGAGTGAGAGGTTCTCGACAAGTATGTCGGGGTGTTTAGTAGAGCTAGCATCGAGGAGTTGAAAAGGTACGAGGAGGAGGAGGCTCAGGCGCAGTGAACGGCGTGTTCATAGACACCAACACATTCTACAACATATTGTTCGAGACCCGCTTGACCCGAACAGCACGAAGGCTCCTAGAAGACTATGAGGATATAGAGTTCTACACGAGCCTAACCGTGGTAAACGAGCTACTCTACGTCGCCACAAGGAAATACTACCAGGTTACGGGGGCTAGAGGCCCTTACAGCCTACGGAGACTAATAGCGGATAGAGGATACCCCAGGCTCATTGTTGACAGTATACGTGGACTGCTGGAAGACCTTGAGGTAGAGGTTTTAGTAGAGAATGTGGAGCACACGATGCGGTAGAAACTGCTAATCGTCTAAGACTCCTACCGAGCGACGCAATCATAGCTTTAACGTGTAAACGCTATGGCATAAACATCATCCTCACCTTCGACGAGGACTTCAAGAGAGTACCTCGACTCAAAGCCGTCCCGTAGATCACGTATAGGTTCTCACAACGGCTCCAGGTATGACGAGGCTAACACGTAGCTAGTAAAAGACTGGCACGTTGCACATGTCTTACCTCGTTAGCTTTATCGTAACGAGGTACCCGCCTACGAACCCAATCCTGATTACTAGTTTCTGGGGGTTCTCGTTGCTGGGTATCTGGAATAGTATGTCGTACTCGGTGTGTGCTCCTGGCGGCAGTGTAGTTGCCCCGCTTACTTGCTTGACTTTTATAGCTTCTGCCTTGTCCTTGGGTGTGAGGTTCCAGACGAGTTCTAGCTCTAACGGGTATATGCTGTCATAACTCTTGTTGCTGTTGGTGACGAGGGTATACCCCCATAGCTCGGTTAGGTGTTTCACGTCGCCGCCGGTGTTCTCTACCCTCAGCCGCACTACTACTATCTTGTAGCCCGGTTTCGCCTTGTACAGGGTAGAGTCGTATAGTATGCTTGTTGTCTCCCTCACCTCCTCGACTTTTATGGCCCAGTCGTTCACCTGGAGGCTCTCTCCGACGACGCCAGACAGGCTTCTCGTCCTAGTGGTGTTCTGGAGCATCTCGGCAGCTTCCTCAACAGCCTCCTTGGCTACGTAGACGCTCATGTGTATCAGGGCTGTACCCCCTAAGGCTATGATCGCTGCGGCGCTGAGCATCACGCCGAGAACCGCTGGCAGGATTCTGCCACCGCGTTTGAATATCAGGTAGGCGCCTATCCCGAGTGCGACGAGGCCCAGTAGGTAGCCGAGCGCTGCGCTAGCGTAAAATGCAACCGGGAACACAAGGAGCACTAGGAACAAGCCCATAATGAATAAGAGGATACTGGCAGCAGTCTCCATGCACAACACCCTCTAGGAGATAAGAGGTTACAAGTAATGAGGTAATAAGAAGCGTTGTGATGCGGGTGTCCCTTCTCGACGAAGAGCACTGTACTAGCATTGTTTTTGACTACCGCTTAACGACTGTTTCATGTGTTGCTTTCGCTGCATAGTAGTTTGCATAGCACGTCGGCGATGGCGTGTAATGTCTTGATGTTGTTAGCGAGGCTTGCTACTACCTTACAGTCGGATAGGCTCCTTTCGAGGCGTGGAGCTAGTCTATCTGCAAACGTCTTCTCGTACTTGTGGCCTAGGAGCCTTGAGAGTGTGCCTTCGGGGTCTCTGCAGCTTCCGGTTACAGTGTTGGTAGCAACCATTATCCTGCATAGCAGGTGCTCTAGGTTATGCTCGACGGGTATAACGTAGAGCAGGCCGCTTTCACACTCCTCGCGGGTATGCATGCAAACCCTTTCAACCATCTCATCGTAATCCCTGTAAACATCAGTGTCGATGAAAACTAGTATCAATGGTATTCTGTCACGCATCTTGGCTTGTACCTTTAGACTCTTGACTTGCATTCTGGAGCTTTGGTTGCATGGGCCTTTGAACTTCTGGGCTCTTGCCATCTCTACGCGGTGTGCTAGCCTGCAGTTGCAGACTAGACTGGTACAGTCAATTAGCCTCTTTACGATGGTGTGTATTGCTAGTTGACCCCTAGAATCTTCGACTAGTGTAAAGATGCGTATAGTTTTGCTCATGCCGTGTCCTCCTCTGGCAGAGCGTGAAGATAATAGTAGCCTAGAGTTACGCCCTCCTCCTCGAGCATCTTGCGGAGCTTCTGTGGCTCTCTTACTCTCTCCGCGATTGTAGCGCCATCACTGCCTCTCCTCAATACTATGAGGCGCTCGGGGCCTGCCAGGTCGACTATCACTGGCGAGTGTGTTGTGAGAATGACGGGGGTCTCTAAACCTCGGAGTTCATCGAACAATCGTTCTATCATGCGTGCATGCATACTGTCCTCTATCTCGTCAATGACGAGGATACTTGGTTCTAGGAGGATTCCGGTCATCACTGTGAGTAGCTTTATTACTCCCTCGGGAACCATGGCTGGATGTAACTCTAGCAGGCGTCCGCCCCTCTCCTCATAGAACTTTAAGACTATGTTGCCGTAAGCATCGAACTCCACACTAAACCTTAGCCACGGGAAAAGACTCCTGACGACACTCTCGAGCTTGCCTCTCTTCTCCGGATCATTAAGCAGCGTATAGATAACCTCTGCTAGGTTGCTAGCATCTGGCTCGAGCCTATCGCGTACGCTCGGCCTATGTGGCCACTTAGCACGGTAATAGTCTATGAGGCGTAACGCCACTATACGGGCGAAGAACGAGCGGATAACCAGTAGTAAGCGGTTTAGCTCTAAGCACGGGTTTAAGATGCGGGGCCAGGGTAGGACTAGGCCCATAGATAGGCTACGGTAAAACCGGATACTAAGGCGGCGAGTCAGGTCTCTAAACTCTCTAATCACGTCGCTTAGTGCCTCGAACAACGGCTCGTAGGTTATCGGGACGAGTTGAAAGATGCTGGTGAACTCTTTTTCGACTGTAGCGCCCGCGTAGCAACCGCGTGCATCGCACCGTATCTCAAGTTCCGCCGCACCGAGTAGAGTAGCGGCTTTTTTCATCATGGTTCCGAGCTGCTCTATTCTACCCCAACGCCTGCTGAGATAGACGTCTATCCTTCTACCTCGCCGCAGCAGTGCAGCATTAAGCACCGGGACGCGGATGTACTCCTCTATAGGCTTTAGGGTCGCACCCTCCTCAAGGCCGAACACGACCTCATATATGACAGTCTGACGCACGTCTTTCTCGAGTACCAGCTCGTACTCTATCGCGACACGTACCGGCAGTCCGCTCGTCTCCCAGGTGAGGTTCCTCGGGTCACCCCAAGGCAGGTGAGGAGCATAAGGCACACGTCCGAGTTCATCATAGAGAGCCTTCCGGAGGAACAGAAAAAGATCAACAATGTTACTCTTTCCCGATGCGTTTGGACCTACAACAACGTTAATCCCAGGCATCAGTTCGATCCTCACGTCACGCAGGCTCTTGAAACCTTGCACTTCCAGGCTCCTCGCAATAAGACGGCAGCCACGCACAACCACATACCCAAAGAGGGGTATGGGGAAACCCCAGCCACTAAAGTGATTGGACACGCCGCCTAGTCTTGTTTCCAGGATCTACCACCGCAGAGGTAGCCGCTGACAGTGCAGGCTCCGCTACCCACCCATGTGTAGCAGGGAATGGCGTCTAGTAGCACGTCGTGTGTTATACTGTTGCTCTCTGTGTATATGATTGTCTTGTCTGGGGTATTGGCTAGCGTAGCCTGTTCTAGGCGGTTGGTTGGGTCGAGTAGGTTGCGCATAGAGTCTGGTTAAGGTATTTTTAGTTGATTATGCGTGTATGTATATGCGTGGGGTGGGGATATGGGTAGGGTGGCGAAGGTAGTAACGTCTATCGTTGTGCTTGCTGTGATACTCCTGGGCGTCTATGGGTACGCTGTGCAAGTTGCTGCCTCCAGCCTAGAGGAGGGTGGCATCCAGGTTGCTGACGTCAAGGGCCTGGTTACGGGCCTGGTTGGGCTCTTGAAGGGTGGCAGCGCGGAGTTCACCGTCTATCTTAACGTGTCGCCTCGCGCGCCTCTACCGGTGATGCTCTGCATTGATGAGGTGCATGGTGTTATCATGCTTGGTGGTGAGGTTATTGGCACCTTCCGCTCGGAGCATGGCGCTTGTGTCAAGGCTGGCGGCTGGGAGCTACTCCCGATAAGGCTGAATGTCAACGGAGTCAAGCTCCTCGAGGCATTAGCGGCCTCGTCGAGCGAAGAGGCCAACTACATCGTGTTGAGGGGCGAGGCTGTGGTGCCGCTAACCCTCCTCGGTGCCAAGCTACCCATAAGCATGGTAGTCTACTTTGAGCGCAGGGTGCCGGTTGGCGAGGTTGTAGCCAAGGCTATGAAGCCTGTTAAGAGCGTAGTTGAGAGTATTGAGCGGAAGCTTGGCATAGCACCCGGCTACTCTGGCAACCCCATAGTCCACATCGAGAGCGTTGAGTGGCTCTGCGGAGGTGTACCCTGCGGCACTGCAACAGAGGGGGAGACCGTAACCGTGGTGGTAAGGCTCAGCGGCTACGCGCACGACGTCGTGGTGAAGGTCAGGCAGGATAGGAGGCTACTCCCGGACAAGACGGTAGCCGAGAGGCGGATACCAGTGCTGAACGGCACGATGGAAGTGGTACTGAGGTTCACCGTGGAGACGGGGTTAACAGTCAGGTCGTACTTCGTGGAGGTTGACTGGCCCGGAGGGAAATGGGTCATGCCTCACGAAGAGAGATTAAGGGTAGGATAACGGCTCTAGGACCCTTCACTACGATAACTCGACAAGCACCCAAACTAGCCCTTACCACGTCCATGTCCACGTCTATGATGAACAGTAACACATTCATTCCGTCAACAGCTCAGAAGGATAGACGTGGACATGAAAAGGTCCGCTACGTTAGCTATACTAGTGTTCAGTTATAACTCGAATAGAAGCTATTTCTGCCATCCTCGGCTCAATAAGATGCTTGTGCCGAAAATATCCGCGTAAATGTGAGGTTGGACCTGGAGCATCGCGGTAATAGTAAAACATGTATGGGAGGGCACAGCCGTAAGTGGTTGTTTGCTCGGCGTGGTTGTTGGTCTTGACTTGGAAGCATGTATTCAGAGAACAAAACACATACAATACGGTAGCGTTAATTACGCTGCATGTTTTGTTCTAACTGGGTGTCAATGTGTATGCCTCGGGGTATGTTAGTGCTGATTATTCTTCTGGTGGTACTGGCTGTTGCACTGTTAGTGGTGTTGTCGTCTAGTGTTGGTGTGGTCTTCTGGCCTGGTGAGGGTGGCGAACGTGGCATAATCCTGGTTTATGATGTGATCGTTGATGGTGGAGGGTATAGTGTCTTTGATGTAGTGTGGCTCGGGGACAGGATAATGGAGTTTTACGCTGCTAGTCCTCGCGAGATCCGCGGCCTACTGCTCTACTCGTGTAGGATCCGCGCTGGTGGCATGAGCATAGTTGTTCGTGGCGAGGTAGGCGGTACGCTTGGGAAGAGGGTGTTTAACGTTACGCTCGTGCTGCGTGATGGTGTTGCGAGGTGCATGCCGGGCGTGGATAGGTTGCCTCCGTGCGAGGGGTGTGAATGGAGGACTATCAAGCAGAGGCTATGCGGCGTCACCAATACGTCTTGCAACGGGACGATCGAGGTTCGTACGGCTAAGTTCGATACTCTCAACTTGACAACCACCATAGTTGTTTATGAGCGGGGTTTTGCGTATACGCCGGATGGGAGGCCACTGGGCCACTTTGTCTTCATGCTGCCGGTTAGGCGGGACGCCCTGCTGCTCTACTCGCTGATTCCTCGCGTGTATCTCCGTGAGTATGGCTGTGGAGCTGCGGACATGATATTCGTGCATTGGGTGAACGAGAGTGTAGCAGTTGTTGAGCCTGTCACGCACCCGGGTATTGGTCTGCGCGGGATACCCCTATTGACGAGAGTGGCGGGTAACGTAACGCCCGAGGAGATGCGTGGCATTCTCGATAGGCTCCGGGAGTGGGAGAACCTCCCGCCATTCATAAGGCACTACATTTACTATGAGGAGAATGATACGCTCGTCATACTCCCGGTGAACACTAGTCTCCTTGAGAAGCTCTACCTGGGCGACGGCGAGATAGACGTCATTAGGGAGGTTGAGGGGAGTGACTGTTCCACCGCGATAAGCGAGACCTACGTGTTGAGGCTGGGCGGCGGCTGCTACTGGCTATGGGTCAACGCCGATATACTAAACGCGACCTATATCGACGGTCTGCTGCACGAGATAGCGATAGACGCTGATGGCATACTGCTCATCCACTTGGGGGAGGTGCTGCCCTCCTTCATCAGCCTAAGCCTGGGCGTGACATCCACGTCGAGCGTCAAGGGGGACATGCTCGTGATAAGACTGGTCAACGTTACTAGACGGTAGCTGTGCAGACGGGGTTCATGTGTCCTGGAGTTGCTTCACCAGCTTCTGTAGGTTCTCGGCTATCCTGGGCCCGTAGTGCGTGAGTGTACCCGGCTCGAGTATCACCAGCCTCGTGCGCCTCAAGAGCCTATCGTCTAGCAGCATCTGCCTCTGGAGGTTCTTTCTCGCGTCCTCCGGCGTCTCGCCGGGCCTAGCCTCGTAGGCCAACATCTGCGGGTTGTAGAGGCGCACCTCACGGGGTGTCGGCTTCACCCAGTCTAGCGGGGTGGCCTCGTAGGGGTGGCGCACGCCTATATGAGTCAGCGCGTGGCCAGCGTGGCTAAGAGCCCCGGGAGCCAGTATCTCGCCGAGGTTCGCGAGGTAGGCTATGCGGGCGGGTGGCGCTGCACCTCGAAGCCCTTCTATCCCGGAAACGAGCTCCGATGCCAGCCTAGCAGCTTCAAACACCCGGCCCACGTAGGCGCCGATGACCCACACTATCTCGGCTATACCGTGGAGGCTCCGCGGCGCTGGCAGGTGGACAACGCGGAAACCCGCCTCCCGGAGCCTCGAGGCTAGCCTCTCTTGGCTCACACCACTTGTGAACACAACGTCGGGGTTCAGGTCTCGGAGCCTATCGACGCGCACACCGCCAGGCGTCCCGACCACCTCTGCGTGGCTCGGCGCATAGGGCCTACAGTATACCGAGACCCCAACAATCTCATCAGAGGCTCCGATAGCGACGAGTGCATCCGTCACGGGTGGCGAGAGGCTAACCACGCGCACACGTCACACCAGTATAGGGCTGGTAGGCGACGCGCTGCAGTATAACTCCACAGGCGCGACTCGCACAGCGATAAAAGCTGGTGCAATGCAACCCGGGCGGAGAGAACAAGCAGCTATGGTAGGCGACGAGGTGGGCTGTAGTAGGCGGGAGAATGGGGCGGGTTTCCTCCCCCGCCTTCCTACTAGTTTAAAAACTGGGTTGGGTCGCGGCTAGCCGTATATCCTGATTATCTTGGGGGTTGGCGCGATCCTCGGCTCCTCTTCTCTCAATAACTTCTCAATGGCCCTTCTGATTGCCTCGCTGCGGGTTATGCCCTTTAGCCTGGCGTATGTGTCCAACTTCTCGAGTAGCTCCTCATCCACCTTGAATGTGACTACTCTCATCTCCTATCCCCCGCCCGCGCCCCGCGCCGGGTGTCACTAGGGGCGAAGCCCTGGGATAGGATTACCGCGAGCGGTGTATTACCATCCGACTACTGTACACGGCGGACTGAAATCCGATCCCCTTAATAGTAGGCCCTATGTCTCACTCTCTAAAGCGGAGGATTGAAGCCAGTATGCCAACGATACACGTCTACCTGCCGGACCATATACACAGCGAGCTGAAGCGACTGGCAGCGAAGCGCGGCATGAGGGTGTCGGAGCTAGTGAGGCTCTTCATACTAGAGGGGCTGGAGGCTATGAAGGCCGAGGAGGGTGTCGAGGCGGAGCCGGCGAGGAGGGTGGCTGAGGGCGAGGATGGGGAGAGGGTGGAGGCTAGGGTTGCGAGGAGGCAGGGTAGGGTCGATGAGGCTGTGCTAGAGAAGCTGATGGAGATACAGGTGATGCTCGAGAAGATGAGGCAGAGCTTCGAGGACCGCCTCGTCGACCTGGAGAGCCAGCTGTTCGAGATGCAAGAGGAGGTTAGGAAGCTGAAGGCCAAGGTCCACAGGCTAGAGGACGCTTACGAGGACATAGTCAACCCGGTCCACGTGGAGCACGTAGCCGCTCACAGGTGACACTCCCCCGCCTCGATGACCCCGGGTGGAGAGGCACCACCCCCGCCCAAGCCCCGCCCGCGCCCCGCGCCCCCGCACACCACCCCCCGCCACACTCCTCCTCAACCCGGCACGCTTCTCTCCCGACTTCCTCCTACACCTGTCACACTCCTGGTCTCCTCCCATCACGTGCCGTATCATACCTCATTGTTTGGTGCGTCTCGTGTAGTGTATGGTTGGATTCCCTGACTGTCCGTCTTGCTGCGTGTAGAACGTGGTGATTGCCTAGTCTCTGGTGTGGAGGGGAGGGGTCGGCAGCCTGGCTTTGCGCATCCCGCGGCGTTCACGGAGCCGCGGTTCGCCGCTTTTAACCCTCCGCATCCCCCGATGCACTCCTATCACCGCCTTACACCAGGTTATAGACTGGCGCTTGTTTGACCACTTGGTCAGACCTTGTTTGAGCGTTTGGTTTACTCGTGTCGGGGGTGTACAGCGGCGGTTTGACCACCCGGTCTAGTTTTGACTGGGTGGTTTCGCATGGTGGGTTAGCGTGGCTTTACGGCTATGAAGCCCTGTGCCTCCTCTACCCACCTCACCCTCACGAAGCCGGCTTGTTGCAGCCTGCGTGCTATCCCCTGGAGTATCCTCCCGCCGTGGGGTCTCCCCGTGTAATGGAAGAGGCGGCCGCCGAGCCGCAGCACCCTGTAGAGCTCCTGGTAGAACTCGAGGCTGTATAGGTCGCCGGTGCTCCTCGAGAACCTGGGCGGGTCGTGTATCACGACTGTGTACTCCTCGTCGGGTAGCCTCCTCACCGCCTCGGTGACGTCACCGTGGAAGATGTGGATGTTGGGGGCGTCTAGGAGGCGGCTGTGGGGGTTACGCTCAGCCGCCCATATCACCCTCTCGTCCACCTCGAAGGTATCCACCCTCCTCGCGCCCCGCAGCACCGACGCTATCGCCGTGTAACCCAGGCCCATGCAGGTGTCGAGCACCACGTCGCCCCTCCTCACCCTCGCGGCTCTCACCTTGCTCAGCGTGTCCGTCCAGGGGTCGACACCCTCCACACGATGCATGTGCACACCGTCTATCTCTAGGGTTGTCGTTACGCCGTCCCCCGGCGCCCTGAGCCGGAGGTAGCCCCCGTCGCGCGCCTCGACGGGGCGTAGGGAGCCACGCCACACCCAGTAGAGCATGCCGGGCTCGAGACGCTCCACAGGCCTCTCGAAGCACACGCTGTCAACGCAGATGGTGTCCCCGTTGCACTCTACGCGGGCGGTTCTCGACCGGTTCTCGACCAGGGCCTCCCCGCGCGGGCACGCGGATAGCACCCTCTCGACATCCCACCCGGTCAACACGAGGCCAGCGTACCGGTACTCGAAGATCTCCACAAGCAACCCCAGCGTTAGCAACGACGCTCCAACCTTGAAGAACCAGCCTAGCCAGCCGGGTTGCCGGGGGGCTAACCCAGCGCTTTAAGCACCATGAGGCGGCGATAATAACCGAGGATGGCAGTGTATGCCACTAGATTCGTGTAGCGGTTTGAGGCTCGTCTTCACGCCTGGCGTTGGCGTGTCTTTCGTGGATAGAGAGCGGGGTGTCGAGTGACTACGGCGTCTAGCTGCTCGCGGCGCCAGCCTGCCTATCGTGATATACGGGCCGGAGGGTTGCGGCAAGACTGCCCTCCTCCTATGCGCAGAGAAGGTGTTCGAAGAGGAGGGCTATGAGGTCGTCATGCTGAGGCCCTTGGAGAGCCCCGTTGCCGAGAGACTCCGCGTGTCTGAAGGTGTGAAGAGGGTTGCAGGGGCACTACTCGAGCGGCTGGCGGGTGTCGACGCTGCTGGTCTGGTTGAGGCTGTTTCCGAGCTAGTGGCTTACTCGCTTAGAAGGCTTCGTGGTGCACGCCTCGCTGTGATACTCGACGATGTGTTCCAAGCAGTTGGTCTCGAACGTGTTGAGGGACTTGCAAAGAGCCTATTGGAGCTCTTGGAGTACCCTCCGGGCGAATACGAGCGTATGGTGGTGCTCATGGCCAGTAGCGAGGGTTTATCGCGATGGAGGCTTGCTAGGCACAACTGGGTCCTAACCTACGCGATGTGGAACCTGTCGCGCAGGGGGTTCCAGAGGCTCTACGAGCAGCTACCAGAACGGGGGCTAGACGCTGAGGAAGCGTGGCTAGTGACTGGTGGCAACGGGCGTATACTCCGGATGCTCTACGAGCTAGACTGGAGCATGGAGTGTCTCGTCCAGTTCGTCACCGAGTCTAGGATGCTGGAGAGACTCGTAACAAGCCTTAACCCCGAGGACCTGGAGGCCCTTCGCGTCTTCGCCGCCGACCCGGTTAGGGGCGAGAAGCTTGTACTACAGAGACCCGCCCTGCTCGAGAGGCTTGTCGGGCTCAACCTGGTCGCCGAGATACCCGCCGAGAGGAGCGAGTGGCTCTGGGTTGACGAGCCGCCGTCCATCGACCCCAGGCTCGGCATCGGCCAGAGGCTCGCCTGGCAGACCCCCGTCTACCGCACAGCCATCCAGAAACTCGTGGGCGGCGGTTAAGACGCTACATTCGCCTTCAAGAGCTTCGAGTGCTCTCAACGCTATTTAGGAGGCTGGGCGGCCACGATTCACTCTAGGGTGCGACAGGGTGACAGCCGGCATAAGCGATGAGGAGCTGAAGCGCCGCCTCCTGGAGCTTATCCGCAGAGACCCGGAGTTCAGGAGGATCGTGGCTGCCGAGCTCGGCATGCTCGAGATACTAGAGCGGCTTGAGGTGCACGACAAGAGGTTCGAGGAGCTGTTGGAGGAGTTGCGCAGGATGAGGGTGGAGTTCGAGAAGAGGTTCCAGGCGGTGCAGGAGGAGATTCGCGCGTTGCGAGACGAGACTAGGAGGATATGGGAGGAGATCAAGAGAATATGGAAGGAGGTTGGGAAGATGAGGGAAGAGATTGGGGGGACGAGGAAGGAGGTTAGGAGGGTATGGGAGGAGATTGGAGGGTTGAAGAGCGAGACGGGGAACTTGAGGGAGGAGGTTAAGAGCTTGCAGGACATGATTAGCGATATGCAGGGGAGAGTTAGGAGCCTAGAGGGGGCGTTGCGAGGCTATCTGATACTCTCGGTGCTCTCGCCGAAAGCACCTACAGCAAGTTCACTCTAGATATCATTGTGCAGGAGGTTGCTGCGTCGGGTGACCGCCTCCTCAGTTGGGAGAGGAACGCGCGCATCGATACAGAGGATATCGACCTTCTAATAGTCACAGAGAAGCGCGTATACGTGGTGGAGGTCAAGGTTCAACCCAAGCATGCCGATGTTGGGGCGCTCCTGGCGAAAGCCGAGATTGTGGCTAGGCGCAACCCGGGTAGGGAGGTCATACCGGTGTTGACTGGGGCCAGGATAGGCAGGGAGATAGTGCAATACGCGTTGTCAAAGGGAGTCAGGGTCTATGCATGGTAGGATAGCGTGCATCTCAACGTAGGCCTGGCTGCTCCTCCTAGCCGTGTATTCACCCTCGCGCCTCCCGAACACCCATAGCCTCTCACGCGGCGCTTCTCGGCTCGCTAGTGGTTGCCCTGCGGGCCGTGTCATAACTCTAGTTGCACGGGGCTTGTCACTGTGGTTTCGTCATCCGCGGGTTGCCAGGGTGGCATGATAGGCTAGTGTCTATGGCTCGTCTCTTGTGCCCGCGTCTAGAGTCGTAATGTTTTACTCTAGGTTCTACTGGTTTAACGTGGGGCTTACTCGTTCACGCTCCTGGGGGGAGCCCGCGTTTGAACATAGTCGAGTTCGAGGCGAAGAGGATAGCGCGTGAGTACGGCATACCGATACCAGAGGGTAGGCTGGCTACGCGCCCCGAGGAGGTAATCGACGCTATACACCACCTCGGCCTCCCGGTGGTTATCAAGGCGCAGGTGCCGGTGGCAGGCAGGGGTAAGGCCGGTGGCGTAAAGCTGGCAAAGAGTGAGGATGAGGCCTACGAGATAGCCCTTAAGATGCTCGGCTCGGAGATCAAGGGGTACCCGGTCTACTCTGTGCTAGTCGAGGAGGCTGTGCCGCACAAGCAGGAGCTCTACCTCTCCTTCATAGTCAACAGAAGCAACAGGACGATAACGATGCTGGCTAGCAGCGAGGGTGGCATGGAGATAGAGGAGATAGCCGCGAAGAAACCATGGGCGATCAAGAGGCTGGATATCGACCCGTTCGTCGGGCTCAAGGGCTACCAGGTCAGGAAGATCGCCAAGAACATCGGGCTATCCGGGCAGCTTCTCCGCCAGTTCGAGGAGATAGCCAAAGCCATGTACAAGATGCTGATCGAGTATGACGCGGAGCTCGTCGAGTCCAACCCGTTGGCCATCACCGAGGACGGGAGGATTGTGGCGCTCGACTTCAGGATGGTGGTCGACGATAACGCGGTGTATAGGCACCCGGAGTTCGAGAAGCTCCGCGAGTATGAGCTACGCGGCCTGGAGAGGATAGCCCACTTCTACGGCCTCGCGTACGTCGAGCTGGACGGCGACATCGGTGTAATTGGCAACGGCGCTGGCCTCACGATGGCAACTCTCGACATGATATACCATTACGGCGGTAGGCCCGCGAACTTCCTCGATATCGGCGGCGGCGCGCGCCGCGACAAGGTCAAGAGGGCTGTTACGCTCCTCCTCCGCCACCCAAAGGTCAAGGTCATACTAGTGAACGTCTTCGGCGGCATTACTCGCGTGGACGAGGTGGCGCACGGTATCGTCGCTGCTTATGAGGAGTCTGGTGTGAGGAAGCCGCTGGTGGCGAGGCTCGTGGGCACCATGGAGGAGGAGGGTAGGCGTATCCTCGAGGAGAAGGGATTCAAGGTGTACCAGAGGATGGATGAGGCCGTACGCGAGGCCGTGAGGCTCGCGAAGGAGGCTGGGGGTGAGGCGTGAATGCCCGTGCTCGTGGGTAAGGGTACGGTCGCCCTCGTCCAGGGTATCACGGGGCGATACGGCAGCTTCCACACGAAGCTAATGCTCGAGTATGGTACCAGGATAGTGGCGGGCGTGACGCCCGGCAAGGGCGGGGAGAACGTACACGGAGTCCCGGTGTATGACAGCGTCGAGGAGGCTGTAAGGGAACACCCCGAGATAAACTCGAGCATCATATTCGTGCCTGCCCCGGGCGCCGCCGACGCGATCATAGAGGCTGTGGACGCGGGGATCAAGCTCATAGTCGTGATAACCGAGGGCATCCCGATACACGACTCGCTCCGCGCGATAAACTACGCTAGGAGCCGCGGCGTCCGCGTCATAGGCCCCAACTGCCCCGGGGTCATAACCCCCGGCGAGGCGAAGCTAGGGATAATGCCACACCAGTACTTCAAGCCGGGCAACGTCGGCATAGTCTCGAGGAGCGGCACGCTCACCTACGAGATAGCCGCCATGCTATCCGAGCGCGGCATCGGCCAGTCGACCGTGATCGGCGTCGGCGGCGACCCAATAATCGGCACTGACCTCGTCGAGGCTGTCAAGCTCTTCAACGACGACCCGCAAACCGACCTAGTCGTAGTCATAGGCGAGATCGGCGGCGACCAGGAGGAGAGGCTGGCAGAGGCCTACAAGCGGGGCGAGATACAGAAGCCGCTGGTAGCCTACGTCGCGGGCCGCAACGCGCCGCCAGGAAAGAGGATGGGTCACGCCGGAGCCATAGTCATGGGGTCGAGCGGCACAGCCGAGGAGAAGGCGAGGGTGCTACAGGAGGCCGGGATACCGGTGGCAAGAGTACCAACAGAAGTTCCGGATCTAGTCGAGGCTAAGCTCCGAGAGCTAGGCAAGCTCTAACACACAGCTAACTAATCAATCGTCCTTTTCTCTCAACTCTGTATACACACCCTTGCGCCTGGACAAGATCACGTCTTTTTTTTTTTTTTTTTGTTTTTTTTTTTTTTTTTTTTTTTGTTAGTTTCAGCTTCTTGTAGGAGCATGCCCGTATATACATCAATACTATCTCAGTCATGTTTCCGTATGGGTCTTTTTGATCTTCTCTTCGACTGTTTTTACTAGCCTCTCTATCTCCTCTATCGCGTCCTCCACGTGCTCCCTTTCGCACCATCCTTCGTAGAAGCAGGTGTGCATGCTGTTACCGGCGTTCCATGCGCTACTAACCCACTTTCCAAGCTCCTTGCGCAACACCAGTGTATACTCCCAGAGCTCACCGTGGCTGGTGAGCCGCCTTCCCTCCCTCCAGGCTGCGTAGGCCTTTACCGCTAGTGCCGCCGCGCCCCAGGCTTTCTCCGCAGCCTGTCTCACGTCGCCCCTCTCTAGCTCCTCGCGAGCCTGCTCCAGGAGCGCCCGTGCTGTCTCGATGTATTCCCGCGCCCTCTCCGGCGGATCCAGGTCCCGCGTGGCAAGCTCCACGAGGTACTCTTCTAGACTCATACCCTGCTTCTCGGCCTCAATACGGAGGCGTTGGGCAATGCTGCGAGGTAGGCGAATAGCCTCTAGTAGAGTCAAGCCATAGCCCCACGGGATACAGATACTCAAGAAGCTTGAAACGGGAAAACTTTACTTGTTCAAGAGCGCCCTCAACACGCTCCTAAGTGTATCGTTTCTGTATAAGCGCGTGAGGGGCGTGAAAACCAGGAATGTGGAGCTGGAGTAGAACGAGGGTGGAGCCCCTGGGGCGTAAAAACGGGTTTAGTTGCGTGGAGTTTGTGTAGCTGTTTCTTACCCGCTGGTGGTGTTGAGGTAGGGTGCGCAGAGCTGGAGGGCCTCGGGTGGCACCTCGTGTATCTTCATAGCCTCGAGCCTACCGGTCTCGAAGAAGCCCTTCACAACCTGCGCGTGTAGCTTTATGACCTCGAAGGCGCAGTCGTTCTTGGCCACCTTGATTATCTTGACTGCCGTGTCGTTAAGCCAGACTATCTTCGTGTCAACATACTTGCTTGTGATAGCCGCGTCCACCCTGAAGAGCGGGTCGTGCGGCCTCGGCTGGCCTCCGTGCTCGACGATACACTCCATCTGCTCGATGTGGCTGACTAGCACTTCTAGGGCGTCGTGGCTGGGCGCGGTGATTATCCAGACGAGTGTCTTGTTCTCCGGGAACTCTAGCAGCTTGTAACGGAACACGTCGTGGTTATTGAAGAGCCACATTATGTTGTGGCCTGGGGGCTGCCCGTTACCAACGTCGAGGCACGTGCTCGGAACCTCCATACCCATGTCGGATGGTGCCCTGCCTGGACCCGCTGTGCCCCTCATCGGCCCTCCTGGTCCACCATGCCTCCCCATTGGGGTGGTCGTCTCGCTGGTTGCTCCCGTCTGTGGACCCTGTGGGCCGGGGCCATGCGGCGTCATGCTGCTCTCGGTGGTTGTCGTGATGGTTGTTGGGGTTGGTTGGCCCCAGCGGTAGGTGTACCCGAGCATCAATCCGATGCCAATTATGATGCCTACTAGTAGTGCGAGGCCGGTACGCGACATCCCGTCAACACCCTACATTAAGTGTTAGTTATTGCCGACAGGGTGCTTTGTAAGAAGTTGCTCAGTATGTGTGAGCAAGGCATAAAGTTACAAGCTAGGGCCTTGCTCAACTACCTCCCGTAAGCATCGTGCTTGACTAGTAAAGCCGGCGTTTCACCGTATAACAGTGCCGCGAGGGAGGCAATTGGATTCGCGGGTCTGTGCTCCGCGTCTCACCGCCTGGTCTTCTCCAGGAGCGCGTAGAAGAAGCCTATGGTGCCGTGGCGGTGCGGCCAGGCTCTCATTGCGCCCCTTAGCCAGGGGCTCGGGTCGAATGGAGCCTCGAGGGGCACCACCTCGACGTCACTCCTCCTCTCTAGGATCTTCTTTACGACCTCCTCGCCCTCCTCGGGGAAGATGCTGCACGTCGCGTAGAGTATACGGGCGCCTGGTTTTGCAAGCCTAACCGCGGCCTCTAGGAGCTCAACCTGGAGCCTATGCATCTTGTACACCTCCTCGGGTGTGATCCTCCAGCGGAGGTCCGGGTTCCTTGCCAGCGTCCCGCTGCTCGTGCACGGCGCGTCCAGCATCACGCGATCCGCCACGCTCTCGCCGTAGACGCGCGGCGCCTCCCTAGCGTCCATCACGCGAACCTCCACTATCCTCGCCCCGTGCCTCTCCACGTTCCTCTCTAGGAGCCTAGCCTTGAGCCTAGAGACGTCGATCGCGACTATCCTCCCACGGTTGCCCATCAGGGCGGCCATGTGGAGGGTCTTCCCGCCCGGCGCGGCCGTCAGGTCGAAGACTAGCTCGCCGGGCTTCGGGTCGAGGACGAGAGACGCCACTATGCTGGCCTCATCCTGGGGGTAGGCGAGCGCGTGGCGTATCACCCTAGACTCGTGGAGATCCCTCGGGTTGCCGACGATAACACCCCACTCGGGGGCCCACCTGGAGCGCCTCGGCTCCCTACCCTCCTCCTCGAGAATGAGCCACACGCGGTCGTAGCTAGCCTTGAGGGTGTTGACGCGGAGCGAGACCGGCGGAGCGCTATTGAAAGCCCGGAGTAGCTCCCGCCACTCGCCCGGGAGGAGACTCTTCACCCGTTCAAGGAGCCACCGTGGCACCAGGTACTCTAGCAGCTCCTCGTCAAGCTCCAGACGCCCAGCCCTCCACGCCTCAACAACCCTCGCTGCCACACCACCAAGCTCCTCGAGAAGCCGCACACACCTCTCGTCTCTCGCGCACCTCTCCTCCCTCAGTAGGAGGTAGGCTGTCAGCCTAGCCTCGCTCCTACCCCTCTCGTCCAACATAGAGACGTCAATGCCGGCAGCCCCGAGGCTCTCGTCTAGAAGCCCAGCCATCCTCCAGATGCTAGCCAGTATCGCTGCCAGGAACCTCGCCTTGCCGCCAGCCACCCCCCTCCGGGCGAACACACGCCGCCTCGCGTACTGAGCCGGCCTCAGCCTCTCAGCCTCAACCAGAGCCTCCAGCAACACCTCCAGGTCAAAGCGCGTCACAAACACCCTGCCGGTCACAACACATTACCTCTCCTTCCCGGGATGCTAAGGACCCCCAAACCACGACGAATAAGCCTGACAGCACACGCCGCCCGCAACCGCCTGGGCACAGGCACCTAGCCACTGTGAACATGTAGCACCATGGGCTGGGGCTGGCGTGCGGCACTCGGGGATGACGGTTTTTCGCTTCTCGGGTGTTCCGTGCTGATAGCGTATGTGGATACGCGTATCTAGGTACGCGTACCGGGATACGCGTGGGTAGCTACGCTTGTTCCTCGATAGGCGCGTCGAGCTTAACATGCTAGAGTCGGAGTGGGCCTCTGGTCGTTTCTCTCTCGTGGTAGTCTATGGTAGGAGGAGGGTTGGGAAGACGGCCCTACTCCGCCGCTTCATGAGGGGCAAGCGTGGTGTCTACTACGTGGCTGCCGAGCTTCCCGCGGATGACCTCTACTCCGAGTTCGCCGCTGCTGTTGGCGAGCAGCTTGGGATCTATGTGCCTATTGACCTCGTGGAGGCGTTGGAGAGGCTAGCCGCTCTACACGAGAGGCTTGTTGTTGTCCTCGACGAGTTCCAGTATATGGTTGAGGCTGACCCTAGCCTACCCTCGAGGCTACAGAGGAGCATAGACAGTGTGCTATCCGAGTCTAAGCTGATGCTCATCCTCTGTGGCTCAGCCGTCTCGTTCTTCGAGAAAAAGCTGCTAGGATATCGGGCGCCTCTCTTCGGGCGCAGGAGTAGGGTTATCCGTCTACGCCCGATGAGGCTTATCGAAGCTCACGGCTTCTACCGTGATGCGAGCGATCCTCTAGAGGAGCTCGCAATGTACTCGGTGCTCGGGGGCACACCGGCTTACGCATCCCACGCGCGCGGCGCCCGGAGCCTAGAGGAGCTACTAGAGCGGGTGCTCGAGCCGGGCCACCCGCTGCTTACCGAACCCCTCGACCTTCTACGCCAGGAGCTTAGAGAGCCGCGCACATACCTCTCACTCCTACGAGCTGTCGCGGAGGGCCGCGTAACGCCAAGCGAGGCTGCGCAGGCAGCCGGGGTTGACCCGAGGACGGTGCACCACTACATCTCTACCCTAGAGCAACTGGATATACTGGAGAGGAGAACGCCCCTAGGCTCAAAGAGAGGATCGAGACTCTACATTCGCGACCCCTTCTTCCGCTACTGGTTCACCGTGACACCCCGCGTGCAGAGCCTCGTAGAGGCTGGTTACACAGCAAGAGCGGTAGAGATAGCATCTAGGCTCGTGAGGGAGAGGCTGCTAGGCCCTATACTCCAGCAAGTTGTTGAGGAGCTGCTTCCAGAGCTACACGTGGCCGGGGTTATACCAACGCCCCCGGTTGAACACGGGCCGTGGTGGAAGAAAGACATGGAGATAGACATGGTTGTGCGTGACCCGGGGTCATCCACGACATTCATCGAGGTGAAGCTAAGCATAGACTCTAGGGATGCAGCCCGGCTCCTCGAGAGGCTGGAGAGGCTGGCGACGTACACGGGCCTCCAGTCACCCGTGAACCACTATCTGGTCGTGGCGGGGAGGGTAGAGGGTCAAGAAGAGCCCGTGAGACATCTGGATAGTCACCACGCTGTGGTGGACTTCACTCTACTCTGGCCGCAGCTCGTTAAAGAGGCTGAGAGCCTTTGGAGCGAAGCCTAGCTCGTCGCACCGAAAACATGTCGGCGCGACACTGTGAAAACGCATCATCGTGTGTAAGGAGGTGTGCGTGGGTAGACGTTAGGGGAAGGACTCGAACGAGGCTATTACGCGTAGTACGTCACGTATGCTTATCACTCCTAGGGGCCTACCCTGCTCGTCGACCACCGGTATGTGACGGAGCCAATGCTCTATCATCTTGGTGGCTATCTTGGCGAGGGGCTCGTCGGGTGAAGCTGTGACTGGGCTCCTCGACATGTACTTGCTCACGGGCTCCTCGAGGCTGGCGCCGCGTGCAACTAGCCTGGCTAGGTCGCGCTCGGTGAATATCCCGGCTAGCCTACCCTCATCATCCACTATGAGCACGCTACCCACGCTATGCTCCACCATCCTCTTGACAACCTCGCGTACGGGCTCCTCTGGTCTAGCGGTCACGAGGCTTGTGGACATAATGTCGCGTGCTCTTGTAGTCAAGAGGCTGCGCCCCGGGGTGACGAGGAGGAAGAGCGGCTTGTAAAAGCGGGAGCGGTCTAGGCGCTGAGGGGCTCCGCTGCGTCATCCTCCGGGAGCCCAACTAGACCCGCAGCCACCTCGTCTATCACGACCGCATAGCCGGCATCCACGCCGAACTTGAGCTCAAGGTGCAGGGGCCCGGCGCGTAGACTCACACGGTCAACCCTAGACCCTAGGCTCTCCCCAATCTCACCAGACACCCTCCAGAGGGTAGCCCCTATAGCCGCTACAAGCTCCGGGTCTAGCAGCTCAGCGCCACGCACGTCAACAGGGAGCCCATCCGGGTCGAAAACAACGAGCATCACGGGCATCCCTATCCCCCTAGCTCTGCTCCCCCGCTCCGCCAATCAGCCCGGCTAGGACGCGGTGACACCCGGAGCCACGAGACACGAAGGAGTGATGAACGGCGCGACTATCACAGCGGCTCAGCTAGTGGTAGCCACGCCCCGTCACAAGGTGTTTAACGTCTAGGCGTGGGTTATCCTAGGGGCACGAGGCCTTGTACACGTGTATAGTCGCGGGTTTCGACGGTAGCGACGCCGCGAAGAAGGCGGTTGAGAAGGCGGCAATGCTCGCGGAGAAGCTCGGCGCCAAGCTGGTCATAGTTACTGTGGTGCCCACGCCCTCCATCCTCCTCGGCGAGTTCCTCCTACCAGAGCCCGTACCCTCCCAGCAGGTACTCGAGGCGGTGCGGGAGGGTCTAGACAAGCTGGCCGAGGACATACGCGGAAGGTATAACGTCGAGATAGAGACCATGGTCGTCGAGGGCGACCCAGCCGAAAGCCTCCTCGACGTCGCGAAGGGCAAGGGTTGCAGCGCGATAGTCGTCGGTAGGAGGGGACGCGGCCTCGCAGTGAAACTCCTAGGCAGCGTCACCTCCAAGCTAGTCAACATAGCCAAGGGCATCGACGTAATCGTAGTCGAGCCTGAAAAGTAACAGCCCAGCGTCACGCGCAGATGACGGCTCGTCCCGTGCCATGCGCCTCCACGGAAAAATAAACTCGTATTTTGCCACCTGCGAGTCTCAAGCTCTTAAAGGCCAGAGGGCCAGGTCAATACTCCAAGCGAGTTACCCGCGAACATCTCTAGCCACACGTCCAGACGACGTTAGCAACGGAAGAAGCCGCCAGCTGGGCGGAGGGCAAAACAGTGTCTAGCGGCTTTTAGCGCGTCTCGATGTTTGGGCGTCCCGTGGCGCGGGCCCCGCGTGTGGCGGAGAGTAGCGGTGCTCATCCGCTGGTCTGTTCTTGTGCCTCTCCGGCCAGCTCCTGCGCCCATCGCGGGTGCTCCTCCTTCACCCTCTTCATCGGCATCTTGCCGTGTATGAATGTCGTGTCTATCGGGAAGATGCTTGGCCTTAGGTGCGTGTAGCCCATGTGCACCATCAGTATGAACGTTATTGCTAGTATCGCCTCCTTCCAGTGCATGACCCATAGGATTCCGTCGAGGATGCTCGGGCCGTAGAGCGCCAGGAGTACGCCTGGTATGCCGAGTACGGCCATACCCCAGTAGACGCCCCAGTACTCGAAGATCTGCTCCGGGTCGTACTTGCCGTAGGGCTCTGGCTTCACGCGCGGGTAGAACGGGTGTATAAGCGCCTTCACGAGGTTCTTAACGTAGCGGATGCTGTATATCTCGAGCATGGGGAACTTCTCGCGTAGGCTCTCGCCTCTAGCCTTGGCGACCAGCGCCTGCACCCCATAGTACACCACGTGTATGATTGCGAGGATGCCCATTGCTATGCCGGAGTACACGTGTATCGTGAGTAGCGTAGCGCGGTCCGCCAGCACGTCGAGGTGCGCCGCCATGCCCGTCACGGCGCAGACTATGAACGTGATCATGAGCCAGAGGTGTTGCACCCTCTGCCATGCGGTTAGCCTCGGTACCCAGGTGTCGCGCCTACCCTCCGGGCTGTTGTAGTAGAGGCGCCATTTGCCAGCCTCACGAGCCTCAAGCACGAAGTGCGCCACGACCCACCATGTTCCTATCGCCGCGACTATTATGATCAGCAGGTCGAAAGCCAGCGCTATGAAATCCCTCCACCAGAGCGTACTCACGAGGTCAAACTCTAGCAGCCTCTGGAGTTTCAAGTGGCCCTCCCTCATCAACACCTTGATGGCATACTCGTAGACAAGCGCCCAGCCAAGGCCAAGCACTATCGAGGTTGCTATGAAGCTGCCTATGAGCCGCCCCGGGGAGTACAGCCTAGCGGTCATAGGAACGTCACCCCCAGGGTGTTACTTGCTGCGCTTACGGGCGACAGCGAGGACTCCAGTCAGAGCGCCTATCGCGATGGTGGAGCCTATCGCGGCTCTCGTTAGGCTCTCGAACTCCCTCTTGGCGGGCGTCGCTTGCAGCTCGCTGCTAGGCTGCTGGCCGAACGCGACTATCGTGTGGGCGTGCGGTCGCAGATCGTGATGGCACGTCTCGCACTGCATATAGCCTCGCGTGAACTGTCCTATCTCGTACTCCTTGCCCTTATAGTGGCAGACTCTGCAGCCCACAGTCGTCGGTGACAGCTTGATCTTCGTGACCTCCTCGAGCCTACCCTCGAAGTACGCGTTGAGAAGCTCGACGGTTTTCGCGGCAACGTCGCCCGTTAGCCTCGCGCACCTCTCGGCCCTCTCCTTGGAGCCGCTCGCGTAGCCGGAGACCACACACCATTTGCTAACAGACACGTGGCATAGGACAGAGCCGCTCACGCTCCTCGGGAGCCACTTGCTGCTCTTCAACCGCTCTCTCTTCACGTAAACCTCGCCGCGGGTGACATACTCGTTCATCTTGTCGCTTGGGAAGGGAAAGGTCTCATACCACCTCATCAGCGCCTTTCCGATCTTGTCCCAGTCGCGGTTCTCCGCAACCATGTTTATTATGAAGAGGCTGCCGTTGAGCGAGCCGCACAGCGTAGACCAGCCTACCGCGCCGCCATACCCGTATTGCATCGGGCAAGCTAGGTGCCCGTGACCACCTTCGTTGACCGCCCTGAGTACCTCCTCGCGGCTCGGTATGGGTAGGAGGGTCCACGGGTAGCCTATCTTCTCCCGGAGCTGGACCGCTATAGCCCAGAACGCTCCACCCGCACACTCGAAGGCGTAGTACCCGAGGTGCCCAAGCTTCCTCGTCTCCTCCGGGTCGAGCTTGACGTACGGCCACGGGAGTGGAGGCGCCTCCCCCTTACCGGTGGCGCCAGCAGCACTAGCTGTGGGCGCAACGCTGGAAGCCGCCAGGCCACCGAGGATCGCGAACGTGAAGCTCTTTATGAACTCCCTCCTCGTTACCATCCTCCCAGCACCGGGTAGAACAACAGAGCACCATTCTAATCCGCGTTGTTATCAAGACGCTTGATTACCCGGTGGCGTGGCCTCTAGTAGCCTCTTCTCAACGGCCATGATAAGAGGGCTTACTAGCCCCACATGTACGGCACCAACTATTTCTAGTCTAAAATGGCGTTTCCAACTATTGATGGTGTATGACCGGCGCATATACCCTGGATACCCTGGAAGAGATGGTCAAGAGCATCTGGCGCCAGCTAACACCCGACGTTGACGACGCCGAGAAGAGGATACTGCTCTACTACCTGAGAGCGGGCGCAGCAACACCCTACAAGATCGCGCGCATGGCTCAGCTCAACGTGGCGACCGTCTACCGTAAGGCGAAGAAGCTGCTAGAGAAGCGCGTCGTCGTACCCGTTGACGGGTCTAGAGAGACGCTAGCCCTATCCGCCAAGGGGTGCATAACGCTCTACGTGAACAACATCATCGATGTGAACATGTTCGCGGAGTGTATGGGGAGGATATGGGGGCTTAGGGCCACCCCGGAGGAGCTCCTAGGATTCCTATACATCCTTGGCGTCGAAGCCCAGAGGAGGAGGCTAACGCTAAAGAACATGACGATATGCAAGATAGACGAGGCGTCAATACATGTCCTGAGGCTGCTCAAAGAAGCGATACTAGCATACCTGCGCGACGGCGCCAGCTTCACAGAGGTGCTGGACGAGCTAGCGCACAGGCTCGGGGTACCACCCGGCTACCTGCGCAGCGGGATACGGCTAGCCCTCCGGGGGATCACACGGACACTACCACTATCCATACACACGGAGCACCACAAAGTGACACTATTCATGCACGACAAGCTACTCTTCCCCTTCGCCATCGAGTGTAAGATACAATGCCAACACTTCTGGGACAACCTCGGCTTCGAATGCCCGATACTCATGGAGGAGCTACGGGGGCGCCTCGCCACGATAACAGCCCAGACAGCCTGCACGCCAAACCAGCCGCTAACCTAGAAGACGAACATGCAGGCACAGATGCCACCGCGTAACAGAGTGACGAGCTAAACCCCATATCCTGGATAAGGCGAGTCCCCGCATAGACCCTCACGCGTAAACGCGCCCCCTCTAGGGGCAGGGCTTCCCCCCGAGCACTATTCGCGACCGGCCCCAGAGTGGCGCCACACCCTATGCTATTGGGCGCTGCGAGCTTTTGACCCAGTCTAGGTGGCGCACAATGCTTGCTCTTACACGGTGAGAGCCGTGGGAAACAAGCTAGCCCACGGCCATTCACATACGGGTGTGCCCGCCGCCAATGGTTTACAGTCGCCGATCTCTACATTGACACTCGTGTCTATACTCGCAGTTCTAGCGTTGGTTGTTGCTACTCCGCTGTTTGCAACCGCGCAGCGTGTAGATGTGATAGCGAGGCTGGAGTACGTGGTGGACGGCGACACTGTCAGGATTGTCGTGGTGAAAGCCTGCTCAGAGAGGTTCTCGGAGCTGGTGGGGTTCGAGGGGAGGCTTCGGCTTGCTGACGTGAACGCCCCGGAGATTGACACGCCGGAGGGCATCAAGGCTAAGCGTGCGCTTCAAGCGCTCCTCGCGGGCCACGAGACGCTCTATATAGACGTTGATGATGTGTACGTGTTTGACAAGTACGGGAGGATAGTTGGCGTGCTCCTCATAGACCATAACGAGACTACACTCCTAAACGTCAACGCGTGGCTACTGGAGCGGGGCCTAGCAGAGCCCCGCGACTACCCCAACGAGTTCCGCCCCACCTGGCCCCTCTATGCCCCCAAGACGGAGGCTCTAGCCGAGTGCAGGGAGGAGAAGGAGACTAGGACAGTCACGCATACCGTGACGGTCACAATCACCGTGACAAGAACAACAATCAGGAACATCGTGGAGACCGTGACCGTCGAGAGGCCGGGACAGACCACCACAATCACAGAGACAGTCACGAGGTTTACGACGGTAACCTTCACGCCCAGAACCATAATCACAGCCATAACTACAACAGTAACATTGACGATGACGATTGGAGAGGGTGCAGCGGGAGCCGGAGAACCCGAACCCCTACCCTGGCTACTCCTCACGCTAACAGCCGCACTGATAGGCTACCTCCTCGGCAAGAGCAGGCAGCACTAGCTCCCATCCCAAGCATCCTCCCTCGGTAATGGCCGAAGGAGTCTCGCGGCGTGTGCAGAGCCGCCAATGTTTATACATTCTGGGAGATACATGTCACACGGGTTTTGCGAGGTGACGGTAACTACACGTGCCTTGGAGAGACCGCTGCCAAAGCCGCAGCGGGATCTCACGGGCTACGCTGGCGCTAGGCTGCTGGAGTCTCTCCTGGAGGCGTTGCTCGCCCTCCGGTTCCTCGAGGAGGGCTACACGCGCAACGCGGCAGGCAAGACATTCCAAGCCTGGAGGGCGCTGATAGCGGCTCTTCTCGCCCTGGAGAAGCCCAGGTTGGACAACCTGCTGAGGAGTGAGGATGAGAGAAGGTGGCTAGAGGAGGTCGGGATACCCAGGGTGCCCACGGCTAGGCTGAAGCCCCTCTCCAGGCTCCTCGAGCAACTAGGCTACAAGCACATCCGCTCCCTGACAGACACGGCGCTCAACCTCCATGACTACCAGTATCACGGGCCAGACCCCGGCATGACGCTCAGCAAGTACCCCGACGAGGAGGAAGCACGGCAAGACATACTCTACCTGGTAGAGACGCTCCTAGAGATAGTCGAGAGGGTGAAACCCAAGCTAGAAGAAGCCAGAGCATGGAGCCAGGAGCACGAACAAGCGTTAAGCCACCTAAGAGGAAAGCTACGAGCATCCTAGTGCCGTGTCGCTACACTCTAGGCCTCCGGGGTAAAGCCCACTTTACTATAGGCTAGTGGCTCGTTATGGAGCATAGCGCTACCTATGAACAACACATGTCGTGAGCGGGTTTAGATGAACGGTTATGTGCATCGCGAGGACCAGGATGTATTTCAACCGGCCTTGTTGCCGTCGCGCCGGATCCTCTCTCCAAGTATCCTTTTGGTGTAGCTGACTAGCTTCTCCACAACAGGGACTGACCTAGCCACGTTCTCTGCATCCAGCGCGTGCTCGTGAAACCCGTGGACGTGCAAGTCGTACGCGTGTCCCCATGCTTCAAGCACCAGTGGCTCGTTAAGCCTCACGGAGAGTTTACGAGCAGCTCTACTCAGCAGTTTCGTCCACCATTGACCTTCTTCTCTCGCTCTTCTACACTCCTCGAGGCCCTCGAGGCAGGCCAGTACCTTGATGCACTCCTCTACCGCCTTGTAGAGCTTCTCGCTAGCCTGCACGGCATCGCCCTTCTCGAGCACATCCCTAGCACGCCGAAGCATATGCTCGGCTACAGCAACACGAGTCTCCAGCTCCTCCTCAGGGTCGAGATCCAATGCGCGCTCAACAGCCTCCAAGACGAAAGACTCTACGTCTACGTGGCCGCGTCTACGGATAGCATCTACAAGCCTCCGAGGGATAGCAACAATAATCATGATGGGCGGTGCCCCGGGAAGAACACAGCAAAGCAAACATCATAAAACATTGCCATGCCTAGCTGTAACCCCGTTAGAGCACCTCGGCAACGCTACAAAACATCATCGCTAGTCTCCTAGCGGTTTCACAAAGTCTCTTCTAGCTTGAGTTGCGATGCTCGTATTGAATTAGGATGAGCACGTAGAATGTCACTATCCTCGGTTACAAGCGTGTAGTTGTAGAGTGTCGCGGTGTAAACGTAGGCGGCGTCGTAGAAGGTCAACCTCTTCTTAAGTGCAACCTCCATTATACCATTGAGCCACGCGGGTTGCACCCTTATAACCTCGATAAGCTCGGCCAAGTTAGCCACAAACTTACAGACCCTATGCGGGTCTTGTGCAAGCCTCCTACGGTGCTCGATAAGCGCGGCGTTGCAAGCCTCGTAGAGGGTCAAGTCGAGTATCGCGAGCCTATCCAGGAGCTTCTCCGTGATGTATGGCTTCTTGACAAGGAGCTTTGCTAGAGGATATAGAGCCGATGCGTCGAAGAGTAGCTTGCTTAACCCCTCCTCGCCTCTCTCACCGCTGCAACCCACTCCTCTAGCTCAACCCTGCTCAACTCCCTGACCGCCTCCCTCGCAGCACTCAACAATCTCCTAATCTTCTCCCTCCTGATGGCCTCCTCGAGAGCCCTCTCCACGACACTCCTGATGTCAATACCCAGCTTTTCAGCCTCCTCCTTAAGCTCTCTCCGTATACGAACCGATAGGACAACGCTCGGCGCCACCACGGGGCACCGTATACGAGCACATGTAGACACACTACTATAAGCGTATAAGCATTAGTAGAGCATCTGCTCGTCTTGTGCCGTGTGGTTTTCGGCGTACCCCTAGGCTCCAGCTGGGCGCGACACTATATCGGAGCAGCGTTTCAATGTAAATTGTTCGTACCCGGCTATAAGCTGTAAGTCTAAGTCCATATTCTCGAGTCCCGTGTTTACAGCTGTTTCCAGTGCGACTTTGTAGAGCGGGAGCTGAGGGAGATATATCCGCTGTAACCGCGCTTGGCACGGATACGCTATGTTCATCTCTACCAGTTTCTCGCCTAGCCTCCGCTCTCTAGGAGTTTCTGCAGGCTCGCCTCGTAGGAGCCTAGTGGCAACACGTACAGCCTCCTCTCTGCTAATACCCGCAGCTTCAGCTGCAAGGTCTAGCGCAGCACTTAGCCGTTGCAGCTCGCCAAGGACCCATTCCTCTAGCAGGCTCCCGCTCCTGGGGCACAGGTCTACCAGGTAGCCGGGGGAGGTGCCCGCCAGCCGGGTTAACAGATCAAAGCCAATGCTGCAACCATGCTTGCCCCGATACTCCTCGTATAGAGCCTTGAAAGCTCCGACACTCATCGGTTCCACGAGCAGATACCCGACAGAGTAGCCGAGTAGCCTATGCAGCGCACCGAGAGTCGCAAAGAAGCCCTCGCTCACCGTAACTACCAGGCGGATCTGCTCCTCCCCCCTCTTAGCCAGGAATCCCGCCACAGCCTCGAGCTCGACCAGTGCATCCCCAAGACTACCTCGGAAGAGGAGATGGAACTCATCGATAAACACGAGGATTGGAGGCCGAAGCCTAGAGACCAGCTCCTCCAGGAGCCCCACCAGGCCACGAGGCAAACCCGTCACGGAACTAAGCATCTCCTCGAGTAATCCGAGCAAGCCACGCTCCACTCCAAAATACCGCTCTACTCTTCGCTGACGAGCGTCGACGATGACAACCCTCCTAGTAAGACCGGTTAACGCTCCACGGCCAAGCCTCCGGGCTATGAAGTACCTCACTAGCTCACTCTTCCCAACATTCCTAGGCCCATAGATAACGAGGGTACGTACAGCGCGTAGAAGCTCCGCTATCCTCTCAAGCTCCTCACGCCTATCGTAGAACCCAGTGCCAAGCAGAGTACGATAACCAGCATCGACAAAAACACCGCCATTATACACCAACTCAGCGCCAACCCGAGGACAACAACCTCGACACCAGAGCTAATGTCTATCCACCATCCTCAGCACCCCGCGTACCTCCCCAAAGCACCTATTCGAGCCTCCCCGCATCCAATGCAAACACTTGTTGATATTCTCGAACGGGATGCTAGCCAGCGCTATTCGACCAAGTGTTGATAGCATGTCAATGCTTGAATCGATGTAAGCCTGGTTGAGCGTTACGTGTAGGTTGGTGCTGGTGTTGAGCAACGCTATTAACAGGGATGTGTTGAAGCGGGCTATCCTGGAGTTGTTGAGGAGCGACTGGGAGTTTCGCCGTGCTGTTGCAGCTGAGCTTGGGCTGCTGGAGATCCTGGAGAGGCTAGAGAGGCTCGAGGAGCGGATGGCTGAGCATAGTAGGGCGACCCTAGCCCTACAAGAGCAGGTCGCCAAGCTGCAAGAGCAGGTTAGAATGCTACAAGAGCAAGTCTTCAAGCTACAGGAACAAGTTGTCAAGCTACAGGAGCAGATGGCCGAGCATAGCAAGGCGATCATAAGACTCGAGTCGAGGATTGTGGAGCTGCAGAGGCTTGTGAATATAGTTGCGCATAGGTTTGGGCTTGTCACCGAGGCTGGGTTGAAGGAGACGATGAAGACCGTCATCGAGGAGATACTCGGGGTTGGTAGTGTCTCGAAGCTGACGTTGCGTGACGAGGAGGGGATAGTCTACGGCTACCCCTGCGAGGTAGACATGGACGTGGTTGTAAGGGATACACGGCACGTGATAGTAGAGGTGAAGTCGAGGGTCGACCCCGGCGACGTGAGGATAGCAGCGCTCAAAGCCAAGCTATACGAGAAGTTCTACCGTGTCAAACCCCGCGTACTCATAGTAGGCGGCTTCATATCACCCAAGGCCTACGAAGCAGCCGCGAAGCTAGGCGTGGAGATAAAGCCCGCAGTCGAGACCGAAGCCTAGCAGGCGCTCCTCCCCCAGGTGTATAGGAGAGTATTGCATATTCGCACTACACGAGGCTTGTTAAGCAAGTGTAGCTCTTGCCTGCTAAGGGGCCGCTCAGGCTGGAGAACGACTGCTCTACCCGTAGATGCGCGTTAGCGTTGCTAACATTGGTTGCCTAGCCTGCGCCGGGCTCGGCCTGCAGCAGGAGCATAGCGGCCCGTCTATTGTTGTGCATCGGGGGAGCTGCCGTTGAGAGGCAAGAAACAGGTAGGGCAGCTACTCGTGATGGAAGTGAGCATCAGCATTGTGGCCCAATCTTGACGTTTTAATGGCGTTTCCTGGAAGCTAGAATACCCTCTTCAGGGGTGTGTTGTCGAAGTCTGCGTCATTGGAGACTATCTCTTTGGCATTAACCCTCATGGCTACTGCTAGGTGTATCGCATCTTCAAAGTCTAGCTTGTATGTTTTCATGAGGTTCAGTGCCTCCACGTAGTCACTGTAGAGCGTCTCGACTATCTTGAGGCCTTTGAGGCTACCCAGGGCCTCCAGGATCGTTGTGATGAGGTGCGTGTCGCCTAGCCTGGCGCCCGTGAGCCTCGACATTATCACTACAAGCTCGAACACCGTAAGGCTAGCAGTAATGTAGGCCCCGTTGGGAGCCTTCTCAATCTCCCGTATCCACTCTAGCGCCCTCTGGCCGTATTCCGGGTGGCCCCCAAGCCAGTAGACAAACACGTTAACATCTACGTATCTCCTAGCCATGCCCCGTACACCGCGTCAGCAACAACCCCGTCCAGGTCACGAGGCCAGCGCCTGACGCGGAAAACACCGTAGAATCTCTCAGCGGTACCTTGCTCCACGGGCTCCAACATAATCCTCTTTGAGCCCTCGTCGATAATGACGCGGAGCATAGACCCTTCTCTCAGCCCGAGCCTCCTCCTAACCTCAAGGGGGATCGTAACCCTACCCTTGGAGTCCACCCGGACAATAATCCCACCAGATGCCAACAGCCCACCAAGGCGAGAGGTGGACAAGAGCAGCACTATATAGCTTTCATTTCTTAGGGTATCGTGAGGAAAGCACTATCGCAACACCGGGGATAATCGTATGCATTGTTGTACACTACATCCAGTCTATCGAGGCGGGTAAGATTCAGTGGTATCCAGTATAGAGGCATATACCTCAATGACGTTGACGAGATCGGGCTAGGAGCCTTTTTCGAAGAGCCCCATATCTTCTTCAAGCTGTGATGAACAGTGCAAACTCTATAGTATGAGGCCCCCGCACCTCCCTTTCACCAAGCAGCTAAGCCCAGCATGAATGTAGCCCTGTGGCTCGGATGGCTGGGATTGCAGGCTGGCTGTACGCCTAGGACATCTGGTTTTGCGTCATGCCAGGTAGAAAGAGTAAAGCGAGAGAATTGCAAAGTATGCATCGTGGGTTGCACTACATGGCGTCGGGTACAACGGGCCAGGGGGACTTGAAGCGTGCTATCCTGGAGTTGTTGCGCAGCGACTGGGAGTTTCGCCGTGCTGTTGCTGCTGAGCTAGGACTCCTAGAGATCCTGGAGAGGCTCGCGAAGATCGAGGAGAGGATGGCCAGGATCGAAGAGAGACTGTTGAAAGTCGAGGAGAGGATAGAGGAGCATACCAGGGCTATAAGGGCGCTACAAGAGCAGGTTAGGTCGCTTCAGGAGCAGGTTAAGGTTCTACAAGAGCAGGTCAAAGCACTTCAAGAGCAGATGGTGAAGCTCCAGGAGCAGGTGCTAGAGCACAGCAAGGCTATCAGGGCGCTACAAGAGCAGGTCGCCAAGCTCGAGGAGAGGATCGAGGAGCATAGCAGGGTGATTAGGGGTCTCCAAGAGGAGCTTAGGAGGTTTGGGGATCGCCTCGCGGCGCTGGGCTCAAGGTGGGGGCTGTACGCGGAGGAGGCTGTCCGGGAGAGTCTGCGCAGGTTCCTCCATGAGTACTTCGGCGTGGCCCAGGTGGGGAAATGGGAGTATTTCGATAGGGAGGGTGTAGTCTTCGGATACCCGACTCTAATCGAGGTAGACGTTGTGGTCAAGGACGATACGCATTACCTCGTGGAGGTGAAGTCTAGCGTCAGCGTAGCCGACGTCAAAGTCTTCAACGAGAAGTGCAAGCTTTACCAGAAGGTCGTGAAGCCGCCAAAGACAAAGAAGATCATCGTAACGTGCTACGCCGACGATAGGGCCCGCGAGGCAGCCAAAGCACTAGACGTGGAGATAATCACGAGATGAGCACAGACGCAACTGCTGGCGCCATGCCCTTGCCTCATAACCGCCGGTTCTCACACAACTCCCGGTTCGGCCTCACAGTCTCAACGGTCTCTCAAGCCTCACGAGCGCCATGGCTCAGAGCCAATCTATACAGTTGATCCGATACGGCCTAGCATGTGGTAAGAGAGTACTGGAGAAGGAGAAAGGTAGTAGGGCCTCTAAGACTAGCTTCTTCCTCTTATCATCCGATCACTCGTATAGTGTCTATTATGCTTCTTTACAGTGGCTCCTCTCCCTGGTCATTGGCTGGCAATAGCTTGTATTTCCCCGTGCAGCCGCTTACAGAGCAAATAGGAGGAAAGGCTGTTCCGGGTATACTCGGGGGTACAATGAGCTGAGAGAAGACTCTTGGTGTCGACCCGAAGCAGCTCATGCATGTTGCTCGGTACTCCTAAGTTCACATCCTCTCTATAGTGTCGAGTAACTCTCTGGCAGTCCTTAGCAGTTTGATTACATTTTCGAGCGTTATCATGATCGTTCTCTCGCCGTAAGAAATGCTCTTCGATATGTAGAGTTTGACTCTCGTCGGGTTTGCGATGTGGTGATCAGCAGCTACACGGTAGTAGAGGAGTTCAAGCAGCTGCCTATCTTTCCCAGCGTCCAGTGTATCTAGGTAGAACTGCTTCATAGGGTACATGTCTTGGCAGTATCCTCTCCCCCTTTACGCCCCTGGAGTACTTCTTATACGCCCAGTAGTTGTAGAGTGAGAAGTAGAGGCCACTAATGATTCTCCTAAGAACGACCTCCTCTGGAAACCAGCCCAGATCTTTGATATGCTCTACAAGGTTGAAGAAGTGTGCTGGATTTAGGCTCTGTCCTCGGTTATGCCCTTGCCGCATACAATCGCCACCTGTCGTCGAAGCTCCCGGAGCCCACAATTGCTCATAACGTCCTTAACCTTGCGGACGATTTCATCCCATCCTCCCTCCCGCAACCCAGCATAGCCACCACTATGGAGAGACTCGCCACCATCCGAGTCTAGAGCAACACCGGACGCAGGTACACCGTAGGAGCTGTACACTCCACTCAACCAGAGCATGAGGGCCGTAAGCCCAGTAATCAAGTCACTATAGCGCCCTCTGCACCCCGAGCACTTCATTTCCTTACGAACCTCTCTAGCCCTGTAGCAAGCTCCCTCTCACGGCAATCTACTCACATGCTCGAACAGCCGTATCAATCTCAACCCAGCAGATATTGACGTTGATAATGCTGCAAGCGCTGTTTTAGTACTCGAGGGGTGAGCATTGCACCATCTCTCAACATTAGCGTCTCAGTGCCGCTGCTGAAACCATGACTATGAACACCTTGAAGCCCCTTAGTAGACGTTCTCTAGACTAGGCTCGAGTCAGCCGAGTAACTCGCCACATTTACCAGCTAGCTCAATATGATTCATCCTACGGGCTTCCATCGTATCTTAATAGCTCGGTGGACAAAGTGGAGCAGCTTACCTGTGTCAGTCTTATTCTTATAGCTTATATTGCGTGACAGCATGGACGCCTCGCCTTCGCCGCGGGCCCGCTAGCCTCACGGAAAACCTTGTAGAGCATCAAGTCAAGTATGTGAAACCTCACCTCTTCAAAAAAAAAAACGCTAGTGTGGGTTGCAGCCTAGTGTATACCGGTTAAGGCGCGAGGAGTAGAGACCCGGCTAGCCTGACTACCGCCTCGGCTTCCCTCTTCGCCCTCTCCTCGTCGAGGATAATGAAGGGAGGTGAGTCTGGCCCTCCAGCCTCATTGTACCTTGATGTCACGCCCTTAGCGTATAGAGCCTCCAGGGCGGACTTCACCTCTTCCTCCGGGATGCCTAGGCCCATCAGGGCCGCCAGAAGCTCGCTCTTAGTCAGCTCTTTCCTTAACGCCTCCATAACAAGCTGTGCGGCAAGAACGTGCCTCCGGATGTGCGACATGTCGAAACTAGAGGAGTACCTCTCGAGCACGTAGGCTACCTCGGGTGGAGCCCGATATGCGTCCGTGTAGCGTTTGCCTTTGCTGTCGAAGAGCGGGATTCTACCCGCCAAGCCTAACTCGACAAGCTTCTCCATCAGCTCTAGGGCCATCCTACGAACCTCGCCATTGTACCTCACCAACAGCTTGGCGACAAACACGTCGTAGACCCTAGGCTTGTACATGCCTGCTCTAGCACGCTTCAACCTCTCGAAGACCAACCTGAGGTCGCCGAACACAAGCTTAGACCCTGCATAGACTTCCCTAAGTTCCACAGTGTCCACAAGCGAGAACTCTATGTCGGAAATCGTGTGGGACAACGCCTTGCTCAAGTCCCACCCTTCAACCATAACCTCTATCCAGCCCAGCTCGCCACTCCGCAAGTCGAGAGCACTCAACGCGATAACACGCACCAAGCCCAGGGGATACCCCTCTAGAACCTCCAACAGCTTGTCAAACACCCCGCGCAGGTGTCTAACGAAGACCCGAGAGCCTATCTCTAGCCCCCTCTGCGTAAGCCTGTAGTACCTGACATTAGCATACTCACCGTATAGTGTAGTCTCGCTCATGCCGCGCGGCATCAGATTATAGTTATACAGCAGCTCTATAATCCACTCGTCGACCAGGAAGAGGGTGCTAACGCGGCCTTCTCTCCCCCGTCTTCTCTACAAGCTCGTAGGGTAGCTCTCTAACCGTGTACACAAGCCTTATGAGATCGAGCACCGGGTCAACGGGGAGGCCCATAGACGCTACTTCGGCAACAAACCTATCGAGGTCCACCGGCCCCCATCATACTGGACGAGCATACTAAGCTTAATGTGTAGCCGTTCCTGCTCACTACTCGGTTACAAGCTTGTGAATCACGACCAATAGCGTCGTGCATCCTAGTCTTGCAGGTTACATCAGAGCTAGCATGTTAGGACGGAGAAACAAACACTGTATGACTTTGTCCTGGCTAACAGGGCTTGGAGAACATCACATTATTGATAATTTGCGGCAATCAATACTCTTGTTTTATTTATCATCTTTGAAGCGACTGATGCAAAAACTAATACCCTCGATATTCCTTTTGTTTCGCACGGTTAACTTCTATACCTCTACACTTGGGTCTCCTGGCCTCCGCCCTCATGCCCTTCGCGCTCTGCACCCAGCCTGACCGTCCTGGCCCCGGGGTGTTGCCCGTGGCGGGGGTGATGAGGCGTGGTGAGGAGGCTGGCGGTGAGAAAGATACTGGTCGCGTCTGGCGCCCTAAGGGCAGCCTACACCGTCGCCCTCGTGTCGCTCTTGTTGTCGCTGGTGGGGCTCGTGCTCTACCTGCGTGAGCCATCCGATGTAATCCTGATGGAGGCGTTCGTGTGGCTAATAGAGGCCATGAGCTTCGGTAGCCTAGCGGTCGCTTTCCGCGTCGCCGCGTCGCGCACAGTGGCGTACAGGGCGCGGTACGAGATACTGCGCTTGGAGTCCCTAGCCGTGCTAGTAGCCTCCATAATCGCCGTGATGGTCACGCTGGCCGTGGCTGCCCGCAACGCTGTGGCGCCACACCCGGAGCCAACCCCCGCGCCCCTAGCCGCATACCCCCTGGCGAGCGCCGCAGCCAGCTACGTGCTCGAGAGGTTCATGCTGCGCAGCCTACGCCGCGTGAACCTCGACATAGTAGCCGTGAGGATGATAGCCGAGAAGCTCAGGCTCGACATGGCCTTCGAGCTGGGAGGCGGCGCAGCCATACTACTCGCGAATACCGCCGCAACACCACTACCCGAGCAGATAGCCGCCCTAGCCATGGGAGCCTACGTGACCCACGGCCTGCTAGGCATGGCGAGAGAGGCGGCGACACACCTCATAGGCATAGTCCCCCGCAGAGACCACCAGAGCATAGCAGCCAAGGTGAAAGCAACACTACGGAAAACCACACGCTACACCAGGATACGAAAGCTACGCGTAGAGAGCTACGGCACATTCCGCGAGGTAGAAGTCTGGCTAGAGGCGCCACCCACAATGACACTAGAAGAGGCCTACCAGGAGGCACAGAGAATAGCAAGGAGACTAATCCACGAGATACCAGAGCTCCTACGCGCCCTCGTACTCCTAGTACCAGCAACACAAAAAGAAAACAGACAACCACCCACACAGAGAACAGCAAGAAGCGCAGCAAGAAAGAAGCCAGCAGCACAACTAGCAACGAGAAGAGCACCAAGAACACCATCAGTAAGCCACAACTAGAGCCCAGACAGCCTCAGGACAGCACCACCAAGCTGCGGAGCACACGCCGCATCCTCTCAATGTTCTCCTCCTCGATGTCCTCGCGCGGCAACAGCGGAAGTATGTAGAGCGTCGAGTTGCCGTATAGCCTTATTGCTAGCGTGCCGTTCTTCTCGGCCTCGGCGAGTAAACGGATAGTATCAACGTCGTCCTCTTCCTCGTACGCAGAGCTGGTGGCTCCTAGCCCGGGATAGACAAGGACACCAGCTCGTGCGTCGTACTCGTGGATATAGGCTAGTGTCTTGAACCTAGCAGCGGTTAGGTAGCTAGGTCTGCGGCTGTACTTGGCCTCAAACACAGCCGCAACACGATCGCCTACAACCAGCGTGATATCGGGTCTCCCCGATGCAGCCTCGAGGATACCCGGGTCGAGTTGTGGTACAGCTTTACCCCTTGCAATTCTACTCAATAGCATACCATCGACCCTTGGCTTCGAATTGTAGAAGATTATGATGGACCCGTCATACTCAAGGACGATTACCCTCTCTTTTCTTGCTTGTATCCTACCAGGTGTAAGTCCTTCAAGTGCACGAAGAAGCATATAGAGCACATAGAGTTCATAGAGCCTCTGCGCATAGACTCGTAGCACTGCTTCAATATACTCGGTGTCGTCCTTTACTCTCCTAACGATGGCCACCCGTGATGCCTTCTCGCCGTAGAGCATAGAGTGTAGCGTGCATAGGTTGCTAAGAAGCTTCGAATGTACGCCAGCAACACTTTGAGCATTACACACGTTACAAGCACGCCTCGCGTCTAAGCATGGATTGTAAGTTATGCTTTCAGGGTGAAACCCGCAGAGTCTACGATAGAGTGACTTTACGCGTTGCGATAGCCTCCCGAGCTTCTTGAGCAACCGGTCAAGTTCTCCATAGATAGTGGTAGCGCTAGCCTCCTCTACACTTTCCATTATCCGTTTTGCCTGGCCTGCTAACCCAACGGCAGTATTGTAAAGACTGCAAACATGTACCCGATCGTTAGGGTTTAGCCCTCTACGCACAACACGCCAAACTGGCGGCCTTAAGGCAACTATGTTTCTAATCGTGCGTTGTACATCAAGATAACCAAGAGTAGCTGGCGACTCAATAGTCTCTACGCTAGAAGCTGCACGAATGACACGCTCATAGAACTTCTCTAGGAGCATAAACACCGAGAGAAGCAGCTTAACAGCGATAGCGACCAACAATAGACCTTCTGCATCCTTATATGCTAATGGTATCTCGTTGCGTGCCAGTCCTAGTTTCAGAGGACCTATCTTCGCGTAGAAATTCGCAACTCTGTCAAGCATATACTCGAGCTCTAAGTGCTCATTTTCGCCCTGCAAGAGTTCCACACCGCCCCTGTCCACTTTTCCATCCACTCCCTGTCGAGAAGCGCATTTACCGGTACGAGTGTGTCCAGAGCACGACAGACATGCTCCATCCTGATAGTTCTTGAGCCATTAGCAACAGCTATTGGAGCCGCTGCCTCCATGACCCCAGCGACCATAGCTGGCCCCACGGGTAGCGGCGTCACAAAGTCGCTGCTACTCGCGTCTTTACGTAAATGCTTCAAGAGCGACACTAAACTACGAACAACTTCCTCATCAACGTCAACATCGAATGTGCTACGTGCATAGTTAGCGGCTACCTCAACCTCCCTGCGTATAACATTCTCGTCGATAGAGGGAAGTACTCTAATCTTGAAGAATCTCCTGCCAAATGCTTCACCAACATTAAACACAGTGGCGAAATCCACGGTATTCATAGTCGCAACAACTCTAAGACCACTCCTAACCTTGTCCTCGAACTCCTCCCTGTCCATACAGGACTTACATACAAGCTTAGCAGGCTCATCGAGATCCGCATAGCTCATTGCCTCGTCACATATAGCGTTGCAGACAACCCTTAGGTTCCAGCCACGCGGGCTAGGCGACGAGAATATCGTGAAGAACTCGCCAAACACTTTGTCAACATCCATCCGGTTAACCTCGTCGAGGAGGAGGAGAACACGCTCACCCCTAGCAACATAGTACAATGCACGCAACAGCACTCCGGAGCGCCAAGCTACGTTACCACCATGCAGCACAGGGCCTCCAATCAGGTCTACTCGTGTTAAACCAGCATGTCCTGTTAGCGGGACGAGTCTCGCGTTGACGACATCGGCTAGTATGCTTGCAAGTAACGTCTTACCTGTACCAGGCGGGCCAACTAGTAACACGTTAGAGTGTGCAACGAGCGCAACAAACACCTCCACGAGGTTTCTATCGATATAGACACCGGAAGATAAGAGACGCTCAGTTATCCTCTTAACAACACTACCAAGGTCACCTAGTATAGACTCCCAAGGGGACAGTACATGCTCCACTTTGCTGTTTGGGATTAGACCGCGGTCTGTCTCGTGTGCACCGCCAACTGCAGATACTAGGGATTCACGGAGATAGTTATACGCAAGCTCAACATAGTCTCGTAGGGTGCCATTCTCAAGATTCTCCAATAGCACGTTAACTAGCTTGCCAGCATCTTCGCCAAGGCTCTGTGCACAGTTCCTCCTACCCTTCCTAGAAACCTCGCCTATCACTCCAATAACGCGTATCCTATTCCGTTGTAACATCTCATCATCCACGCTAAGCATTAACGGAAGAGTATACCACCTAAGCGAGTAGCAAGGCTCGTCAGAGCCCGGCGGGCAAGCCTCACGACTCCATAACTTCTTGTAAGGATTGACTTCCGCGGCTACGACAACACCCAGGCCGATAATACCATGCTCTCTCACGTTATACAAGTTGAGCGGTGGGATCACCTCAACAACATTGTCAACGCTTATGAACTGATTCGCAACGGCATAGTACAAGTTACTCCAGTGTGGACCCCCGCGCCTATCAAGCCTCCCAATGTCTTCACGTTTTACACCACAAGCCCAAGGTACAAGACCAAAAGATCTGCCATACCGCAGGCTGTCGACCCAGTGGCGCACGTCACCAGTGGAGACATACACACGACCCTCTGGACTACCAGCCAGCAACCCTAAATACTCTTGTACAACTGATATGAATGCAATCTTATCGCTTTGTATTGCCGAGTAGAGGAGCTTACAGAGTGCATACCTACTCGATTCATTCATTTTTGTAACATTACACCATTCGAGTATTTCGTTAATTAATGCACGCGGCGTTCTATATTCACTATTCATTTGTAATCCCATGTTAGAGCAGGTAAGGAAGGATGCATTTATTTTACTTCCACATTTCTGGATGTGGAAGTCTATGCTCCTTAAAGATGTTAACGTTAGTCCGAGGAACAAGTAAATACAGTTATAATGTTTTTAACATGGAGGTATAGAATAACGGGTCAAGACTAGGCTAGTTTAGCTACTATCTTAGCGCGAGGCATACTACATTATAACTGCATTACATCTGCTTAGGCCATCTTACACTTTTTGCATTTTACTGCTAGATATAGCCTTAACAGCCTTATGCGTGGGTTGTCTCTGCGTTTCTGTTTGCGTGGGTGTATAGTGTTGTCTGAGGTTCTGGGTATGCGTGTGCCTGGGGAGTTGAAGAGGAGGATGGTTGCTCTATGCGGCGTGGTTGGCCGGAGGAGGGAGATCATAGCGTTCCTTGAGGAGCGTGTGGGGTACCATGAGAGTCTTGGGGTCTGCGTGGGGTAGAGGAGGTGCTCGGGGGTCATCCCGTCCTCCCGCGTGGCACTGTGGAGTCGATAGGCGGGGGAGGATCGTGGTAGTGGTTGACGCGTCTCTCGGTGTGTCTCGTGCCCCGCGGGGATCCGCGGGGGAGGGAGGAGGCTGGGCAGTTGAGACTGGCGTCACTGTGTACGGCGCGTTGCGCGTAGCGCCGGTGGCTGGGGAGGAGCCCTCTCTAGCTAGTAGCCCTGGAAGGCACCCACCTGGATAATCTGCTATTGGGGCTCGGGTCTACGAATCTGGCGGGCCCGTTGTGAGAGTGCTACAGGTGCTGGCAAGGCGTTGAGTGTGGCGGGCATAGGTCTTCTTGCCATGCTTGTCTGGCTCGCCGGGTTCATCGTTTATATGCGGGTGTTTCTGTAGTTGACGGGAGATTGTAACATCTATACGATACAAAGCGTTGTTCGAAGGGTGGTTCTTTACGCAGCTAGAGGTTGTTCTCCGTGGGTTAAATACCCTTAACAACCTGGATACTGTGGAGCGGATGTGACGTGCGTGTGAGGTTTGTTGTCTTGCGTGAAGAGGACATGTATGTGGCTAAGGAGGTTGTTACGGGGTTGCGAGTCAGGGTAGGACCATTGAGGAGGCTCTCGGGAATCTCCGGGAGGCGTTAGAGTTGTACCTGGGGGAGGTTACCGAGGCTCTGGGAAGGCTGGGGCAGATTAGTAGAGACATCGTGGGTGTACTAGAAGTTGAGGTGGGGACCCACATGGCTGCCGGGACGTGAGGTAATCGAGATGCTGGGTTGGGGCTCGGGTTCACTGTGGGAGGGCGACGTGGAAGAGCCGCGTTGTACTGGTAAAGCAGGCTGAAGGCAGGAAGTTCGTAACAGTTGTACCACTGCACTCGGAGCTGAAGCCCGGCGCCCTCCTTGGTGTTCTCGGGTTGACGGGGGTAATCAGTGAGGAGTTCATAAAAGCGTATGAGGAAGACTGCTAGAAGGGATTGTGCCTCGTGAGAGTGTAGGAGTTCATTGTTGATCTACATAATCGTACTCTAAGCATAGCGGGAATAGAGTGGAGACTCTGAGTATCGTTGCCTAACCTCTAGCTTAATGTTTTAAGGTGAGAGTGGAGCTGCCAGCTGATTTCTGAGCTCGTGACTACCCGTTTACCACTATAAACAAAGTGTTTTACGGAAGAATATGGATTTGAAACACCCCTGCAGAGCGTGTCGTCAGGGTAGGCAACCATGCTTGAGGAGTTAAAACCAATAGCCGGGAGTTGATTCTTGTACCATTGTGCAACGGACACACATTAAGCTTCTCAGGGCAGAGGAGCATACCCGCGAGGAGTATATCGGCTAAAGCCGCTAGCATTGTTAAGGTCATACACGATAGCGGCTTGGAGAAGGCGCTGAAGAAGCTGGAACTCTATGAGATACTAGTCAGAGGAGGTCTGGAAGTGCGCCATTTGCGGGCGCTCATTGACCCCCTGGGAATCTGGGGAGGGTTGTATCGCGAGAACAGCGAGGTAAAGCTGGTCTGCGATAGTATGGTGCGCCTAGTAGAGGCTGCAGAAAGAGTTTTCGTGTCACGGGTAACCGAATTAAAAATCTAGCTAGATAAGTGGGTGGTGGTGAGAGGGTTGGAGTCTATGCTAAAACTTGTGGAGGAGCTTGTGTCGAGGAGACGCTGGCTGCTGAACGAGATTAAGAAGTTTGAGGAAAAATACGGCATGGACAGTAGCGACTTCTATGAGAAGTGGAGTAAAGGGCTACTACCAGAGCCTCTAGACCCGGAGATACACGGTGATTTCATGATATGGTATGGCCTCATAGAGGAACTATACAGAGTCGAGGAAGAACTAAGGAAGAGGCTTAAGCCGAGGTAGTGAGGAGAAGACAATGAGGATAAAGCTTAGTGATAGAGTAGCTTATGTCACAAGCAAGCTACGGGAACTAGGATTTACCAACATAACCCTTATATCGTATAAACCCGGATTATCGGGTTTCGACGGCTACTATAAGTTAAGAGCGGTAAAACGTCAATGCAAGGTTTTCGTATCGGAACTCATCATCCAAGGACGGGTAACTAAGTATTCGTATACACTACTTTATAACGATGAGGTTGTTTTAAGATACGATAATGCACCTCATTATCACAATATTATGACCTTCCCACACCACAAGCATGAATACGAACAGGTAAAACCTCTCCATGACCACTCAATAGATGCGTTTATTGAGGAGATAAGGAACTGGGTGAAGCAGTGCCAGCTTGGAACCGGATAGTATTATGTGTACGAGTTGGGAAAGTGGAGCCGCTGGCGGGATTCGAACCCGCGACCACTGGTTAGGGAAGGCTGGATTCCCTTCATCTCCGACTATCATGATGTATCATAGCATCGAGATTTCTGTGCGGTGAGCTGCTAGGAAACTTGCTCGTCTTATAGCTCCTATGGCGCTATTGGTCGTCTCCTTATCCGTGTATCAGTCACTATTACTATGTGGCCATAGAGTTGCCTCCGAGGCTTGATGCTTCAAATCGCTTTAATCTTGTTAGGTATTCTCGGGTCTCTCAACCTTAGGATGATTACCCCGGGCGGGTTGTATGCAGAGGCGAGATACCCGGAACCCCATCCATAGTCACTATTATCTTGCCATGTCTAACGGCTGTCTCGTTGACATCCTTGTCAGGGGGCTCATCTACGCTCCACTGGTATAGATTGTACGTGGTACCCCCGCCTCTTCAGCTCATAGTAGACTTTAAGCCCCATACCCTCGTCAAGGAGGATTCTAAGCTCTCGTCTCAATCATTATCTCCTCTCTACCGAGGACCCTGGCTGCATAGAGCAGCGCCGCCCGGACATCCTCGAGGCTTATGTTGTAGTCCTCAGCCATCTCCTCCGGTTTCATGCCAGCGGCTAGCAGCTCAAGTATCATGTCAACGGTGCTCCTTGTACCCCTAATAACGGGCTTCCCGGCCATGATCTTAGGGTCGACGACTATTCTCTTGAGCAGCTCGTCCACTACAACCGCCCCACTATCACCCGCTATAATAACCCTAATAGTCGTTACCATCGCCTACTCTATTTGACGGGCCACAAGTGTTACTATATTCGGCTAGTCCCAGGGATCGGATTGTCTTCACGCACGGCGCACATGACCATCTTAGTGTGACCCGCCTCGTGACGCTGGGCCTGTACTGTCTTCGTCTCACGGTGGACGCCACTTATCGCGGAGGATGTGGGGTATATCCTCGGTTGGGTGAAGGTACTGACGCCCATCTAATAAACAAGCTTAAGGCTACAGGCATGCCCATAAACGTGATAAGGACTTGAACGAGCATCATGTACAACTAGGTATTCCCCGCGACTTTCCTCAAGTATCATGTGGGGTGATGCAAGAGGCTTAGGGCTCTATGTAAAGTGAAGGAGGTGCTCAAGAATCATCTTGTCCTCCGCGTGACGCCGACACGCGCTTGTCATCTGGACCACCCTCTTTGCCATGTTGACTGTACACGTGTCAATGTCGGCTATACATTGCGCCTCGACATTTAATCCGTGGAGTTGCGTCGCGGTTGGAGAGTAAGAGGTCTAGAGGCTACTCCCTCTTCACAAAAGCAGCTATAAAGGTAACTATACTGGCCTTGTTTAGCAACGCCCGAGCCACGAGCCTCTAGGGTTTATAGGACGGTACACTGATATGTTAGCCCGCATCTTGTAGTGTAGTTTGTGGCGTCCATTAACCGTCCTTCAGGCTTGAGGGGTCGCGGCGCGCATGATGTTTTAAGCCGCTCGGCTGGGACGGTATAGGTCTGGATGTCGTTTCCTCCTTTCCGCCCTACAGTCGCCTAGGGTGGGAAGCCGCCGTCCCGGTCTATGCTAGGCTCGATGGGTGGATGTATTTCAGCTCTTTAACCCTCCTGTAGATCTCGTCGTAGCTTGCTAGGGGTTCGCCAGCCGCTATGGCTACTGCTGCATGTAGAGAGTCGAAGTGTGTGAGGGTGTATTTCCTTCGAAGCTCCCAGGCTATCGCGAGGTGCACGGGGTTTGGCTCTACCAGGCTTATGCCGTAGAACTCTAGGAGTTTCGAGAGGCTCTCATAGTAGGCTGGGAGGTTGACGATCAGCCTGCCGGATTTGACTAGCAGGTCGAGCTCTATCAGCGTGTATGGCGAGAGTTTCAGCTTGCCAGCGTTCCTCCGCAGTATCCTCACAGCCTCGTCGTGTCGCGCGTCGCTCGCGGACGAGACAGCTACTATAAAGTCGGTTTCGACTATGACCACCTGCCCTCCACCTCTCGAAGCGCCTCCCTCTCGGCAACCCTCCTAAGACCGCGTATCTCGCGAGCCACGTCACTAGTCCCTTTCACGACGTTAGCCGTCAGCTCCTCCAGGGGGTCGTTGACGGGGATCAGTATGAGCCTATCCTTCTCCACCCTAAGCTTGACCAGGCTCCTGATCCCAAGCTTCTCCCTAACCTCCTTAGGTATGAGGATCCTACCCTTCCCATCCACCCTGCATACCACCTCCACCATCCCACCCCATGTTTGTGGGACGATGGGAAGGGTAAAGAACCCAGCCTAGGCTGGGCTCAAGACCCCGCGATCACAGAGTCCCAGAGCAACGACCCTAGACGACGCCCCCAACGCCCCTCTATGCTACGGGCACATGGCCTCTGGCTGCCCCCGGCAGCCCCCTCAGGGACCAGCCAACGGCCAGGCACTCTATCCTGGGCGTTAATCTTAGCATGTGGAGTATGAACTTTGTAATGTCTAATCTCTCGCTTAGCGAAGTAAAGTGTTCCGACAACAGCCTCAGTAGTTATGAAATCGTACTTACATTCGCACAACACCCTATACGCTAGGTTTACAGTCTCATCGCAGAAGTGTACACTGAGAGTACATGCAACAAGCTTGAACAAGACTTTAGTATCAAGAACTGCGACTGGCTTCAACCGGTGCCGCCTCGAGCACCTCGCCCGTCACAGCATCTACTAGGAAGCGGTGAGTTGTTATAGTAAGTCCACCCTTATCCTTCAACGTGGGAAGCCTAACCAAAACCTCATAGGCGTGGCGCTCGCCAAGCTTAACCTTGCATATGCTCACAACCAGCATAAGATCAGATATAATCTCGCCTAGAACCCCCGAGTACGTAGAAACTCACGGACCTTACCAACAGCCTCAGGGGGCAGAAATACGAGCGGCTCCTCCAGACACTCCTTAACGCCCAGAGAGAAACGCCATAAAAGCGAGCATAAACTTACCCCGCCACCCGCAAACCTCAAAACTTTCAACAGGACTCGATTTCCGCCCCGGATAGTGATGCTTCTCCTCACAGCGCTCATCTTCGTCCTCTCAAGCCTGCCTGACGAGAGCCCTCTCTAGAGCATTAAAGCGCAGATCAACCCATAGAGGATTGTGAAACACACCCGGTGCTACAGGGTGGCGGGGACCCCAGGGATGGGGCATTAGCGTCCATGGCTGCGATCCCCGTATTTTTCTCCGCAGTTCTGCTGGTAGCCGCGAAGGGCAAAACAACCTATTACATGCTGGTGTGGCCTGGGAGGCTCTCCACAAGAGCTTTGTGGGTTGTTCGTCCTCCGGGGCTAGAGCATGTGCTTTGCAGCGTTACCAGTCGTCGCGGTGTAGGCTGAGAGGGGTGTTGCGAGCCTGGGTTGAGGGGCTGTGTTCCCAGACGATGGGCTAAACTCAAGGCTCGTGCCTATTTCCATCTCTGGGTGTGGGGCTTGACCCTCGAGGCTAGGGTAAGGGTGTCGAAGAAATACACGATATATCTGCCGAAGGCGCTTGCCGAGGCTGTTGGGGTGCGTGAGGGCAGCTATGTGAGGTTGCGTGTCGAGGGCTCGAGGATAATACTCGAGCCAGAGCCTGATCCGTTCACCTACGCTCTCCGCGGCCCCAAGTACGCCGAGACAACGTTCGAGGAGTTTGAGAGGGAGTCGGAGGAGATGCAGCGTGAGCTCCTCAAAGAAGCTTAGGATTCTCCTTGACACAACCTATCTTCTCCCCATGGTCGGCGTCCGGGTTAGAGGAGTTGAGCCTACCCCCGAGGTGCTTCAGAGGCTATGGGAGAGGGGCGTGCTCGAAGCCTACTACACGCCGTTCAACATCCTTGAACTCCTGGGCAAAGTGTCTAGGCTCGATCAGTAGCGGCTTCTATGGGAAGCGGGGTAGGGGGCTACTACCAGGGCCTCTAGACCCGGAGATACACGGCGATTTCATGATATGGTATGGCCTCATAGAGGAACTATGCAGGGTTAGGGGAGAGTTTTGAGGAGGCATAAGCTGGGGTAGTGAGAGGACAGTGGCGACGAAGCTTTTTGTGATAGAGTGGTTTGCGTTGCATGTAAGCTGCGGAGGGCTAGTATTTACCGGTGTGGCCCTCACTGTGGGTGCATGTCAGGGCGAGGAAGATCTGTGCGGTGGCCCTAGAGTCCATGTTCTCGGCTTTTGCAGTGCTCGGGTGGCTCTCTGCATATCTTCGCGTCTACCCCGATTCTGTGGGCTATGTGGCACATCTCGCGGAGCACGTTGCACGGGTGGCGGCGAGCCATTATAGCGTCGTCCATTAGCCTGTCGAGCTTCTCCCTCAGCCGTCCGTCGGCTCTACGCTTGAGCCTGAGGTACAGTAGGAAGAGAGGTGCCATCACCCTACGGTCAAAATCCTCTATCTCGTATATAGCGTCTGCTAGCTCCACTCACACTCCCCGGTTAACGCGGGTAGAGGGATGTATATGAAGGGTTTCACAGCGACACTCTTCTCGTGGCCGCGCTGTCCGATTCTACACACAGGCCTTGCTATCGAGGCGTAGAAGGACGCCAGGCTGTAATCACCAGTGACCAGTATCGCCGTATTCTCCCTCGCCGCTAGCGCTATCAAAACGTCGTTCAAGCCAAGCCTCTTCACACTCCTAGCGTATCTCCCCGCCATACTCCGCAGCGAGGACTCTGGCGGCCCGCACCTTGACACCCCAAGCTCCGCAAGCACTGTTGTTGCACGCGCCTCGACCGAGGGTCCCCTAACAACCCGTATCTCTCGAAGCGAGACCTCATGGTAGCAGACGCTACACCCTTTCCTCTTCACCATAAAGTGGATGAACGAGGCGAGGCTTTGACGAACACCCTTATCGCGCCCAATCAATGCTATTATGATGTTCGTGTCGAGTAGAAGCTTACAGCTCCACATTCTCACTCACCTCTTCCAGACTCTTCTCCAACTCTTTGACACCAGCGGGCCTCCGCTCTCTGTCCACTCTAGTCGCAACTTGGAGAGCCGCATCCTTGCGCTGGGCGGCTGGTCGGTGCTCCCTCAACTACTCTCTGTATCACGTTGAACCGGTTATCGTGTTCCGACAGCTACCCTAAGCCAGGAGCAGTCGTAATCGTAATACGTAATATCAATACAAGTTGTAATTCGTTATTCAGGTGTGGGTAACTATGACATCTACTAAATATAAGTACACTGTTCTTATAGCAAGGCTATTGTTTTTAAGATGCAGCAACGCGCTTTACATAATCACCATATTATTACGAACGTCTGCACTCTATAAATGTGAATACGAACAAGCTAAACCTCCCCATGATTACTCAATAGATGCGTTTATCGAGGAGAATTAAGGAACTAGGCGAGACAGTATGAACTCGGAACTTAATAGTATTACGTGTACAAGCTAGGATTTGAAACAACAACCAGTTCTTCTTTTCTGTCACCACTATTTCCCTGATTCCCTTGCAAGCCTCCTGGCAACCTCCAAGTCTTCTCTTAGCTCTTCTTCGCCGTAGCGCATGGGTATCCCCTCCTTGGCTAGCAGTTCTAAGAAACTCCATTTAGATAGCCCTGCTATCCTCCTAGCCTGACCTAGTGAAGCTATGCCCTTCTCATACAATCTCAACGCCAGTTCTATCTTCAATCTCTCCTCGATCTCGCCGGGAGGGACTCGTAGGTTCTCAGGAACCTCGATAACAATGCGCTTTAAGCCAACTCTAGTCACTCTCAACTCCCCCGAGATACTACACTCCCAGAACTATTAGCTCTAGCCACACCGTATTGCCAATAGATAAGAAAACACTATAATTGTTGGGCTCCCGACTTAGCACGAACAACCCACACATAAAGTAACTTGTCACCCGCCCGTCCTACTTATTTATCAAACAAGTAGAACAGAAGCTTATAGAACGCTGGCAGAACACTGGCTTCTGGAACCGGAGGTCCTGGGTTTAAATACCGGTGGGCTCCATACACGTCACTCCATCCTTAGCGTGGTTCTTCGCTTCCGAGATGAATATTAGCATTAGCACGTACTCCACATACTCTACGTAAACCGGTGCCTCAGGGAATTACATTGAGCCATGGTACTCTCTCGAAGCCCTTGTCGAAGGTAAGAATGGTGTCAATATCCCTGACCCCCGGAGACAGCTAAGTGGGGAGCCATAGTGGCGTGCTCGACGGGCCGTAAGCCGGGAATAATGAGTGAGGGTGTGGGGGAGCTGTAGCCCTGTTCAGCCCTATCCGCGTACTATCTCGATGCCTAGCTCTTCAGCCGCGTTTACAGCCTTATCGTCGGCGTAGAATGTGACCATCAGCTTCTTTACTTTTGGTGGTTTCACCCTCTTCGTGTAGAGCTCGCACTTCCGGTTGAACACGTACACGTCGTAGACGTCTATACTCGACTTGACTTCGATCAAGTAATGGGTGTCGTTCTTGACGACAACGTCGATCTCTATGATCCTCGGTCTGCCGAGGACCTCCCCCGCCTCGTCGTACTCCCTCCACTTCTCCACCCTGGCCACGCCGAGATACTCCTGGAGGATCCTGTACAGGGACTCCCGGACAGCATCCTCGGCGTACAGGCCCCACCTTGAGCCCAGCGCCGCGAGGCGATCCCCGAACCTTCTGAGCTCCTCCTGGAGATTCCTAATCACCCTGCTATGCTCGGCCACCTGCTCCTGGAGCTTCACCATCTGCTCTTGAAGTGCTTTGACCTGCTCTTGTAGCGCCCTTATAGCCCTGGTGTGCTCCTCGATCCTCTCCTCGACCTTCAACAGCCTCTCCTCGATCTTCACGAGCCTCTCCAGGATCTCCAGCAGCCCAAGCTCAGCAGCAACAGCACGGCGAAACTCCCAATCACTCCTCAACAACTCCAGAATAGCGCGTTTCAGATCCTCGCGGCTCGTTGTACCCGACGCCATAAGAGACGGCCACTAGGTATACCGCGTAACCCATCGCTTTATGTTTCCATGCAGCACGGGGATATGAGTGGAACACGCGAAGGCCCCGGGGAAACTGTCTCCGCGTCGCTTTAGTCGCGGGGATGGTTCCATCCCTCACCCAGTCTACGGCTTATCATTGAGTATGGGGGTGTGACTCTTGGGCTAGGCAAACGCTCGCATCTATACGGGTGGATCTGGATGGAGGGTTTTTACGACTGGGTGTGTTTCGGGTCGCATCAGGCTGCGGAGCTTGGGCTTAAGGCGTTGCAGCGGGGGCTGGTGTCGAGTAATTCGGGCGTAACCTTCTGGAGTTTTGGAGGAGGGCTTCTCGCCTCTGTCGAGAGCTAGAGCCTCTCTATGAGCGTGTCGCGATGCTGAACAAGCTGTACATCCCGCCGAGGTACCCGGATGGCTGGGCAGCGGGGATAGCGCCCTACGAGAGCTTCACGAGGCGCGACGCTATAGAGGCGTTGGAGTGTGCGGAGAGAGTTGTGGGGGCGGTGGAGGTGTGCGTTCGTGGAGTATGTTCGGGTGCCGAGGAGTAGGCTCGAAGAGTGGCTTAGGATCCTCGAGGAGGTTGAGGGGGCTGCCGCTAGGCTAGCGGCGCGCATTGGCAGGGTCTCTGTGTTGCTCCACGGTAGCTATGCGCGTGGCGACTTCAATCTGTGGAGCGACGTCGACCTCATAATAGTCTCTGAGGTGTTTCGCGGTATACGCCCCCTCGACCGCTACAAGCTCGTGCAGGACGTCCTCCCCGATAAGGTAGAGCCTATCCCGATGACGCCCGAGGAGCTGAGAAGAGCGGTCGAGAAACCAGCGTGAAGAATGGCATTAAGGAGAGGCGTTGTCATCGTGAGAGACGAGCATGGGGTGGAGGAGCTCCTACGCGGCCTGGGCTCCAGGGTGGCCAGGCTAGACGATCTGAGAAGGGTTATACGCGAGTGGATGGCCAGGGCAGTGCCCCTCTAGGCACACGCGGGTGTGGCGGGGTAGCCGGGTCGATGGTTTCGGGGCGCGAGAGGTGATAGGGGCTCGGTGTACCGCGTGGCATCCTCCTTATTGGTGTCAGCAACTTAATCTATACCTTGTCAATGCTATGTCTATGAGGGTGTTCTAGTCTGTGAGTGGATCGCAGAGGGACACTGTGCGCCTGTATATATCGCGGCTTAGGGAGTACATCGAGGAGAGGGGCAACGATACCAGGTTCTCCTTTGTGCTTGTGGAGCTGCCCTTCGTGGTGGGTGCGGCCCTATCCGCGGTTATGCTCGGGCTTCTACTCTTCGCGCTCGTCTTGGGAGCCGTGACGAGTATAGGCACGGGGACGGAGTTCGTCTACATGCATTCCTCTCGTCTCCAGGCGGCTTCGGAGGTCAGGATTGAAGCTACGGCTGGCTTTGCGGCTCTACTTGGGCTCCTAGTGTTCTGGCTTGTGGCGGCTGCCGTAGGCTTCGCCCTGTGGTCGGTGTATGCCGTCTACAAGCTGGTCGCTAGGGAGGTGGACCATAGGCGCCGGGTGGACAGGATATACCAGACTGTGTACGAGTTGTTCACCGAGCTTGGGGTGGATAGGGCTAGGCTCGCGGCGCTCAGGGACCGGGTGGATGACGCTAGGGACGCGTTGTCGGAGCACTCTCCGGGCCTCTGGGCTATAGTATACCTGGTGTTCAGCATCGTGATACTCTACATACTTCACTTCCTGAGCCGCGACCTCTCGAGGCACGAGAGGGTAGAGAGGAGGCTCTACGAGCAGATATACGAGGTGCTCCGCGAGAAGGGCGTCGCGGCCGCAAGACCCCCGATCCTAGAGGGAGAGGCTACACCCGAGAGGCCAACAATACTCTACATCGTCGCCACGTTGTTGACGCTCGGCGTCTTCCTAGCCTACTGGGTCCACGTCGTAAACCGCGACTGGAACAGGCACGTGGCCGCCCACGAGAGGACCGAGAAGTGGCTACTCGAGACGCTAGAGGCGCTAGCGGAGACCACCAGGAGCTAAAGACTAGGATTGGGGGAAGGCTAGGCTACCCAACCAGCCTCGCACCGTGCGTATCTAATGCAAGAAGCCGCCGGGGACCTAGAGGTTCTCGAGGATGCTCTTGGCTGCTCTCGCCTCCTTTATCATCCTCTTCGCGTCCCACACTTCGAGGCTAGTCTCGGGGACTATGCTCTCATCCGGGACTATGAGGATGCGCTTCTCCGCCTCTAGCCTGTAGAGCTTCTCCTCTACCCTCCTTACCTCGTCCCGTGAGAGTCTAGAGACCCACTTGACCTCGGCGACTAGCTCGAGCCTCTTGAAGCGCACGAGCGCGATGTCGACCTCCGGCTCTAGTATCTTCACAGGCTTCAACCCGTAGAGCTGCGCCAGTAGCCTCTCGGCGAACACCTCTACGAGCAGGGGGAGGCGCTGCCTGGCGGCCCTCACCCCGTATTCGAGGGGCGCGGGCACCTCGTAGAAGTCGTATCTCGCCTGGAGGTGGTAGGCGAGGTCGGTTAGGGGCGAGTAGTGGCGGTATATGCTGCCTCTCCTCCTACCCCAAACCTCCAGCCTCTCCAGGAGCCCGACTCTCACCATCACATCCAGGTATTTCGTGACGTGGCTGGGTGAATCCTTCTCTATCAAACCCCTCAAGTAGAGGTAGGATGATATCTCGGTTAGCCTGGTGCGCCCCGCCGCTATAGCCTCGAGTATAGCGTCGAATCTAGCCGTGTAGCGGTGGTCCTCCTCGGTAAGCACCTCGCCGAGAAGCGAACGCGCATACTCCATCCCCGAGGCTACTATGTCACCGAGACTCCTCCCTATCAACACGGGCTCCTGGTAGAAGACGAGATGCTCTATGAGCCTAGCGGGCTCCTCCTCCAGCCCACCCCAACCCGTGTTCAAGAGTTCAAGGGGCGTTAGGAGCCCAACGCGCCGCACGGCAAAGAGGCCCTTGAGAGGCGCCTCCGGCTCCTCCACAAACCTCCTGTAGTAGTGGAGAGTCGAGGTGATGAAAACAAGCTCCTCGCTACACACGCCCGCCTGCACAGCATCGAATATCCTGGGGTCAGCCCGGTGGAACTCATCAAGGATTATCCGCTCGCCGAGCCTACAGAGACGAAGGAAACCCGCAACGTCGAGGGTCTCGTCGTTAACCGGGTCGTATATCGCCCCGCCCCTCCGCACGATAAAAAACTGGTACTCGCGGAGAACCCTCCTAGCGTAGAAGGTCTTCCCCGTCTTCCTCCTACCATATAACAGCCTCCTCCCACCACTCAAAAGAAACCTGGAGAGCCACGGCCTCTCAACTACAACCCTCAACGCCAATCCTCATACCCAGAGTATCATACCCAGGGTATTATACCCAGAGTATCATAGTAGAGGAGCCTCCCTAGGCTCTCCCGATACACGCCACAGAGAAGCTAATGATGTACAGGCCGCCTTCAGTACTATCATCGTTGTCCTAGGAAGCTTTCATCGTATATCCCATGCTTTCTTATCCTCACAGCTTGTACATGCTAGTACATAAGTACACTCAGCCATTATTGTCCCAATGGTATAAAACTAGAGTCATACTCGTACCCAACTTACACTACTACATATGAATAATGCTTCGAGCAATGTCGTAAACTACTGAGCGTACACTCCAATTAAGCCACAAATAAAAGGCGAGTCTGTAGGCTTTCTTCCACATTTCCACCTCATGCTGTCTACAGACATAAGGCACCATCCGCTCTATTTGAGCCATCACGTCGCAATTCGTGCATACAATGCTAGTTTAAATACAAATCCCTGCATGATATAGTCAAGCTTCAATACCGATTTAGTAGCTTATAAATGATGTATAAGCTCGTGAGCAAGTGTTACCACCAACTTCTTAGCTAGAGAGGGTAAGTATCGTTATCCATAGCGTTTAGGCTATAGACGATATAATTTGTGGCCCAGCACGAAACACTGCGATAAGGTAAGGTCCTAGGTTTTGATCGAAACCGAGGGATATCAGTGCTGATTTGCCGAGAGGGAGTGGCTCGCCAACGGGATGACCCTTTATGCATATATGTCCGGTCACCTTCCTTCCCGGCCAAACTATCACCCAGTGTTCGTCGATACCCGGCCTCCACACCGCAGTCCCGTTCAAGCTGCACATATCTTGAATCATCCACTCCTTCCTCAATTCATCCCAGAATATCACTGCATGCACACCCGATATGAAGTTGTTTGGGTCCCTATCCCGGGGTATCTGGATGTGACACGAGCTAGATCTTCCTATGCATACACCACGCTCTTCTATGGTATACTTGTTGCCTAGGAGGATCACCTCCGCGAATCCCACCTCTATGCTCCCACCGCCGATAAGCGTTCTAGCCTCGTCCAGCGTGGCTGGACGTAGACACGGGTCCGGGTCGAGAGCCGCCGCTATCAGTTCAGCCAGCCCCTCTGCTCGCGGAGCAATCCTCTTAATGTCGTGTGGTGCTAGGCGACGCAGCTGCTTCGGGTACCCCCGGAGTATTCTTGCTGGCTCCTTCCTAGCTGCTAGTCTCAGCAAGGTAGCGCCCATGCTCCAGACGTCACTTTGTGGAGAGGCTATCGCGTACTCCATCTGCTCGGGGGCGGTGTACCCACCGGTAGAATAAACATAAACGTCGCCAAGAGTCACGTCGTAAAAGTACTTTGCAGTTGTAAAGTCGATGAGCACCGGACCCCACGGAGCACTCCTAATGTTCCTCGGCTTTATATCACGGTGTATAATGCCCAACTGGTGCATGAAGTACACGGCATCAAGCAGACCACCTACTACCCGCTTACATTCTGACGATAACATACCCATCTCACTGCATGCGATGAAAGATTCGAGGTCATCTCCTTCGACATATTTAGTCATCATCATGAACGTGTGATCCATATCGGTATAATCATGAGGCTGCTCGAAGTACATGTGGAGCCTCGTCTGGGACGCATATTGATATAGCACATAGAGTATCCGGTATGCTATCCTAAGCCTGTTCACCTGCAACTGATAGAGATCCGGGGGTAGATCCGGCCTAGGAACACGAATCACAACATACTCGCCCGTGGCTCTATCTACACCTAGCCATGCACACACCTGACCCCCGCTACCAAGCAGCTTCACAACATGATAGGTGCTCGCAGTACCCTGGATAGGCTCGGCAGGCTTCTGTTCAAGCCGACAGCCGGTCATTTCACTGTCACCCTATGGTTTCAGCGCTGCTCTTCACTACCAAACGAGCCGAAGATCTCTGTCTCGGCCTCACTACTATCATTGCTGCTCGGCACAGCTGGCAGAGACACCGGTTGTCCGCTTAACGTGCTCTCCACCAAGTATTCGGTTCCAGTATTGGGGTCAACCTGGATTCTGTACACCCTCTTCGAACCCCTCTTGAGGAGATACGCGTTTGCCGCTGCGAGAAACTCGTAGATGTTCCTCAACCCAAGCATCTCAACTAGCTTCGCTACTGGTACCGCGCCGGGTGAGCTACTGATGATACGTTCAAGCTCGTTTATCCTCGACTGCACATAATCCAGGTATAGCTTCTCGAAAGCAACTTTCAACGCCGCAACTATCACATACGCGAAAACAGCGTATATCCACCCGTTGAGGATGAGGAGGGCTATGCCCGATACATCGGGTGGCCATTTTAACAATAGGGACGTAAGTAAGTCGAGCCTCGTAAGCATGTTCAACCCGGTTATTATCAAGGAGATTATAATGATGTATCTGAGTATCACCAGTGTATGAGTAGTAACCCTAGCAGCATAGTAGAGGATCGTGGAACGTAGATCGAAGGTTATCTGTACCTCTAGATTGATCTCTGGAGACATTGTTAGAAGTTCCCTGGTCAAAGGGCCCGGTATAACCGACCACCTCCAGCACTACACGCTCCAACATTCATTATATATATGCTCTTTACAGTATTAGTAAATTGGGTGCTAGGCAATGTTAGAGGCTCTAGTAGCGATCTTCATCATAATAGGCATAGTCGTTCTAGGAGTCCTCCTGTACATACTGGTATTGCCTATGATAACGAAGAAGCGCGGGAGAAAGCAAGTGGAGACGGTAGTTGGCAGAACCCAGCCATCGCAGAACAGTGGGGTGCAGCCAGCAACAGGTGGATCTGGTGTACCACGTACGCCGCCCCCTCCGCCACCCCCGACACTCCAGCCTCAACCCCGAGGAGTAGGTGTGCAGCCGCCCACCTCACCGTCAGGCGGTACAGGCGGCGAGACACTGGTAACTCCCATGTCTGGTGCTGTGGGGGGCACCCCGCAACCTCCTAGCATTCCATCTGGTAGCCAAACTATGGTATCGCCGGTAGCACAAGCTAGAGGCACTACCGGAGGGAGGGTATGTAGTAGGTGTGGTACGTTAAACGACCCTAATGCCAAGTATTGTAAGAAGTGTGGTACTCCGTTGGCCTAGAGGGGTGGGATACATGTCCTCGTACCACTTCAATGCGGCTGGTAGAAAACGCTGCCCGGCATGTGGTTATGCAAACCCGCCTGATGCCATCTACTGTCAAAACTGTGGGGCTAGACTAGATGAGACTAGAGTTATGAGCGCGACATTCGCGCAATACTACCAGCGGGGTGGAGACCAGCAAGCACCTCCACCTGCATACTCCTCCTCACAACACACACCACAGACCGTCTCCATGTCACGACCCACAGCCGTATCCTCCAGCGAGACTGTGGTTGCCTCTCTGACCCCCCAGCCGGTGCAACAGCACGGTGTAGGCCGCTCAACGCTGCCAACCACAATGGAGTTGCCAATACCATACCGCCTGATCTTCCCCGATGGTAGGTACATAGAGGTGTACGAGAAGAGCAGAGTGTTCGGTCGTGAGGACTTCGAGGGGCTGATTCCAGAGCCGTACATAAGGTATATCACGAGGAGGGAGAAGGGCGGGCAGTTCCGGATATGGTGCGAGATTCGCGACATTAACACGATAATATGCTACATACGCGACGATTACAGCACAAATCCGACGTTTCTCAACAACCAGCCAATCAAAGGCAGAGGCTGGATACAACTCAAAGATGGCGACGTGATATCGCCAGCGGGGGTCATAAACATCGTCTTTAAGTTTGCGGCCCCCCTAATGCCATCGTCGCAACAGTCTCAACAGCCTTAGAGGTGAGCGGTGGTTGAGCATAGCGGAGAGTGTTCAGCGCCCGGTTGTGCCCATAGCAAGATACTATGGTATTATCTCGGTACTTGGCAAGTTTCTTGGGTATCTTGCTATAGGATTAAAGGCTTTATTCACTATAATGCTAGCTTATAATGCTATTGTGAAGCTGGACGTGTTGACCAGAGCAAATGACGTAATGACCGGCATAAAGGCGTACGTGAATGAGGCTGTGGTGCCTCTTGTCACGCTATTAGCGCTTATATTCGCTATCAAGATACTCGCGAAGATATTTGAGAACGAAGCTAAGGCTGTCGAGGAGCATATACGTGAGAGGCTCATAGGGGAGCTAGTGCTTAGAGGTAGGCTTGATCTCAACGAGGTGAAGGAGAGATACGGCTTCAAGAATGTAAGTAATATACTCAAGCTGCTCCAAGAGGGTCTCGATGAGCTCGGGCTTCGTATGACACTAGACCAGACAGGTAACGAGGTCTACCTCTCATGAGGTGGAGTAGCGTGATGTCGATGCTCCTGGAGACAGCTGCACTCGCACTACCCTGGGTTACACTAGCGACGAGTACACTTACACTAATGGCTGTTAGACGCAGCGTTGCGTCACGCAGCACAGCCCGCTGTATAATTAAGAGCATTCGCGGTGCCAGGCACTACTGGAACGAAGATGAGGCGAGATGTGAACTTGGCCGCATTGACATCGGGAGAGACAAGATAGAGTATGTTATCGCTGCTATAGCTGACGGTGTATCGGGTGGCGGTCTAGGCGCACTAGCATCCAAGGCCGTCATTGACTACTTTCTAAACACAGTGACTTTCTCACTCCCCCAAATCCTTGGTATGGTGGAGGCGCATAGCAAGACCAGAACGTGTGACGCACTAGAGAGAAGACTCAGAGACATATCGATCGCTGTCAGCGGCGTCTTGATGCAAAGTGTTCAGGGGGCAGATGAGACTCTCAAAGCCAAGCTGGCCGAGTACTCTAGGACACTGGGTGTACCCATCTACGCTGCAACCACGCTGACAGGTACACTGATACTATGTGATTACGTATTCCTTGTACACGTTGGTAACACACGTCTATACATACACGATGCCAATAATAAGCTCAAGCTATTGACGCAGGATCACGTAGACCCCATGAATCCCAACGTGGTCACCAATGTCGTTTCAAGCTTACAGGATAGGCGAGCAGAACCTTACTACTCCTACCATAAGGTGAATAGACCCGCTAGAATACTACTTGTTAGCGATGGCATCCATAATTATGTGCATGACGAGGAGTTATCGCGCATAGTGTCAGAGACCAGGGACCCCCACGAGACAGCAGAGCGTATCCTGAGAAGGCTGCTGTCGGGAAGCGGAGGCAGCCCACCGGACGACGCCACAGTCATTATAGTTGAGCTTCCATAGGGTTAAAGACGAGCATCACAACACGCTTCTTAACAGCTGGGAGTACACCATGATGCCAGGGGATATAGAGTCAAGGCTATCGACTCTAGGCTTCCAGCCTCTCAGGTTGCTAAAGAACTCTCGTGGCAGGATGACTCTGCTAGCCCTGTATCAGAATAAACGTGTTATCGTCAAGCTTGGCTGGGGGAGCGGCACTAGCCAAATAACTAACGAGGCGCAAGTGCTGAGCGTATTGCACGATATGCCTATAGTGCCCAGACTGCATACCCGTCTAGACTTAGATGATGTCAAGCTCGTTGCGATAGAGTACATACCCTACAAGAGCCTTAACGCCGTCGGCCGCTTGAACCCCCTTAAGGCTGTCACAGCCGTCTTCTATACACTCGCATCGCTAGTCCATATCCACGGCCGTGGTTTTGCTCATTGCGACCTAAAGCCGGGTAACGTTATACCAGTTCCCAAGCGTGGCATGGTGTTCATCGACTTTGGTGTTGCACGACCTTTTGACGCTGCGGGCTTCGCGGCAGGAACACCAGGGTATACGTGCCCAGAGGCTCTCGGCGGCGAGACCCCCGGCTCTGGCTGCGATCTCTACAGCCTTGCCGGCATATACTACTACTTGGTTACCGGGTTAAGCCCGCCACGCGACCCAAAAGAGTTCGCCAAGGCGCTCTCGTTGGCTCCCGCTCCAAGTAGCCTCTTGGAACTGTTCACACAGCTGGTGCTGGATCCCGAGTATCGTAACAGCCTTGATCCTCTCCAGCTGTTGAAGATTGTTGCATCTTTTAACCCGCAACTGCTAGTCCCTCATATCGTTATAGATGGTGTTTACAAGCCGCTAGGTTACGGCGAGGTAAGCATAGGCTCTAGAGGCGTTATACGTGTTGATGGACGACCAGTGTACCTCGCGGTTAAGAGGCATGTGAGGGGCACAAGTATGTACGCGTATACGGATCTTGTCGTGTTTAGGAGAGGCGAGAAACTCATAGTGAGAAGCGGTGAGAGTATAGACCTAGAGTTTAACGACCTGGTGTTGTTCGACAACCACATACTATACGTATTTATCCTTCCGGAAAGGCCCTAGTAGAGGGTGGTCATCGTGACATGGTTGTATAACCTCCTCCAGAACCCCATAGCGCTGATACTAGCATGGCTAACTCCCCTCGCAGCGACCATAGCCGTGAACCTCTGCACTATACTCATTGTGACTAGGCGTGACAAGCTTCGACGATAATACATCCGGGTTCCCGTCCCACTCTAAGCCTAGACCACTATCCAATACCCATAGCCGACCATGATGCAATAAATCAGCTCGCCAGGGCATAAGCTATAGTTGAGGTTAGTCGCTTCAATACTGAGGTCAATTCCTCCGCGGGATTGTCCCAGTTGAAATTGACGTACGTATGTATACGCGCCTTCCGCTAGCCTGCTTCTAAGGCTGTCGTCTACCGGTGGGTGTGTCTGTACCCCCTCCTGTGGCGGGATAGGGTTCAGCGGCGCGGATGCGAGCGTTATATTCTATGGGCTTCTTGGTTGAATGGAGTTTATGATGTACTCGATAGCTTCCCGGAGCCGGTTCTCCGGGGGCTTGCCACCCAACTCTCTAAGGAGCTTGTCTCCAGCCGAGTATGTAGTCTTCAGGCCTCCTAGCGTACACCTCGGCAATGTCGAGCAATAATTCCAGTTGGTAGCCTAGCTCGGCGACAAGATTCCTCAACTCCATGCTCAGCGAAAAACTCGACAACACGTAGATTCAAACCCATCTTCTTCGCGATAAGCCCTATTGCTCACCTTCGATACATAACTACATTCATACCTACTATAGGGTCTTTACTAGCCGGGGCTGGTTCTCTCCTGATTGTAGAGCGTCATAACCTATCTGTGTTACTCTTCATTATATGTCGTGGCGTGTTGCTGCTTGTGTATTTACTTGCGGTGGTGGGTGCCTGGGGATGGTGTCGTGCCTGGTTCTAGGCTGGAGGTGGTGTGGATGGGTGTGCGTCTGGTCTTGGAGGTGAATGGGGTTCTTGTCGAGGCTCCGCTTACCCCCGATACGCTCGAGATCGTTAAGAGGGTTATTGAGGAGCTTAACAGGGTGCATGGCGAGGGCGGAGAGCAGAGCTAGACTCTACAAGTGTATGGTGGGCGTGTGGCGACTGCGGGGGTTACTCGCTTTCCTCCTCTAGCAGCTCTAGGCTGACTGGTTTCCTGCGCACCCTGATCCCTATCCACGCTGCCGAGCCTATCACCGCGCCTGCGATTATTATCGCTGGGAGTAGGTCTAGGATTATCTTGGCTAGCGTTGGGCGTATCATCGCTGGTATCGTCTGGCCCTCCTCTTTGACCGTGACGATGGTCGTGTATGGGTGGTAGCCTCCCGCCTCGATGGTGAGCCTGTACGTGCCCCACGGTAGGCTTGGTGTGACCGTGCCGTCGTCGCCGGTCACCCCGGTGTAGAGCTGGGCGCCGGTCTCTGTGAGGGTTAGCGTGACTATCGCGTTGGGGACGGGTGAGCCTCTAGCGTCTAGCACCTTTATCGTAACGGTGTACCTCTTCCTGGGTATCGCCGCTTTGAGGGTCGTATCGTTGTACAGCTCCACGTTCAACACGTTCTTGTCGTACCTCGGCGCGCCTAGCACGACCTTATAGGTGCCGTAGGGGAGTTGGACCACAGCCTCCGGGCCCTCGAAGGTCATGTTCTCTTTGAAGCCTCCCTCCTTCCTCTCGAACACCGCATACCACTTGCCCGTGAAGGGTTTGAGCGTCACGCCGTCGCTCACTCTGAGCGTCAGCGTGTACTTCACGGGCTCTAGCTTGACGGTGAGCTCCGTATCGTTGAGGAGGGTTACCTGCCTCTCGGCGCCGAGGTGGTACTCTGCCAGCACGACTATCCTGTAGGTGTCGCTGCGCAGGCTTAGCTTTAGGCTACCCGTCTTGTCGGTTAGCGCCTTGACTGCTGTGCCGGTCCGCACACCGAATATCATGACCGTCGCGTTCCCGATGGGCTCGTTGGTGAGGGCGTCGACGACTCGCAGCCTTAGCGTGAATGTGAGCGGGTCTAGTGGGACGGCGACGCTAGTAGCCTCTGGCACCGTGAACGTCACTGTCTTCTCGGCGTATCCTGGTGCGCTGATCCTGACCTTGTAGGTGCCCCAGGTTAGCGGGATCCTCGCCGTGCCGGCGCGGAGGTCTAGTACGACGGGCTTGGATTGTGTTGGCGCGACTCTCGTCAATACCGCCGTGGCGCCGGTGACGAGGTTGCCGGTCGTCGAGTCTATGGCGCGGAGGGTTACCGTGTAGACTCGGAGGGGTAGCGTCACGGTTACGCTAGTGTCCCCCTCGACTACAACCCTCGTCTCGTTAGCCTCGTGGTACTTGGCGGTGACGCGTACCGTGTAGACGCCGGGCCTCAGCCTTAGGGTCGCCTCCCCACGCCCAGAGACGGTGAACCTCTCGTTTAGGGGCCCGCCAGTCACCGTGGCGTTGAAGGACGTGGGTATCCCGTACTCGCTCCGAGCGCGTATAACGAGCGTGTAGAGCACCGGCTCGAGCGCGACCCTCAGCGTCGTGTTGGCCCCAATGTCGCCTATCGTCTCGACGAGCGGGTTGTAGTACGGGGCTTGGATGGTGACCCTACAGCCCCTCGAGTAGGGTAGCGTCGCTACTAGGCTCCCGTTCACCCACTCCATGCTCCACTCGCCGGTGTCGCTACACTCTATTACGCCACTCGCGTTGTACCCGAGCAGCGCTATTGGCACATCCGCGAGGGAGTCAATGGGGGTCACTACTACCGTGAAGTTGCGGGGCACCAGCTCGACGACGATACGGTCGGCTCCCGGCACGATGAACGTCTTTGTGGCTGGGTGGGCGTAGGGCGAGTAGGCGCGTAGCACGTAGCTCCCGGCTCTCAGCTGTAGCGTCGCGACCCCCGTCGCGGTTACACTCTCGAGCCTCCTACCCGTCTCCGGGTTGAACACCACTATGCGGGCGGGGAGGCTCCTCTGGTAGAGGCTGTCAACCACCTGGATTGTCACCGTGTAGAGTATTGGCGTGAGGCGGGCCTCGATCCTCATATCATGGTCTGCTGTGAAGCTCGCCGTGTAGGGCTGGTAGCCCGTCTTCACTATCTCCACACGGTACTCGCCGTACTCGAGCCTCGCGATGTAATAGCTCTTCTCGACAGTGACGCTCACAGTGTACCCGTCGAACACCCTGGTTATCTTGATGGTTAGGCCCTCCACCGGGGCCCCAGTCTCGGCATCAACGGCCATTATCGTGACGAAGTATGTCTCTGGTTTCAGCGTGGCGCTTAGCGCGACACTACTCTCGTTGACGAGGAGGCGCGTCTCGTAGGGCTTCATGTGGGGGTGGTGTATCCTAACCCGATAGGCGCCGTAAGCCACGCCGTCGATTACAACCGTGCCGGTGCCGCTCGTCGTCGCGTTATACTCTAGGCCGGTGGTTGGGTCGTAGAGTGTGACCGTGGCGCCCGCCAGGGGCATACCGTAGCTAGTGGCGACGCTGACCGTCACCCTCGCCGTGTAGGGCGTCACGTTGCCACGGATGAGAGTGTCGCTCCACAACCTGATCGTGTGTGGCGCCCCCTCTATCACCGGGGGGTAGCGCCAGGAGAGGAGCCCTATGGTGTAGTAGCCGCGTGGTAGCCTCGCTGAGGCGCACCCGGTCTCGTTGAACGGGAGGGTGTACACGGCGAGGCTTGTCTCGTTCTGCCCGGGGAAGGGCACCTGCTCTATCCTCAGGAGGGCGTCCGCCGGCGGCCCCCGGGTGATAGTGTCGAGGAGGCACACGGTCAACGTGTAGACTGGTAGTTTGAACGCCTCGGGTTGCAGCCAGTAGACCACGTTGGCCGAGAGGGTGACGCTGTAGACCACCACGCCTAGGACCTCGTTATCGACTATCAGCGTGTAGTTGGCGGCCGGCAGGAGAGCAAAGAAGGGCCTCTCGACAAGCTCGCTGGTCACGCCCGAGACGCTAATGTTAACCAGCATCGCGTGGTAGACGCCCACGACTGTTATGTTGGTGGTCGCCTCTAGGACGTAGTCGGGGGCGTTCGTAAGGTTGAGCTGCACGCCGAGATAGTAGAGCTTGACGCGCGGGTTGGTGAAGGCTATCACGCGGCCGCCCTCGGTGCCGAAAGCCGCGTAGCTGGCAGTGATGGTAGCTGATGTGACGCTGCTCTGGGAGGGTAGACTCCAGTAGATCTCGCCGTCGCCGCCGTTGAAGGCGTAGAGCGCGCCGTTGCTGGCACCCGCCACCACCAGGTTGCCAATCGGGGTCATGTCAACGGTTGTCACGCTACTCCCGAGGCTAATCGAGTAGCGGACCCGGTAGGCGTCCACCCCACGGAAGAACATGTAGACGTTATAGTCGCTCGAGCCGACCGCGATTATCCCGCCGTCGCTTGTCACGGCGAAGGACCTGGCGGGCCCCGCCATCGGGTAGAAGTCGAGGGTGCCCACGCTGCTATCCTCGTAGCGGACTATACTCTCGTTCCTCGAGAGGTCAGCGACGACGAAGCCGTAGATGTTGCCTGGTAGCTGGGTCTTCGTGACCCCGGGGACGCTAGCCTGCTGGAGCGTTAGGCTCGCGAGCAGGTATAGCGTGTCGCTCCCCTCGAACCGGTAGACGACTACAGAGTCTATACTCGATATCGTGTAGGGCTCGCGGCCGACCTCGTAGCCTAGGGTCACGTTGCCAGCCATGCTCTTCACGAAGACGAGGCCACCGGGGGCATCCGTGACGCGATACACCTCGGCGACTAGCGCATAGTCACCCTCTACCACCGTCCCAGTGTAGTTCAGCTCCACGTTCACTACGCGCACAACGGCTATCTCCGGCTCGGCGGTCTCGCGCGCAGCCACGCGCACCGGGACAACCTTGAACCTGTCCAGCGTGAGGTCTGAGGGTACGGGGAGCCAGAGCTCAGCCCTCCTCGCAGCCGGCCTGTCAAGGGCGTAGGCGTAAACCCAGTACGAGGAGCCTCCGACAACCTCGACGACGATGAGAGTATCTACCTTGCCGCCGCTCCTCGAGGCGAGCGCGACGTAGAGCGGTTTGCCGCGCACGCCACGCTCTATCTCGAGGATGGGCAGCCCGCTCACATCATACACGACTATCTTCTTGGCGCTGGTCGCCACGGCCAGCAGGCTAAGGTCGTCGGTCGTCGCTGTTGCAATGGGCTCGCCTGGCACACTACTAACCCACTGCTGGACGGGCACACCCCCAACCAGCGTGTAGAGTGCTATGTGCGTCTCGCCGCCCTGCTCGTACACCACCCAGAGCTTGCCGCCGTCGAAGTACTCTGTGGCTACGCGCCCCGGCACCTGCACCTCGATATAGGGGGGCTTGTAGGGGGGTAGCTGGGCGTGGGCAACAACCACGTGGAGGATAAGCGTGATTAGAGTGGCTACTATCAGCGCGGCGAGCCTAACAGCCATACCATAATCCCGGTCACACTGGCGGTGCACACCCTACCTAAACTCTAACGACTCCCGACATTTCCTACCCCGCCGATAGCCACTATGGGGAGTTCTGAGCGTCCGGTGTACACAGTGTAGGGGTGTAGCCGTGGCTAGAGCGGAGGCTGTCGAGGCTGAGGGGGCTACTAGCGAGCAGAGAGGTTGCATCGAGCGGGGGTACGAGGTCGTCGAGCGCTACCCCCTCTACGAGCCGTACGCCTACGCCGTGATACTCCGGAACGTCGAGACGGGTGGCTACAAGTACTGTGTGGATGAGCTCCCGTTGACCAGGCGAGAGAGGAGGATATTCAAGAGGATCGTTGAGGCGCTCCAGTGGGAGCTTAAGCTGCCAGAGGAGGTTGAGGATCCGCGCGAGTACCTCCGCGAGGAGGCTAGGCGTGTTATCCACAAGTTCCGGATATCACTTGGCGACGTGCCGGGCGTCTCCTGGCACAAGATAATGTACTACATCGAGCGTGACGTCATCGGATTCGGGCCTATCGACCCGCTGATGAGGGACCCGTACATCGAGGATATCAGCTGCAACGGCGTCGGGATACCAGTGTACGTCTGGCACCGTAAGTATGAGAGCGTCCCCACGAACATAGTGTTCCGGTCGCACGACGAGCTCGACGAGTACGTGCTGAGGCTCGCGCACATCTCGGGCAAGCACATCTCCACAGCCTTCCCGATACTAGACGCTATACTACCGGGCGGCCACCGTCTCGCAGCAACGTTCAAGAAGGAGGTTTCGACCAAAGGCTCGACGTTCACCATCCGTAAGTTCAGGGAGCAGCCGGTCACCATAGCCGAGATGATTAGGAGGAAGACGCTGACAGCCGAGATTGCAGCCTACCTCTGGATAGCCATGGAGAACAAGCTAACCGCGATGGTCATGGGCGTGACCGGCTCCGGCAAGACCACCACACTCAACGCGCTGGCCACCCTCTTCCGTCCGACGATAAAGGTGGTGACTATCGAGGATACCCCGGAGCTCAAGATACCCCTCGAGAACTGGGTACAGCTAGTAGCGAGGCCCAGCTACGGCATTGGCGCCGAGAAGGTAGGCGAGGTTACTCTCTTCGACCTGGTAAAGGTGAGCCTGCGTTACAGGCCAGACGTGATAATCGTGGGTGAGGTGCGTGGCGAGGAGGCTTACGTCCTCTTCCAGGCTATAGCCACCGGCCACGGCGGCCTCACGACGCTCCACGCTGAGTCGGTCGAAGCAGCTGTGAAGAGGCTAACCTCCCCGCCCATGAACATCCCGCCCGGCTACATCCCGCTCATGAACCTCGCGATTATCATCAAGCGTGTGAGGATACGCACCCCGGAGAACCCGCAGGGCAGGATCGAGAGGAGGATAACCGACGTCTTCGAGATACTAGAGTACGATAACTACAAGCGTGTCGCCAGGTGGGACGCATTCACCGACACCTTCGAGACGTTCTTCCACGAGAGCGAGATGCTGCGAAGGATAGGCATGCAGATAGGCATGACGCACGAAGAGATGCTAGCCGAGCTCGAGAGGAGGGCGAAGGTGCTCCAGTGGATGGCCGAGAGGGGTGTCAGCACCGTCGAGGAGGTCGCGAAGATAGTGCAGAGCTACTACTCGAGGCCCGACGAGGTCTACAAGCGCGCGGAGGCTGAGCTAGAGAGGCTGGCTAGGAGGAGGCGCAAGAGGAGAGCAGAACAGAAAGCGTGACTATCACGGAGATTCTCGTCTCTGAGTAGACGCAAAGCCTAGAGAGGGCTAGTTTGTTCGGGATAGCTCCTGGATGAGTATCTTGCCGTTTCTCCGCTTATCGAGGAGAAAGCGTGGGGAAGAGAGAAGCGCGGGGCAGCCCGCACCGCCCGGCTTGATAGACCTCACGCCTTCGAGACCCCTCTCCTTCACCGAGAAGTTTGACGCCATTGCTTTCAGCGCTTTTGGCGACCTTGGCGCTAGGCTCGCGAGGACGTTCGAGCTTGAGAGGCTTCTGGCCGAGGCTGGTTTGAACGTACACCCAGCTGTGTACGGCGCGCGCGTGATATTCGTTACCTACCTCGCTATTGTGGCTGTTCTGCTCGCCCTACTCCCGGTGATCTACCTGCCTCTACCCCTACCCGCTAAGCTGATAATCGCGATAGTCCTCGCGATGATCCCGGTGTACACGTTCCTCATGGGCCTGATGTACCCCCAGAGCAAGGCCGGCGAGCGCTCAAGGAGAGTGGAGTACGAGCTGCCCTTCGCGGCCACCTACATGACCACCCTGGCTAGGGGCGGGATATCGATAGGCAAGATCATCGAGAAGATGGCCGAGTCTAAGGTGTTCTTCGCGATGAGGAACGAAGCTAGGAGGATAATGAGGGAGGTTAGGTTCTTCGGACGCGACATCCTCTCGGCTATCGAGTATGTGGCTGCAAGGCACCCTAACAGGCTGTTCAAGGACTTTATGCTCGGCTGGGTCTCGGTGATAAGGACAGGCGGCGATATCGTACACTACCTGGAGGCTAAGACGACGACGCTCTTCGAGGCCAGGATCAACGCTATACGCGTCGTCGCGGAGAGGATAGCTACGTTCGCAGAGGCCTACATAATCTTCGCTGTGATAGGCTCGATAGGCTTCTACGTGTTCTTCGCGGCTGGTAGCTTGCTTGGCATAGGGGGAGGCGGGCCCCAGGCGCTCATCAGCTTCATCCTCTTCTCGTTCATAGTCCTGCCTCTCGTGAGCCTCGCGACGCTAGTCGTTATTGGTAAGATGTTGCCACCTAGCGGCATCAAGCTAGAGAAGTCCAAGAGGGTCGTCCTGGCTAGCATACCCTTAGCTCTCGTGCTCTTCTTCCTGCTCACGGCTGTCACCGGCGTGCTCGGCAACATAATGGCCGGGAACTACGACAAGAAGACGTTCATGTTGACCCTGGTGGCTACGCTGGTCTCCCTCGAGGCTGTGGCGGTGCCAACGGCGGTAGCGTTCCTCTCGGAGACCAGGGGCGCCAAGGGCCTAGAGCATAGCCTCGCTAGCTTCCTACGCGACCTCGCTGAGGTTAGGAAGACCGGCCTCTCACCCGAGAGGAGCCTAGTGTACGTCGCGAGGAGGGATTATGGTAGGTTCACGTGGATCGTGCGCCAGATAGCCGCTAGGGTCGCCTGGGGGTTTCCGCTCCGCAAGAGCACCGAGGCGGTGTTGAAGCGAGTCAAAGACTGGTTCACGGTCATGATCTTGACGTTCCTCGTGGATGCTATCGATGTTGGCGGTGGTAGCCCGATAACCCTCGATACGCTCGCGAGGTTCACGTCCGTCCTCGCGGAGCTGGAGGTGGATCTCAAGAGGAGGACGAGGCCCTACGTCTTCATGCCATACTTCGGCGCCATACTGACGGCTGTCGCCACGGTGATGGTGCTGCAGTTCACGGTGCAGACGCTCACCGCTGCACCCCAGGAGGCGCTTGGCGGCCTCGCGGGCTTCACGCCGGAGCAGTTCTGGCAGGCTGCCACGATATTCTCGATGGCTGTGCTCGTGAACAGCTTCATGATGGGCATGGTGGCGGGTAAGATCTCCGCGAGGTTCACCGAGGCCGGTTTCCTGCATGCAGCGCTACTAACAGCGATAGTCGCGGCGGTTGTCCTGGCGCTCCTCGGGGGCGCCTAGGCCTTGAAGCCCGTGTACAAGTGTAGCGTCTGCGGCGCCTACACCGAGGAGCCGGTGCACTGCGGGCGGCCAGCAAGCCTGCTGATGACGGGCGAGCAGAGGCTCCGGCTATCGAAGCTAGTCTCGTTCCTCCTACGCCACGGCCCGTGGGAGGCTTGCCTCGAGCCGGACGAGGAGGGGTGGGTACAGCTGGACGAGCTTGTCCGCGGGATACGAAGGTGCTGGAGGAACCGCGAGGCCTACCAGTGGGTGACTAGGGAGCATATACTGGCGCTCGCCGCGCTAGACCCCAAGGGCCGCTTCGAGGTGCACGGCGACCGGATACGAGCCAGGTACGGGCACAGCATACAAGTCGTCTACCGGTTGGAGCCGGACCCCAACCCGCCCCGCATCCTCTACCACGGTACGGTTAGGCGCAACCTCCCCTCGATAATGAGGCAGGGGCTGCTACCCATGAAGAGGAGGATGGTCCACATGACGGTTGATCCGAGGGACGCCTACGAGACCGGCAGGCGCCACGGCCCAGACGTCGTGATACTAGAGGTTGACACGGAGTGCCTCGCTAGGCGCGGGGTACCGGTCTACAAGGCCGGGAAGACTGTCTACATGGCGCCTCGTGTACCACCCGAGTGTATACGTGTGAGGGGTTAGGGGGCTCCGCGTGGGCCGCTGGTGTGGGCTTCGTCACCAGTCAGGGTGCCCTCAGGTCTTCACAGCCCCCGTTGCAGGTTACGAGGCCAGGCCCGTATTTCGCTAGTGTCCCTTGCGAGCCACGCTACCCTGGTGTAGCCTCTCCAACCCCAGCCTCCCCCTAGCCTCTCTGGCTAGGGCCTCAGCCCCCGTCGCCCCGAGAGCCTCCGCGTCGAGAGCAGCGTGCAGTGCCAGGTGGTTAACGTTGTGCTCGAGCCAGTACCTCGCCTCCGCCAGGAGCACATTCGGCTCCCCGAGCCTCCCGAAGGGCAGGCTTGCTAACGGCGGCTTGTGGACACGGGGCTCCATCCTACACGCTGCTCTGGCCTTCGGCCGCGGCGTGACCAGATCCCACGGCGTGTTTATACTCGCGAGGAGGACGGGATCAACCGCCAGGTGGCTGATTGGCAGGAGGAGCAGCGTCTCGGCCAGCCGGTGTACCAGCGTTGGCCGCGGTTTCAACCCTGGGCTTGTCCTGCAGAGCGTCTTGACCCTCTCGAGCGTCGAGCGGCTCGTGACTGTTAGGAGTGGCTCTATGAGCCCATTACACCAGAGTATCGTAGCTGTATCGCGCCCACGGTGTGCCTCCACCAGCGCCTCGATAACCATCGGCGTGACTAGTCCATAGTCGCCGCTGAGCACGAGCACCCTCCAGGCCCGGGACTCTCCCAGCGCCGAGAGTATGCCAGCCAGCGGCCCCGCGCACTTACCGTAGAAGAACGGGTCGTCGTAGACGGTGACGTACCTGTGCAGCCCCCAGCGGGGGTCGTAGCCCCGCGCAACGACCACAACCTCGTCGGCTACAAGGCTCGCCACCCGCACCACGTGGCGTAGCAGCTTCTCGCCGTGCTTCGCGACCGTCGCTAGCTTCCCGGGTAGCCTGGTGGCCGCCCCACCAGCCAACACGACGGCCAGTAGCACGCCTATACACGCCCTGGGGGCGTCCAGCGCCGCGCACCGTTCTATACCCGGCTTCGTGGCGGCAGGGCGCGGCGTGTGGGGTGCAGAGTCGTTTGAGCGCCGTGTACGACCTGGCCGTGATGGGTGGCGGTATCGGGGGCTACCCGGCGGCCGTAACGGCCGCCAAGGCTGGATTGAAGGTCGTGCTCTTCGAGGAGGTGTTCCTCGGAGGCGAGTGCGCGAACTACGGCTGCATACCCTCCAAGGCCCTCCTCCACTATGCCCTGGTCGCTCACGAGGCTAGACGCTTGGGTATTGTGGGAGGGCTCCCCGAGGGGGCTCTCCATAAGGCCCTGGACTTTGCCATCAGGTCTGCGAGCGAGGAGCGAGGCGGACTCGAGGCTCTACTCTCGAGGGTAGGCGTTAACGTCGTACGCGAACACGCCGTGCTACGCGGTTGTGACGCTAACCGCTGCCGCGTAGAGGCCGGGGATAGGGTCTTCGAGGCTAGGCGTGTCCTCGTCGCGACGGGCTCTCAGCCCGCGTGGCCCTCGTGGGCCGAGAGGTGCGAGAGGATACTCGATAATCGCGGATTGTTCTCGAGGGGGCTCCCCGACGGCGCGGATCACATAGCGGTTATCGGTGGGGGCGTCGCAGGCGTCGAGATAAGCCTCGCGCTGGCTAGGCTAGGCGCGAGCGTAACGATATTCGAGGCTCTCGAGAGGCTCTTGCCGGGGCTGCCCGAGAGCCTCTCCAGGATAGCCTCGAGGATGCTGCGGCGCGAGAGGGTGGAGACCCGCGTATCCACCCCCGTGAGCAGGGTAAAATGCCGCGACGACCACGTGGTTGTGTGTGCGGGTGGCGAGTGCAGAGAGTATGACGCTGCGCTCGTGCTCATCGGTAGGAGGCCGAGGCTAGACGCGGTGCAGAACACGCTCGGCGCGAGGCTAGAGCGCGACGAGAAGCTACGCCTCCGGGGCAACCCCAACGTCTACCTGGTTGGCGACGCAGCGGGCCCACCCTTCCTGGCGCACAAGGCGCTAATGGAGTCTCTGACCGTCGCCGCGGATATCCTCGGCTGGGGCTGGTGGAGGAGACCCAGAGTCTACCCCCAGGTTATCTACACCGACCCGGAGCTTGTCGACGTCACGCTGGAGGATGGGGAGGGCGTTAGGAGCATACGCTACTACTGGGGTTTCGCCGCGCCAGCGAGGATACGAGGACACCCCGCGCAACTAGTCTACGCCGAGATAGGCTACCGCACAGACAACGGCAGGATAGTCTACGTGAGGCTCGCCGGCCCACACGCCTCCGAGCTAGCAGCCGAAGCCACCCTCATAATCGAGAGGGGCCTGACGCTACGGGACGTCGCAGGCGTCACACACCCACACCCATCGGCCAGCGAAGCAATACTCGAGGCGGTACTAGAGGCCCTCGGCGCAGGCTACCACCGCGCGTAGGACGAGGGAGGGCGTCGGCCCGTTTCCGCTCATCACCACCGGTTTACAATCAGAGACCCTCTTACTCCTCAACCGCCCAGTGCGAAACACAACCCCGCTCCGCTTAAAACACTCCAACCGGGAGTGTGGAGAACCCGGAGAGCGCGGCGGTCGTCTAGCCTGGACTAGGACGCCGGCCTTCCAAGCCGGTAGTCCCGGGTTCAAATCCCGGCCGCCGCACCACCTCCAACCCAAAGCCCCATGCTGGGCCCATTCTATAGGCGCTCAACGGCCTCCGGTGTAGCCCCCAGCCCCGTCCCGAGGCCTGCACCAGAAGCTCAACGGTACATACACGGTATTCTCAACGCTCATCCCCCCTACCCATCCGGTAGGAGGTGCCCAAGAGCGGATAGCGATGGTAGCATGTGCTTAACACGACAAAAGCACGTGGCCGTTATCGTCGCCCCGGTTCGCCGCGCTTCTTCTCTCGTAGTCTGCTCCTCGTGTACTCCACGAGTCCCTCTATGAGCGGTAGTCTCTGCTTCACATCCTCGGGGTCAAACGCGTGCTCGTGGAACCCGTGGACGTGTAGGTTGTAGCCCGCCTCCCAAGCCTGGATGACCAGCTGCTCTCCAAGCACCCTTGAGAGCCTGGAAGCCGCCCTCGCGAGGAGCCCCGACCACCCGCCACCCTCCTCTCTAGCCCTACGGCATTCTTCGAGGCCCTCGAGGCAAGCAAGCACCTTGATGCACTCTTCCACCGCCTTGTAGAGCTTCTCGCTAGCCTGCACGGCATCGCCCTTCTCGAGCACATCCCTAGCACGCCGAAGCATATGCTCGGCTACAGCAACACGAGCCTCCAGCTCCTCGCGGGGATCGAGACCCAGCTTCTCCTCGACAGCCTCGATGATGAAAGACTCGGGGTCGAAACCCCTCCTCCTGATAGCCTCCGGCAGCCGCCCAGGGATGTTAATCACGGTCACCAGCAGCACCCAGAGAGTACCGGCAACGAACGCCATATCCGCTTTGACTACTCACATGCTCTTCCAGCCGCCGGTTGCCCGCCGAGGCCGAGTTGCATACCACAACCTTGTCCGTCTTGCAGTGCTTGTAGCTCCACGGCTTTGCGCCGGGCGCCCGACTGTCTGTGGTTGGGCAACGCGTAGGCTTCACGGGGTGTGCGTGAGTAGTGCCAACGAGAGAGCCACGTAGATCACGGATACTATTCTCTTCACGCTGGCTGGTCTGGCCTGGACGAGTATCCTCGTGCCTATGCCCGCACCCATATAGGCGCCCAGTGCGAGCAGGACAACCACCAACAGATCCACGTGGCCGAGGAGGCCGTGGACTATGACGCCAACGGCCGCCGTGGCCCCGGTCATCACCCTGCTTGTCGCAATCGTGGCCTTCAACCCGAGGCCGAGTAGGAGCGTCAGGAGTGGGGTGCGTAGCGCGCCCCCACCTATCCCAGTGGTTGCTGTGACCGCTCCAGTCGCGAGGCTAGCCAGCCACACGAGAGTGTAGGACATGACGCGGCCCAGGGGTGGCCTCCTCTCGCTCTCCACCGGTTGAGACGCGAATAGCAACGCGGAGACGAGGAGCACGAGGGCCACCAGCAGGACTATGCTCCTGGCGGGGAGCCGCACCGCAACCAACGTGCCAACGATAAAACCGAGCATGGAGGCAGTCTCGAGGAAGACAGCGACCCCTACACGGATCAGCCCGTTTCTATACAAATGGAGTATGCCACCGAGGCTCGTAGCGACGACGGATACTAGGCTAGCGGGTACAGCCACACGGGGCTCCACGCCACAGAGTATGAGGAGCGGCGAGACAATGCTACCCCCGCCAAGCCCCAGCAGGGTCCCAACTAGACCCGCGGCGACACCTATAGCTAGAAACGCGGCCGCGGCGATGTTATGCGCTATTTTTGTTGTACTTTCTATATACGCTCAAGAAACAACAAGAGTGTAGCTTATCTGCCAAAGAGTGTTAACCCGCTACTCAACACACAAACATATGCCATGCGCTACCTATACTCTTCATCCGTACTCGTAAGGGCGGTAAGAACCTTAGGAGCGCAAGGAATAGAGAGCTGCAGCCGGGACTGACACAGGGTATAAGTCTAGGCGTGCTACCCTAGGTATACGATCTTGGTCTGCCCAATAGTCTCTCCGTTGAGCCTCCTGAAGTCAACGTCGAACGTGTAGAAGGTGTCATACCCAGCTTCTACAGCCGTGGCTAGTATAAGCGAATCCACCTCCGGGACACCACGCTCCAGTCTAATGCGAGCCGCCGTCAACGCGGCACCCCGCGCCAACTCGTGAATCTTGAACACCCTCTCGAGGAGGATTATCGCCTCGCCTAGCCTCTTCTCAAGCCCCTCTTCAAGGCGATGTAAGCCAGCTCATGCAACGTTATCACCGATATGCCTCTCGCCGCGCAGCTACGGAGGACCCGCTCGGCGATCTCTACCCGACCCTCCTCACCCAGGATATACGCGGCTACAACATTCGTGTCGTAGAAGCACCTAGAGCTCCCTCTCGGATAACCTACGCTCACGGTCAATCTCCTCCGCTAGACCCTTCCCGCTCCTCTCCGCCAGGAACCCCCTCAGCATGTCAAGAGGATCAACCTTCTCGACGACCAGACGCCCATCCTCGACACGCATGACTAGATAGTCGCCCTCACGTATATCCAGCAGATCGGCAACCTCCTTCGGTATCGTCACCTGCCTCTTCCTCAAAACCCTGACAACCACCCGCACGTGAACACCCAAGCAGTTCCAAGCGAACGTACACCTTAAGCATTGACCAGCCTTACTATGGTACACCAATGTCACAGTACTACCATTAACAACCCGCTGTACAACATCCCAGCTATAGTATACGCTGTGGTGTGACCCCGAGACCCGGAGGCCAGAACACAAGCCTCCTCTGGTGCAACAGTCAAAGTCCCAACCCCACCTCGAGGTAGAGAACTACACGAGTGCCTAGAGACTTTCAGATAGGGAGAATGGGAAAAGTCGGGAAAGCAAAAGCTGTACTTCTCATCATTACGCAAATAGCCACTAGCGATCTCGACACTGTCTCGGGCCAGGCCTCTCACCAGAGGGGCTGGCGGAAGCCGGACTGGGACCCCCAGCAACCTCGGCTAGAAGCAGCCCCGGAGCTACGCCTAATGGAGCAGTGGGGTTTAGAGTAGGCTTTACTAGTATGGAGGTTGAGACTATTCGATGTCCTAGCCTGCCAGTCCTAGCTTGATGATCACGGGTAGCAGTAGCGCTAGTAGCGTAAGCCAGATGGTTACGAGGAGGCCTATCATCCACTTGAAGATCGAGACTATCCTCTCCTCCACCGATGATATCTTCTCTTCTAGCTTCTTTATCCTCCTCTCCACACTATCTATCCTCCTCTCTATGCCATCCAGCCTCTTCTCCATCCTATCCTCCAACTCCTTTAGGTCTCTCTTTGTCACAGCTTCACGCAGAAGAGCCTCCAGCAGGAGTGTTCTCAGGCTCTCCTCCGCAGCTATGTCGAGCGCTAGCAGCCTGGCTAGCTTCGCCCTCTTCTCAGGGTTAGCCCTCAGCTCCTCAACAAGCCTATCGACTATAGGAGACACCAGGTGTAGACACCTCCGTACATCCCACCCACGGGGGTTTATCCGGGTGGCGCGTAGAGTCTGAGAACAACAAGCTCACAAGCATCTAATTCGTTTTCTCAATTGATGAAAGTAGTATAGCGTATACTCTTCGGAGGCTCTTCGGGGAGCCCACAATATCGCCAAGGGTTAACACGGCGTCCATCACGGGCCTATACTCTGACGGCAACAAGTACACCTAGGGCTGGCATGCCTGGCCTCGAGCAACTCTTTCCCCGACATGCATAATCATTGAGTGAGTGTAGGAACTCTCCGGGGGTTGCCGTTTACGCTCTATCATCTCGGCTTAGCGCCAGCCATTGGATTACCCTCGAGAGGCGTTTTATCCACGCCCCAACCCTCATAGCTGCGAATGTAATCCTCGATATAGAGCCTCTGGCGGTACTAGTGCTCGGACTACACTATCCCCTCCACAGCTATATGCACACGTTTCTCGGGGCTCTCCTCACGGGGCCCGACCCTGAGCTACGCAACGCAGTAGAAGCTTACCGCCTAGGGCTCCTGTCGAGCCCGAGGTCTCAGAGCTTTCCTAGCGGCAGGTGTGACGGGATCACTGCCGGGCGTTCCATGGGGCTCACCGCTTTACAACGATATTAAAGCCTCTATACCCTCTAGCGGTAAACTCGCTCCGCGACCTTAGCCTCACCGACCTTATCTACGGGATTTGCATGATAGGGGCTTAGGACTAGCATACTATGCGCATCTCTTGTCTGCTGGTAGACGAGTGGACGCAAGTAGAGCCTCCTAGGTTGCATAAAACGGGTTCTAGTTGAGGCTGCTCCTAACGAACCCAGCTATCACGACAAAACTCGTTGAAAACCGCTCCTCACGTGATGCGTTGCTCCCAGTTACTTGGTGCACAAGCCTGCTTTTATGAGGGTGTCCATAGTAGAGTATTCCACCGGGTGGAGCCGATGTCGTATGTGAGCGTGAAGATAGACGCGGCGGCGAAGAGGGTTCTCGAGGAGCTGCAGGCAAGGCTGCTCCTCGAGACCGGCGTGAAGTTCAACCTCCAGGATATACTCGCGGCGGCAGTGAGGCTCGCTGCGAGGCGTCGAGGCGAGCTGATAGCCGAGCTGATGGGCGGCTGGAGGCCGCTTCGGGGGGAGGAGGCTGAGGAGCTGCTCCGCGAGTATAGCTTCGAGGGCCCGGAGGACGCCTCCGAGGAGGTAGACCGGGTGCTATACTCTTGAGCATCCTCCTAGACACGGGTTTCATCATAGCCTCGTTCAACAAGAGGGATAGGCACCACCGGTGGGCGTCGAGGCTCATGCGGGAGGTGTTGGAGGGCAGGTGGGGGCCGCCCTACACGACCGACTACATAATCGATGAGGTGCTATCCTACGCGGCTGCACGCCTACCGGGCGACGCGGGGCTGAAGCTAGGAGAGCTGCTCCTCGAGAAGAGAATCCTCCATATAATCCCCGTAACGCTCGACATCGTGCTCGAGGCGTGGCGCGTCTACAAGAGCCACTACCCCGGCCTCAGCTTCACAGACTCCACGAGCATAGTGGTAGCGAAGACCTACGGCATAGACTATATCGCAACTGTAGAGACAAGCGGGCTCCTCCCCAAGCTACACCCCAGCCTAACCCCATATCACCAACAATAGCCTTGACTGGACAGAACACCAGCCTCGCCCACCTCTATCGTAGCATGCTCTGAGTGCTAGCATGGGCTGTGGCGCTGCGTAGTACAGCGGGGGTTGCTAGTCTTCTCTTGCTCGTGTCGAGTATCTTATGAGGAGCTCTGCTAGCCGGGTGAGCCTGTAGTACCTGTGTAGGCATCTGGTCTCCTTCTTGGGCTTGGCTCTCCTATGCTTCATCTTCAGCACTTTTGGTTTCGTCTCGGCTACTAGTCCCAGCTCTATGAGCTTGTCTATGAGCCTCTGTGCCTCTTCGAGTTGTAGCGAGAGGGCCTGGGCTATCGCCACTATGTGCTCGTGTTCGGCTTCGCTTAGGAACTGTAGCAGCTGGTGTGCCTTGCTGTGCCCGGTTATGAGCGCTAGCCATTTCTCGATGAGGCCGTGTCTCTTCACGCTTCTTACGAGCATCTCTCCGCTCCTGGAGAGCTTGTAGTACGTGTGGTGTTTCCTCACCTCGTGGCTTAGCTTGAGCTTGGCTTCGGTGCGTTTCAGGGCGGAGCCGTGCACCCTCTCTATGAGCCCCAGCTCCTCGAGCCTATCGAGCGTCAGCACGACATCCTCAATCGGCATCTTCACCGTCCTCGCTATGGACTTGGCGTAGTCGGTGCAAGTCATCCTAAGGTGTAGCAGGATGTACGTGTGGAGTGGGCTCAGTGATAGTAGCACGTGGGGCTGTACACCCTCGCCGCCTGCCATGCTCCTTAGCAGGTCTCTAACCCTCTTGGCGAGCTTCTCGCCCTCCCTGGCCAACTCGTAGTACTGGCCGTGTCTCCTCACCTCGCTGCTCTTCACCCTCACCTTGATCCAGGGCTTTATGCTGGAGGTCGCCGTGTTCTTCGGCACGGTCTTCGATTGCATCCTTTTAACGAGGCCTTTCTCCGCGATGGCCTCCAGCACACGCTCCAGCAGCGCGGGGTCCAGCTGGGTCCTTTCGCCTAGCAGCCTCCTGCACATCAGCTTGGGCGTGTCCGGGCCATACTCGTAGAGGTGTAGAAGGACCTTCAGGCTGAGCCCGTCGAGCCCATGCTCCATCCTATCACCAAATCTTCACGTCCACCTTGGCGCTCGCCGCCCGCGAGGCATAGGGCAACCAGGGCGTGGCTCCCTGCGCTTCAGTTGCCTCTCAGCCACTCGCATGCGTTAGAATACGCTAGCCTCTCGATCACGGAGTGTTCGCCCTGAAGCACCCTCTCGAGGTAAGCTACCGTCCTGGGCACCGCAAGTGGATCAGTATCGTTTATGTGTATAGAGTCGCTGTTGAGGACCCCGTTCTCGTACCTCTCCAGCCTCTCTGCGATGTCGCAGGGCGACAATAGCCCTGGTTTGATGCTGAGGCCCGGGACCGCGCCCGCCGCGTTAACAGCATCTATTATGTCGTCGCTGACGTGGTCTATGACGACCCTGCTGGGCTCTATACGCGTCTCTCTAACAACCTCGACTATCCTCTTGACGATCGATACGCGGTTGTCCCTGGGTGTGTGTATGATGACGGGCAACCCATACTCCCTGGCTATCCTTAGCTGCTCGCGGAGAACCTCAACCTCGGTCGCGTCTCCAATCTCTAGGCCAACCTCGCCTATGCCGTTCACTAGCCCCTTGGAGACGAACTCCTCGATCACCGGGATTAGCCTCCGCCACCCCCCGACGATGTTCCTCGGGTGTATCCCTATGAACACGTGGACCGCGAACCCCATCTCCGATAGGCGCTGCTTGTGGAGGTAGACCATCTCCTCGAAATGATCCATGAGTGTCTCCGCGCGCCTGGCGAGTGGGACAAAGCTGCAAATGACTAGCTCCCTCACGCCAGCCAAGTACATGAGCTCTAGGTCACGGTCTGGTAGGAAGTGAGCATGGGTGTGGGCGTCCACTATATACAGCACTCGTTCTTCACCACTCGATAGTGGTGAAATGAGAGCGATATAGGCTTGCTGAGGCGTGCTGCGAGAGAACCGATGCAGGAAGGGTCCAAGCCGTCAGCGGGTGGACGTGGCGTGGAGGAGCAGCTGGTAAGCGAGCTGATCGAGCTGGGGCTCAATAGGTACGAGGCGCGCGCGTACATAGCGCTCCTTAGGCTGGGGGAGGCTCCAGCCTCCACGGTAGCGGAGGCCGCGAGGATACCACTGACGAGGGTGTATGACGTGCTATCCTCGCTCGAGGAGAAGGGCCTAGTGATGGTTATCCATCAGAGGCCTAAGTTGTACAAGGCGGTTGAGCCTAGGCTGGCGCTGAGCAACCTCGTCGGCTACCTCGAGGCCCGGTTTAGGGAGGAGCTTGACAGGAAGAGGAGGCTGGCTGACGCGCTAGTGGAGAAGCTCGCCAGCGTCGAGCCATACGGGTCTTCGAGGGGAGCCCTAGACACTGTGATAATCAGGGGCGAGGCGGCGGTTAGGAGCAAGGCGGCTGAGATACTGGGCAGGGCCTCTAGGAGCGTAAGGGTGGCCGGCTATAGGCCGTTCCTAGTGATAAACTGTCTCCCAGCGATAGAGCATCTGGCCAGGAGGGGGGTTAGGCTGCTCGTCCTAGGCGAGCTGACGGAGAAGTGTATCGAGGTGTTCGAGAGGTACGGGATAGCCTACCGGAGGTACCCCTTCACATACTCGTCGATGATGATAGTCGATGACGAGGAGATACTGATAGTCTTGAACCCCGGGAGGGAGATGATTGCACTGTACAGCACTAACAGGGACCTTGTGAGGGCCCACGTGGAGTTCTTCGAGAGGCTGTGGCGAGAGGCTAGCACCGGCACCGGGCAATGAAGGGGGTGCCCGCACCCTCGAGGCGCGTGGGAAGCGTTTTCTCCCGGGTTCACCACTGGCGGGTGGTGAGAAACCCCGGGTGCCACGGTTTTGACGAGAATGAGGATAGCTGTTCTCCAGGAGCCGTTCTCCATCGTTTTGAGAGAGGTTGAGGTGCCCAAGCTGGACTCTAGGAGCGTCCTGGTGAGGGTGGCTAGCTGCGCGCTTAGCGGCACCGATGTCAGGATATACAAGGGTGTTGTGAAGACGAGGTTGCCTATCGTATTGGGCCAGGAGTTTAGCGGTGTAGTAGTGGAGGTGGGCGATGAGGTTGAGGGGGTTTCGAGAGGCGAGAAGGTTGTGGTAGAGCCGGTGCTCTACTGCGGCAAGTGCGTGTACTGCAGGAGGGGTCTCTACACCCTATGCGAGCAGGTGAAGGTCCTCGGAGTCAATAGTGATGGTGGTCTTGCCGAGTATGTCAAGGTACCCGCGTACGCTGTCCATAGGGTCCCTGCGGGCCTCAGCCTCGAGGAGGCTTGTCTCACCGTCCCGGTGGCCGTGGCACTCCACGCTGTCAGGAGGGCGGGGGTGGGCATAGGCGATAACGTGCTGGTCTTTGGTGCCGGTGCTATAGGTCTCTCGGCTTTACAGTTGGCCAGGCTCTCTGGCGCCGATAGGGTTGTTGTTGTGGAGCCCGTGGAGTCTAAGCGTAGGCTCGCAGAGAGGCTCGGAGCTCACGAGACGCTCTCGCCCAGGGATATGGAGGCGTTGGGAGATGGCGCCGAGAGGAGGCTGGGGAGGTTCGACGTTGTGATAGAGACCTCGGGGTCTGTGGACGCGTTGAGGCATGCGCTTATGCTCGTGGGTAAGAGAGGTAGGATCGTCGTGGTGGGAGCCTATGGTAGGGAGGCTAGGTTGCTCGTGGATCTAGTCGTTAGGAGGGAGGTGACCGTCACGGGCTCGTGGCTATACCCGCACGTGTTCCGCAAGGCACTGGATGCAATCGCGAGGGGGATAGTCTCCGTGAAGGAGTACATATCTGGCAGGTACCCTCTCGCGAGGATAGAGGAGGCGTTCAGGGAGGCATTGAAACCGGAGAACATCAGGATCATAGTCCAGCCGTGAGAGCCGCATCTGGGCACGCGATGGCGCCGGCCTAGGAGACCCTAGAGTATCCTTATCATGCGCTTCGCCAGCCTCTCGTATTCTCTCCTCGACTCGGGCCCCGCTATGTGAAGGTTCAACGGGTAGTCCCACGGCAGGCCCTTCTCCACAGCCTTCTCGTACACCATGCGTGATATCCTCCCGTGCTCCTCGGGTCTAGGCTCCCAAGGCAACACCAGCAGCACGTCTAGGTCGCTGAGCGCGGTTAGTCTCCCTTCGGCTGCCCCGCCGATAACATACACCTCTACCTCTCCGAGCGCCTCGCGGGCCGCCTCAGCGACTATCGCAGCGTAACGCCTCCATGCAAGAAGCCTCCTAAGCCTCTCTATCATGAATCTCGCTGTAGACACGAGACTCCACCCACTCCAGTATCTGCCACAGGGCATCCACAAGCTTATCCAGCTCTATAGCCTCGGTTCGCGTATACCTCCTCCTCCCATACCTGGCCATTGTATACGCCTCTTCGAGGAGCCAGAGAAGACCCCTATTGTCGGCAGCGAAACGCCTCAATCGTTCAGCCTCCTCTCGAAAGCCAGCCTCGGCGAGTCTTGCAGACAACAACCCGATGAGTTCACGAAGCCCGTGTATCCTTGGAGCATCTCCAAATAGCCTCGAGAGGCTACACTTGACGCGTAGCTGTGCTGCCTGCTCGAGGGCGAACACGGCTATATCGTAACTCGCCTCTTCTATCAACCGCCTCGCTATACTACGAAACACTCTCGCACGTTCTTTAAGCAGAGCTGCATACTCGCCGCTCACGACTACGCACAGCCTCGAACGGCTCGATAACCAGCAGCAGGTGAAAACAGTTCTAGATACTAACCCTTGATTAGCTCTGGATGCCGGTTGGCCATACATGTTTAAACTAGCGACGTATGTGTCTATACATGGTGCGGCCCATGGCGAAGCGTTGTGTAGAGCTTTCAGAGGAGCTTGTCAAGAGGATAGAGAGTGTGCTCGATAAGGCTGGTTTTAAGTCCGTGGAGGAGTTCATTGAGTTCGTGGTTAGCGAGGCTCTGGAGGCGGTAGCCGGGCCTGGAGAGGCGAGCATGAGCAAGGAGGATGAGGAGAAGGTTAAGGAGAGGCTGCGCGCACTGGGCTACATCTAGGTGTATTAGGCGTATGTTTCCCAAACCTGTCGTTCTTCTCTCGCCACCTGCTCACCTGGTGCCATCGCGCTTCTATCGGCGGGAAACTGGAGAATGTCTACCGGAGGATGGCTGGAGAGGCGGAGGAAGGAGAGAGGCTTATTAAAAAGAGAGGTGTGACTATCACTGCCGTTTCTTATGCGTGTCTAGCTGTTTAGTGCGGTTAACACCGCATCGTAGGCGTTGATCACGCCGTAGCCGTATAGCGTGTCGTAGCCGGGGTCTCCGAGGTCGACCGCTGTTAGGTGTAGGATGCCTCTCACGGTGTCTGTGGTTAGGTCGTCCTCTGTGCCTGGTGGTAGTAGTGGTAGGCCCTGGGCGAGCCTGGCTGCCTGGATTAGCGCGACTGTGCCGCTCACGTGTGGGGTGGCCATGCTAGTGCCGCTTAGCACCGCGTAGCTGTCGTCGGGGTATGTGCTGAGTATGTCGACGCCTGGGGCTGTTACCTCTGGGTTGCGGTTGCTCCAGTCTGGCACCGTGGCGTTCTCATCGATGGCGCCCACCGCTATGACCTCGGGGTATGCTGCTGGGTAGGCTGGCGTGTCTAGACCCTCGTTGCCCGCCGCCGCGACGATCACGATCCCGTAGCTGTAGGCTGCCGCTATGACCTCCTGGAGCTCTGGTGGTGGATCGTAACCACCGAGGCTCATGCTTATGACTTCTGGCGCGTCGTCCTCAGGGTCACCGACAATCACACCGTCGCCGTCAGCGTCTATCACGCCGTCTGGGCCTCTCACGGCGAGGTCAATGGCTATTATGAGGTCGCTCCAGGAGCCACTCCCAGAGTTCTTGAGGGCCTTGATCATGTAGATCTCGACCTCTGGCGCGACGCCGACAACGCCTATCTCGTTGTCAAGCGCGGCTATCGTGCCGGTCACGTGCGTACCATGGCCGTTCACATCGGAGCATCTGTTGCTTATCCTGCCGTTGAGCACCGCTACGCACCACTTGATGTTATCGGCGAGGTCTGGGTGGTCTAGGTCAACACCAGAGTCTATCACGGCAACCTCGATCTCGGAATCACCATCGCCGTTGACGTCTACGAAGCCCTTCGTTATCGACCACACCTGCTCAGCGTCAATGTAGTCCACGCCCCACGGCATTGTCTGCGGCGGCTGGGTTAGCGAGACTCTAACTGCGAACGCCTTTACCTCGCCATCCTCGGATACGTGAAGGACGCCCGGCAGCTTCTTGACATGCTCCGCAGCGTGAGCCGGCACCACCAGGATGGCAACCGGGGCAAGCTGGGCGACGTACACCACGCGACCGCCTAGGCCCTTCACCCTCTCCGGGTCGAACTTCGCACGGTCAATCTTCACTATGAGCGTCTTGTAGGATACAGCGGTCGCCACCGGGGCGAGACTCGGCAGGATCAGTAGCGCTAGCAGGGTGAGAGCTAGGAGGTTAGCTACGAGGCGCCCCATTACCCCACCGCGAGCCCACCAACACATGCAGCTAGCAACTTAAGATTTATTGAGAGGGAAATGCCAGAAACACTAATACCAAAAAGAGTCGTGAGAGACGAGATCGTCAAGCTGTTGAGCCAGGGTTGAAGAGGCTCTTAGACACATCAGCCTAGGGTCAACTACACAATCGACTATGGTTGGCCTATCCAAATCTTCACGTGCCGCGCCGCTATACCGCTAGTTGTATAGCCAGTGTTTCATCTCCTCGAGCGCCTCGCTAGCGTTGCTCAACCCGTATGAGGTGTAGCTAAGCCTACCGTCCTCAAGTGCAAGCCAGTATATCCTGAACTCGTTGTCCCCTAGATTGTTCCTCGCTGCCTCTCTCACGAGCATGTCTACCAGCTCTACGCTATGCGTCGAGACAAACACTTGGTTGCCACGTCGACGGTACGATGCTATGATTGCATGTGCGATTAGCTTCATGAGCCCCGGGTGTAGGTGAAGCTCTGGCTCCTCTAGAAGCAGGACAGAGTCGCGATGAGCGACTAGCGTCATTAGGCAGGCTAGCGCGTATCGTATGCCGTCCCCCGCGACGTAGTATGGTATCGCGTGATCCGTGTAGACCAGGTGGAGTATCCACTCGTTGTTTACTCTAATCGGTTCTACGCTCCTAACGCTACCCGTCTTACTCCTCAGCATGTCGAGGAGGAACTCTTTCGCAGAGAAACCGCCGTGAACAAGCATCTCGGCATAGATGCTCTCGGATGCGCCTAGGCTAGATGCTATGTTCCAGTCGACTAGGAAGCTGTTATGCGCTACCCCCAGTTTACTTGCCACCACCCGTCCATCCCTATACACGAGGATGTCCGATACTCCAGTTCGTCTCCCCCGGGCCTCCAGCCTAACCATTCGTGCTGTTTCTCCGCGCCTCTCTACCCTCAACGACAGTTCCTGCCGTGTACGGTCTGCAAGCTCGACGATAATGCGCGCCTCACGCGAGCATCTGTAGAAGAGTGTGTCTATAGACGCTAGGCCGAACCAGCCGCGCCTCTTTACAAGGAATTCGAAGCTGTCGGTTAGCGTTAGTGCGAGGTGTACCGCCTCTAGGACTGTTGTCTTGCCGCTGCCGTTGCGCCCGACGAGGATGTTTATGCCGGCTAAGTTGCTCAGTACGCCCTCTCTCACGCCTCTAAACTTAACTATGGATACCCATTTAACCACGAGTCTCAATGTTTTACATCTCCGCACTACATCTGGTTGTTCAACTCCGGGCACCAGGGGAGTATATGTGGGTAATAGGAGCGATGACCAACCATGGTACTAGGCACCCGGCTCCAGTCTAAGCCACACTGTGTCTAGATGCTCCGTGTGTAGTGCCCACTGTGGATAGTAGAAGAGTATGTGCGCCTGGCGGACGATAGGGTATAACCGCTGGTTGACAAGGTATCACCGGGTATAGACTGGGCAAGGGCGGTTGTAAAATGGAGCGTGCCCGCGAGCGCTTATCTCCTCGATTACCGATTAGCGTGAAGGTAGTGGTATAACGCCTACCAGTGGTAGCGTCTGGTTTCCGCTGGGCGTGACTAGGAGCGTTATGCTCGCGTTGCGGAGGGCTTCTGGGAGCACCTCTCGGTACAACTCTATCATCTTGATGTAGTAGTATATCTTGGCTGCTTCCTCCGCGGTCACGTTCAGCTCCTCCATTATCGCCTTTATCGCTGCTGCCTCGCCGCGGTAGCGCTCCACGACCGACTTCGCCTGGGCCATGGCCTCTATCAGCATCTTCTGCGCCGTAGCGTTAGCCTCTATGACGCGCTTCTCCGCCTCCGCCCTGGCAGCGATAATCTGCTGCATTGCCGTAGCGTTGGCGGCGATTATCTTCTTCTTGGCCTCCATCTCCGCGCGGATAATCTCCTTCTGCGCCTCGAACTTAGCGGCCTCCGCCTCCTGCTGCGCGGCCAGCTTCCTCAGTATGGCTTGGCTTAGCTCCTTCGGGATGTCGATGCTCTTGACTACCACGTCCACTATGTCTATGGCTGCTTTGACGCTCGGGTCTTCGAGTAGCAGCTGCTTCAGGTACGCCGCTATCTCCTCGGATATCTCTTGTATACGCGGCACTATCTCCACCAGGTTGTACTTGCCGATAACGCTCCTAACGGCCTCGTAAGCCGCGCGCTCGATAACCTCCCTCTTGATGCGCTCGTGTGGGTTCTCCGGATACTTCTGTATCAGGTACTTGACGGCTGCCGGGTCTTTCCTCACCTCGTAGCGCACCTGTATCTCTACCGGCACCCTGGCGCCATCCCTAGTCACAGCTATGACAGCGCTCTGGTCTTCGAGCAGCACCGTCTGGACGGAAACTGGTATCACGCGAATCTCCTGCCATGGCATTTTGAATCCGAAGTGTGGTCCGAACACCACGCCGACTATCCTGCCCTGTACCGGATCGATTATCACAGCTGCCTCGCCTACATCAAGCTGGTATGTGCTCATCGCGACCATCGCGACAAAGACTATCGCGATTATAGCGGCCAGCACTGTCAACAGGCGTAGCGCCTTGAGCACAGTTGCTCTTGTCACGTTCCCCACCATACGATAGTATCTAGTGGGCACAGCGAGGCTATTTTAACTGCAGCAATTGTGGGCCTTGCCCATCTTCGCCATGACCCTCTTTTTGGCTCGCGGTGTCGGAGGTTTGTTACCAATTGGGGCGTGCCTCGACGTGCCCGTGTCGTGCAGGCCCCTCGCTACGATGCTCCTCAAGCTTGTTGTGATAGTAGTCGTGGCGTTGGGCGTGACCTTTGTGCTCACACTGTTGCGTGTTGCGCGTGCCCCGGGTCTTCTCGTGGGTCTGGGTGCACTCGCGGCTGTACTGTTGGCGTTGCTTGCAGTGGTGCTCGTAGTGTGTGAGAGTGGGGACACCGAGGAGGGTTTTGAGGTACAAGTGGAGTAGATCATCGTTTGCTTCAGTTTAGTCCCGGTGCCACACGATCCGGTCTAGAGTTGTGTGAGCATTGCGACGCTCGATGGGGTGGGTTTTCGGGTTTCGCGGTAAGTCCTTGGTCGTGTCTCTGTGTCTCCGCTTCTGGAGGTTTGCCTTGGAGGCTCGTGGCTCTGTATTCATCGTGACGGGGTCTAGCAGGGGTATTGGCCGTGCTATTGCTCTGGAGGCGGCTAGGCGTGGCGCGGCTGGCGTCGTGGTGAACTATGTGCGTTCCCGTGAGGCTGCCGAGGAGGTTGCCAGGAGTATCCGCGAACTTGGCTCTGACGCGTTAGTCGTGAGGGCTGATGTGTCTCGGTGGGAGGAGGCCAAGAGTCTCGTGGAGGCCGCGGTTGAGCGCTGGGGCCGTGTGGATGTTGTGGTTAATAACGCGGGTATTCTGGAGCCTAAGCCCTTCGCCGAGATGGAGCCGCGAGACTGGCAGAGGATGATAGAGGTCCACTTCTACGGCGCTCTTAACGTCGCGAAAGCCGCCCTACCCCACATGATTCAAAGGAGGAGGGGCGTGATAGTCAACATCGCCTCTGTGCTCGGGTTGAGACCGGAGCCTCTTGCAAGCCACTACTCGGCCGCCAAGGCCGCCCTGATAGCCTGGAGTATGGCCGTTGCCAAGGAGCTTGCCGAGTATGGTATACGTGTGTTCGCCGTGGCGCCGGGCGGCGTCGACACCGACATGGCGCGAGTATGGGGGGACCTAGACTGGGTCGAGGAGGAGGTGCCGGTAGCGCGGCTGGCGAAGCCCGAGGAGGTAGCCAAGCTAGTCCTAGACGCCATCGAGAACCCCTACATAACCGGCGATGTGCTCACAATCAGCGGCGCCCTGCTGTAACGACATCTGCAAAGTTAGACATGTCCTCTAGGCGACCAGGCCGCGTTTGAACAACAGCATCGTAATGCCACGGCGTACTGGTTACCATGCCTACATCATGATGGCATGATACCGGGTGTTAAGAACACTTTTTAGAAAACACGTACTGTTATAGGTGGTCTGCAGGCAGAGGTGTTGCATGTGCGAAGAGACCAGGCTATTGGAGCCGTTCTACTGCTAGGCTCGCTGGCATTCATAGCCATGTATGGCTATCTCCTGTTCTTCGCTGGCAGGGAGATTAGCCTGCTGCTGTTGAAGATAACCGCCTTTGCCGCCATAGCAGTGATAGGCGGTATTCTGGCTTGGATAGGCTACACTCTTGCGACTACCCCGCCACCAAAGCCTATTGAGGAGATCGAGAAGGAGATTGAGGAGGAGCTTAAGAAGCTCGAGCAGGAGTTGAAGCAGCAGGAGGCCGCCAAAGAGCAACAGAGCGGTGGCCAGCAGGAGAGCGGGAGCACCGGGAAAGGCAGCTGACGAGAGTAGAGCCTAAGGCTCATACCGGAGCCGCAAGTGCATCATCTCCCGGTTTTCTTCGTCTACCGTCACGATCCGCTATCCCTAACGCCTCGGCTTCCATCCTCACGATGGTTAGCTTGCGGTAGGCGGCTATCAGGAGGAGCACTGTGTTGTACACTGCTGTGCTCGTGACTATTGGCTCTAGGCGTATGCCCCATGGTGTGTAGTTCAGGAGTAGGCCTATGAGTGGTATGATTGCCAGGGATAGGCCTATTGAGAGGGCTAGGCGCTCTAGGGGTGCTAGGCTCTTCTCTTCCGGGTAGAGGGCCTCGACTAGCACGTAGCCGGGTATGAAGAGTACGTATAGCGTGCCGAGTATGTAGCGGAGTGGTAGGAGTTGTGGAGCAACACTACTCGCCCATATTGAGGTTATCGCGGCAGCTATGAGCGCCGCTGTGGTCCAGAACCATAGGCTGTAGTCGAGTCGCCTTAGGTACTGGGCGAGGGTTGTTGGGGGCTCCGGGTCAACGAGCTTGAGCTTGCCTTCCCGGACGTCACGGTATACACTGTATAAGGTCTCGTAGAGGCTCTTGTGCCTCGCTAGTCTCTCTCGTACGATCTCCTCTAGGGTCTTCAGTGGAGCCTCACCCTGTTCGCACGGCAACAGGCTTGATGTAGAGGTGTACCCATCTACCCGTGTATATCCACTGGTTTCTCTCCGTATCGTAAATCCAGAGTTCAAACACGAGGGCTACTCTGCTAGTATTCGCGCTGGCTTTCGGGTGGGCGACCGGGACGTGCACTATGAACGTGGTGTTCTGCTTGTTGCCGAGCACGCCACGCCACTCTAGAAGCTTGGGCTCGGGAGAGGGGGTGGTATTCGTCGGGAGTGTCTCTGGGGCAGCGATGCGATACACGACCTTGTAGTATATGGGTCGTCCCATGTGATTATCCACGAAGATACATAGGGTGACATTGGAGCCTATGAGCGCCTCTCTTGGATACTCGCCTATCTTGCAGTTTGCGTCGAGCAAGCCTATCGCTGTGAACGGCTCGCTAGGCCTAAGGTCGAGCACGTGTACTGCCGCAAAGACCGATGCGACTACAGCAACAGCCAGTATCACCGCAAATACTTCCTCATCGAGTATCATTGTCGGGCCGCCTCAGTCGGCCGAGCGTCGGGTTCCCAGGCCGGGGCGATAATGAGCTAGGCTGGTCTTGGGTACGGAAGCGTGCGAGGAATACCACAGGTATCTGGGATGCCCAGGGTTGAGCATATACAAGATTTTCAGTTGAAGCCGTGGAGACACTTCCCATAGGCTTAGAGGCCCTCGTGGTATTCGCGCAGCCTGATTGTTATCTCGTCGGGTGCCTCGGAGCCCCGGATGACGTGAAGGCCTAGTGCTTCTAGGTCTCTGGCTGTCTCGCTTCTCTCGACAATCGCTATCACTTCGCTACTTGTAGCTTCGGCTATCCTTGCCGCCTCCTCGCCACGCCTAATCACCCCGTCCGTCCTCTCGCGCCGGTGCTCGTAGACTATGATTGATGTCCTCTCTCCGAGCCTAGCCGCGAGGTCAACGACAGTCCTCTTCGCGTGCACTACTATACCGCCTGCTTCCATTATCCTCTCTGCTATCGCCCTCTCACCCTCCTCGTCCAGATTCCTGAGTTCACTCCTCGGCTCCTCGACGCGGAACACCTCTATCGGCCTGAACACCTCCTCGCCAAACACGTCGAGTATCCTGAGCGCCCTCTCTAGGTCAACGTCGATGTTGCTCCTCTCGTACTCGTATACCGCTCTCCTCGTGACCCCGAGGAGATCCGCCGCTGTACCGAGACTGAGGCCGCGGGCCTCCCTCTCCTCCTTGAACTTGCCAGCATCGAGCCTCATGTAGAACCTGCCGCGTTTCTTCACGACGAAGATGCCGGTGGAAGCTGCCCTCTCGAACCCCTCTGGGCTCAGCGCGTAGATGCCCATCCTCTCGTAGGCTACTATGTCCTCGAGCTTCTCGCCCTTTTCGTGGTCACCTACTAGCAGCGGAGATGCTCCTAACACGCCACCAACACTCCTAAGCTCCTTGACGTCCTCGCGGCGCACGCTCGCGACGTCCTCAACCACCTTTATGAGGACGCGTCTACCGCCACCAGCCACGAGGACGTCTATGCTGCGTCGCCTGCGGTTCTCCGGGTACTCTAGCACGTGGTACCCGTACCCCAGCCTCTCCAGGACGCCTATCAGCCTCTCCAACACCCTCTCTGCGCCGTTGTAACCGCTGCCAGTCACCTCTAACCACCCGTAACTTCTACCGGTAGTAACCCCGGGAAAGAGCCTTATACCTGGCAGGCGCTGCGCGCCACGAACACCGGCACGAGGCGGAGTGATACCGCTCTATCTTCATGTATGTCCTCGAGCGCGGCGCGCCTTCAAAACCGGGTGGTTTGTGTATGGTTTAATCGGGTGTGAGGAGGGACGCCCTTTCGCCGAGCTGGTGAGGAGCTCCTCGGCGGGTCCGACCCGCTTAGAGCCTCCACTCGGGGGGCTCCAGGAGCGGTAGCGACTCTAGAGCCTCTATGGGCGTGGTCCAGACGCTTGAGTGGAGTTCCGCAGCTCTCCTCGCGTCTAGCTCGGGCTCCGGTTTGAGGAGCCGCTTCAGCCGGTGGAACGCCCTGGCTACTCTCGGTGTGTACCTCCAGTAGTGCTCTGAGAGGAACTCCTCGAGCGGTATGTCGTGGTACCAGCGCCTCCACTCTCTTCTCAAAACCTCCTCGATGAGGCCGGGGTCCTCGTCGCCACCCAGCCTCTCGTCTATGAGCATCTCGGCGAGGCTCTTGTAGGGGCAGTAGCGGCAGGATACCCTCGTCAGCCCCGCCTGGTAGTCGCGGTGTGTGAGTCCGAGGCTCCTAACGAGCAACACTACGTCGATAAGCGTTAGGTGCTTTATGGGCTCGAAGCGGTTACGCTCGAAGAGCGTATCGGCGCGGAGGCGTTTGGAGCGCATAAGGCTCTCGCCGATACGATCGCCAACCACCATGTAGTCGGCTTGTATCCTCTCGAAGTGCTCCTCTAGCGGTCTGGTCTTGTAGTAGGTGCACCACCTGGCTCTTCTCCAGGGGAGTCCCTCCTCGAGCAGCCTCCTGGCTAGCACCCTCCTGGGCGGCTCGATAACCTCTACGTTGTACCCGAGTCTCGATGCGAGCCGAAGAGCCTCGTCCACGTGGTACTCTGGTTCAAGGTATGGCATGTGGACGTGGACAACCTCCAACTTGAAGTCTATCTTCTCGTAGAGGGCGTCCAAGACTATCAACGCGGCTGTCGAGTCCTTCCCGCCGCTAAACGAGAGTAGGAGCTTCTTGCCCTGGAGTCGATGGCCAGCCTCCCGCGCAAGCCACGATACGAGCCCCTCTAGGCTCCCAAGCCTCCTCCACGCCTCGAGTGGCGCGTAGACCGCCCACACGCTAGGCTCGACGCGGAACCCCTCAACCTCGTATACCCTCCACTCGACGGGACCAGCAGCACCACCACTCCACAGGTAGAGGCGTCTACCCGAGCCAACCCTCCCGTACACTGTGAAGTCAGCGCTAGACGCGACGAATCCCGTGAGTCTCCCAGCCTCGAAGACCGGTAGCGCCTCGCTCACAACCACCTCCCCATGCTAGGGGATGCGCATCACCCCCGCGGTTATCGCTCACCAGCCCAACCGCCCTGCCATACCACAGCCATACACGACGCCGGGCATCACTGTATGCTGCCTAGAGGGGCATACCCTACCATAGTTTAATTAGGAGGCGCTAGGGTATACCCTGGGAGGGTGTCGCATTGAGATATACTACCCTGGGCGACACCGGGCTAAGAGTATCGTTGATAGCCTATGGCGTGTATGGGTTGCATAGTGGCCCCTACCAGGGCCTCTCTAAGCGCGACCTGGTGGGCCTCATCAGGGAGGCTAGGAGGCTTGGTATCAACTTCTTTGAGACCGCGGATGTGTACGACCGTGGTGAGGCTGAGCGTATTCTCGGCGAGGCTCTTGGGGATGAGAGGGAGGAGGTTATCATCGCCACAAAGATTGGTTACGACTTCTACGGGTCGCCGGAGAGGCCACGGAAGCGCTTCGACCCCGAGTATCTTGTGACGGCCGCCGAGAGGAGCTGCGAAAGGATAGGCAAATGCCCCATCGACCTGATCTATATGCACAACCCGCCTCTAGAGGTTCTACGCGAGCCAGCGATATACGAGGCCATGGATACTCTCCGCGAAGAGAACCTGGCTAAGCACCTCGGCGTTTCCCTCGACCCCAGTGACCCGGAGCTTCTCGCCTCCGCGAGGGAGGCTATGAAGAGAAGACAGACGGAGGTTGTCGAGTTCGCCTATAGCATGCTTGAGCAGGAGCCTGGCAGGACCATAGCCTATGAGGCTGAGGCGGCAGGCAAAGGCATAGTTGTAATGCTCCCGTTCGCAGGTGGCATTCTTGACGAGAGTCTCTCGTCGTTCGAGGAGGGCGAGGCTAGGGAGTGGGAGGAGTGGTACGCAGGCGGCAAGAGGAAGCGGGGCTGGTACCGCTGGGCCTTCGCCACATACCAGTTCATGAAGAACGTGCTGCAGGCCGAGTTCGCAGAGGTCCTCGAGCAGAGTACACCCGCACAGATAGCCATACGCTTCATACTCTCAACGATACCAGTGCACAGCATCGTAGTCGCGGCCAGAACTAGGGAGAAGCTTAGGGAGGCTGTCGAGGCCGTCGAGCAACCGAGGTTGCCACAAGCTCTAGTCGAGAAGCTTAGAGTTGCTTATGGCGCCGGCCCTTGCACTAGAACATGACGTTACCATGTTTTATTAACTCGATTGTTGTTTCAGTCTCAGGGAATACGAATGCCACGCTGCCATATAGTTGGTGTTTACCCCCCGCCGGCGTTCGTAGATGATAAGTCCATTTTCTACAACGCATTGCGCCTCTTGTCTAACCGGTTCTTGCGCCAATTGCCAGTCGTCGACTCGAAAAGAAGGGTCAAGGCGATACTAACGGTGCGTGACGTGATACGCTTCATCAACCGTATAGTCTCCGAGGGTAGAAGCATAATGGACGCTCTGGTCCAGACCGATGTATCTAGTGTTGCGGTTAGACCCGTAGAGACGCTAATCTATGGAGAGTTTACGGTTCATGATGTGTTCCGGGTAATGAGAGCTAAGGGTATTGGCGCTCTGCCGGTCGTCTCGAGGGATGATAGGATACTCGGGCTTGTCAACGAGGAGCATCTCGCCAACCTGATCAAGAACAATAGTTTCATCGGGATGGGGTTGAACGTCAAAGATATCATGACGCGAGACATCGTCTATGCGCCGCTCGAGGGGACTACGGTCAGAGACGCCATAAGGCTCATGGCTGAGGGTGGTTTCCGCCACCTACCGCTCGTTGACGAGGAGAGACGCCCAGTCGCTATCGTAACGGCTAGAGACCTCATAAGGTTCCTCGTGCGGGGCGAGACGGTGAAGCTACTAGAGGCTGGCAAGGACGAAGAGGTACTTGCCACACCGATAAGCCGCGTGGCGCGCATGCACCCCGTCCACATAGACGCGAGTATGAGTCTGCAAGAGGCTCTGGACTTCATGGCATTGGCTGGCATTGGTGGCATACTCGTCGTGGAGGATGGTAGACTAGCGGGTATAATCACTGACATGGATCTCGTGACACGCTTGCCCGAGAAGCTGGGCGAGACGTTCAACAAGCTCATAGCGGATATAGTGCCGCCGTGCCCCTAGGCGGGCGCCGTCGGCCTTGAAACACCTCATCATTGGCTTGGGTGCCGTAGCCTCGGTTTCACGGCCCTCCTCAACCGGCCGGTCTCGTAACCCCGTGTTTACCCGGTGATACGCGTCTCGCTGGGAGACGCTACAGGACCAGTAGCTATGCTATTCGCTCTCCTGGGTACCGGAGCACCGCGGGGTGCAAGAGTGAAGAGGATGCGCGTGTTTCTCGCTTTGCTACTGCTCACGGTTCTACTCTACAACCCGGTGTTGCTTGTTGCGCCTCTCGTTCCACAGACCGGCAATGATGGCAGGGCCCACTTGGCTAGGATAATGTGCTTCCCGTGGTGCATACTGTGGGGGGATGTCGATCCCCGCTTCTACTTTGGCGAGGCCTACATGCTCTACTATGGCGTGCTCTTCTATGCGCTGGTTGCGCCCATCTACCTGGCCGCGTCTGGGCTAACCGGAGCCGCGTATGCCGCCACACTAGCATACAAGACCGGTGTAGTCATCGTTGACGCGCTTCTAGCGTACGCCGTGTATAGGCTGGGCAAGTTGAGAGGACTGCCAGGCTTGATTACCGCCATCCTCGTCCTCATGCTACCCCCGGTTCTCTACACTAGGCTGATGGGAGCCTACCCGTTCATCCTGTCAACCGCGTTAACGCTACACGCCGTGGCTGACGCCATGGAGGGGAGGCTTGTTAGGCCATGGCTGCTCCTTTCTCTGGCCATACTCGCACACCCCTATGGCGTTCTCAACGCCCTATTGGCTATCGTCTGGCTCTACGCCTGCGGGTATAGGCTGCACCCGCTCGGCCTACTGCTACTAGCACCGCCACTGATACCATTGGTGCACGGCGTTATCGCGCTGGGCTCGAGGAGCCCTCCTCTCGTCGAGCTTGGACCCGTGGCGGTTGTTTACGCGGTCTTCCTGCTCACCAGGAGGTCAAGGAGCCAGCTAGACACACTATCCATACTATACGAGCTGATAGGCCTCGCAGCGGGCCTCATCAACACGCTCGTGCTCGTTGGCGCCGCCGCGCCCGAAATGGCCAGGTTGATTGCATGGAGGTTTGTCTTTGTAAACGCCACTGTGTTGAGATACGCTGGTAGAGCGTGGAGCCTCGAGACAAGGATACCACGTGGTGCGAGGCTAGGTGTACTCGTGGCGCTGCTCGTTCTGCTCCACCAGTCTCTCCTCCTCTACGAGCCTATCCCGGATTATGCGGCGCTACGGGGCGAGAGGGTAATCGCCACGCTCGACATATCCTTCGACTACTCCACACCCGTCGCTTGGCCCCACGCCTACACCTACACGAGCGCAACGGGGGGCTTTCATCAGGGAGACCCGCTCTTCACCAACATCACGGTCTACTACGAGTGGATCCGGAGCCTGGTTGAGGACCCGCGCACGGCCCGCAACGTGGCTCTCATAGCTGGAGCCGGTCTCATCGACACGCCTAGTCTCGCCGGTTACCCGGCGGAACTGTGCATGGAAGCCAGGAGGCTGCTCCTACCGCCATTCGAGGTTACGCTGGCGAGACACTGCATCTATAGGGTAGGCGATAGTAGCCTCGTCTACCGCGTGTACCCCCTTGTACTCGATGTGCATGGGGCTAGCCCCCTGGATGTTGCACGCCTAGTCCGGCTCTATGGCGATGCTCGTATAGTCCTGGTGTCGCATCAGCTCCCCACAGCCACGTTGACAATATGCGACCATCCGGGCTGCAACGTGACGATATGCGTCTCGTCCCCTTGCCCCCAGGGCTCGATAGACTTGCGTGAAGCTCTCCGCGTGCTCCCTCGTGGAGAGGAGATGGTCTCGCCGCTAGCCGCGTCCATGACCAGGATGAACCCGGTGCTCCCTGAGGCGGGGAGGGCGCTGGCAGAGGCCGTGGAGAGGCTAGAGGAGCCGCTATACGAGCCTATACCGTCGCGGCTCGAGGGGGACAAGCTAGTCTTTGAGGCTGCGAGGCCAGGGTGGTACCTGGTTCTAGCGGCGCGCGTGCTCGTCGAGAACGTGAAGGGCCCCGTCGACGTGGTCACGTCTAGCGTTGAGGGTCTTCTACTGCTCCACGTGTCTAGGCCTGGCGTAGTCGTGGTGGATTACGGTGTACCGGGCAGGCTGTGGGCATACACCGCGATGCTAGTCGCCTACCCGGTCACGCTGCTAGCCTTCTACTCCTCGATCTCCAGCTTCTCACGTAGGACACGGAAGCCCATGGACTCTACGCTCTCCAGTAGCTCATCCAGGTCCTCCACGTAGGTTTTGATGATGACGCGGTCCCCCGGTTCTAGTATCACGGTTGGCGGTGGTGTAGGTACCCAGCGTTCACCCCTCCTAACCGCGACCACGATCACCTCCTCGCGTTGCAGCCCGGTGTCCCCGAGCCTAACGCCGCCGGGCCCCTGGTATACCAGCGCGAGTATCCTCTCCTGGCTCATATCCTCGGCCGCCGCTATCACACGGTGTATCGGGCGATGCGTCCTCACCATAGACGCCATGGCCGCCGCGACGTCCGACACGTTCTCGACAACCTCCGCGAACTTGTGCAACGCGTACTCCTGCTGGGGGCTCAGCCCCAGCCCAGAGACCATCTCGTAGTAGTAGATGATCTCCTCGTCAAGCCTATGCTCGATCTCTTGGACGTGCAGTGCGACTATCTCATCGCCATAGAGTATACTGTAGAACCCTAGGTCGAGGAGTATATCCGCGAGTTTCTTGAGACGCAATGTCTCTTCCTCAACCTCGCCGCCACCGCTCGAAACCTCAAACCTCATCCCCGTAACCCTCGCAACGTTCTCTGGCGAGCCGCGCACAACGACAACATCACCCGGCTCGAGCATGACGTCATCGCTAGGGTGTATTATCCACTCGCCGCCCCTCCTCACAGCAACGATGTCAACACCCTCATCCTCGATCTCTGCCACACGCATCTTGCTACGAACGCGTAAGGGGGCGGTAACCTCCGCCCCGGATAGAAGAGCGACTCGTAACAGGCTGGGCGGATCTATGCCCCGCAACACTAGCGACGCGAGATCGGCGGCGACGTCAGTGACTCTCACAAGCCCATCGACAACCTTAAAGACGCTTACCATTGCGACGGCCTCCTCGTAGCCCCTTACTGCGAGGCTAGCCTCGACAACAGCACCCTCCCAGAGCTTCTCGACAAGCCTCTCTAGCTGCACGACCTCGTACGACGCCCCCTCGTCGCGAAAAGCAATAGCATAGAACCCTAGGTCCAGAGCCGTGCTGGCGTAGCTCATCATGTCGCGTAGTAGCCTAGTGAGGGGTACCGGCCGGTACCGGCTCAACCAGACCCCTCAGCCTCACCACGAAGACACCGCGAGGACTGGGCTATAACCGTGGAGGGCCCCAGTCGGAAACCCGGCGACTTCTCCCCATGAGGCGCGTCGGACACTGGCGGTATCCCCACACGGGGCCCTATCCTGGAAACGAGGAGTAGCGAGATACGAGCCTATAAACGGCGGGTATTGCCTCACCCGGCCCGTTACTATCGCGGGCGAGCATGAAGAGCCAACCCGGGAACCATAACCACGCGAGAAGGGACCCGAGTACGGGGCCATTCAACCCCGTCAGCAATGTTAACGGCGTGAAAAACTAGGAGGGGCGATGACTAGGGCGTGGGTGGTTGCTCACGGGTCCTTAGCTTCTCATACTCCTCGCGTATCCTGATGTTCTTCTCGACGGGGAGTACGATTATCCTGCCGTCGCCAGGACGGCCGGTATAGGCACCCCGCACTATCGCCTCGATCACCTTATCCACCATGTCATCCTCTACGATTATCTCTAGCTGCAACTTCGGTATCAGATCGACGCGCACCGGATGCCCACGATACATCAATGTGATTCCGCGCTGCTCGCCCCTACCACGAACCTCCACTATGGTCATTGGGTAGACGCCTATGGCTTCAAGCTCCTTCTTGACGTCTTCCAGCTTCTCGGGGCGTATGAAGGCTATGATTAGCTTCGTCACGGCTCCCACCTCCTCACATTGTGAGATACGCCTGCTCACCGTACTCAGCAGCGTCTAGGCCGACATACTCTGCCTCTACTGGCACCCTCCAACCGACAAGAGCCTCGACAACATAGTATATCACAACAGTCGCTATCATGGCGTAAGCGATGGCTGCGACGCTAGTCAGTATCTGTGAGGCTAGCTGCACCGGGTTACCGTAGAGGAGCCCTGCATGGCTGCTAACCGCGGGGTTGGCGAATATTCCTGCAGCTATGCTACCCCAGAGCCCGGACATGCCGTGCACTGCCCACGCGTCTAGAGTCTCGTCTATGCCCTTCCTGATTCTCCAGTTCATCGCCATGTAGCTTACTATGCTTGCAACAGCGCCTATCGGGAGGGCATCCAGAGGACCTACATAGCCAGCGCACGGCGTTATCGCGACCAGGCCTGCGACAGCACCGCTGGCAAAGGCAACTGAGGATGCTCTTCCGGTGACTGCCAGGCTAAGCAGGAACCAGGTGATCGCGCCAGCCGCCGCAGCAGTGTTCGTCACGAGCCACGCGTTGGCCGCGGTAGCGTCTGCTGCTAGAGCAGAGCCCGCGTTGAACCCCATCCACCCGAACCAGAGTATACCAGTGCCTATCAGCACGAGGGGGATGTTGTGAGGCACTGGTTCAACCTCGCGCGCTGTCCTCCTCCTGCCCAGCAGCAGCGCTAGCATCAGCGCTGAGAAGCCAGATGCTATGTGGACGACCACTCCGCCAGCGAAGTCAAGAGCCTCGGGAATGCCGAGCAGCTCTGGGAGTTTCTGTGCCCAACCGCCACCCCACACCCAGTGCGCGATCACACTGTAGACTAGTAGGACCCATAGTATCGCGTAGAGCGCCCAAGCCTCTATCCTCGCCCTCTCCACGACAGCCGAGGATATTATCGCCGTGGCTATCGCTGCGAACATGCCCTGGAATCCTATGATCACAGGCAGTGGTATGTCGCCAGTTGATGGAGTCGGCTGCGCAAGCCATCGTAGGTAATCGACGGGGTTGCCGATGAACCCCGCTATGTCGCTACCAAACGCTATGCCGAAGCCTAGGAGCACCCAGACTACGCTAACTAGCGCGAAAGCCAACAAACTATACATCATTGTTGAGACGACGCTCCTGGCCCTCACTAGGCCTCCATAGAACAACGCCAAGCCAGGCACCGTCATGAACAGAACCATTGATGACGCTGTCAATAGCCACGCAACATCCCCGGCTGCCACACTGTTCACCGCGCCACGACCCCCAGCAAAACAAGATTTTAACAAGAACGTGTGTTTGGCCGAACCGCGGTATAAAATCGGCTTAACACGCCCTGAACATACGTACGAGTTTCTCCACTACTGTTGTTGTGAAGACACGAGGTCAACCGACGAGGCAAGCTCCTATCTCGCCTCGGGGTTAGATCCTATTGCTGCACTCCCCGTGCTCACGAGCATCCTTTACAGTGCATACGGGGGCCTACTCGCATACCCTGAGCCGTTTTGGAGTAGATGCTATGGGCGCGGCGTACATAGCGGCTAGCATGGCTAGCTCTATAGCTGGTTACGCAGTCCTTAGGATTATGGTTGAATCCGGCGCTTATGGCACACCGAAGCTACTATCCTGTATGATGCTCTCAGTAGCTTGACCAGTTCTAACCACATGACTTATAAGTTGAAACTAGGTGTGGTATATTCTAACGAGGCTGTTAGGAATGGTAACCCAGGCTCGTAGTTTCCGATTGGGTCCTGGTAAGCCGAGAGATGTGCTAGCCAAGGCGGTTGAGATGTACAACCGGTATCGGGGGAGCGAGGCTAGGGCAAAGGTGCTCCGTATTGACGGTGACCGCGTATATGTGAAGATAGAGGGTAGTTTCTGTGCAACGTGCGGCGTGAACGACTGGGTTGACGACTTCCGCTATGTCCTCGAGGATTTGGGGATCGAGGCCGAGCTTGAGAGGATAATCGAGCCTCCCGACCCGCAAGAGACGTGGCGCATTGGTGTATTCCGCATCCGGGGTACTGGGGTGCAGGGAAGCTAGCATCTCGTTATGTACCGTCTTAGTTGTGCCCGTATCCCACGAGTAATGTTTGCATCCCTGTGCAATATAATTATGTATTCGAGTGTAGCTCGGTGCTAGGGCAAAGCAATGGACTATAGGCTCGTTGACATCAGGTCGGTGAAAGCGCACCGCGGTATCGATGTGAGAAACGCGCTTAGTTCAATGGCGACTATTCTCCGCGAGAATCGCGTTACCCGAAGCATCGTGGTCAACGACGACGATGTCGTGGCTGATGAGGAGTCTAACATCCTCTACTGGTCGCTGAGGTTTCTCGGCGTACGTAGAGTCCCAGTGAGCCGCGGCAGCACGGTAGAGGTTAATGTTAGCCTCGAGGAGCTTGGGTTCTACGAGGATGTTAACCCCGAGCCATATAGGGTATTCCAAGACACGCTTGAGCTTCTCTACCGGAACTGGCCGACGCCCCTTGTCAGGCTTAGGAGCTTATCCGGTGACGGCTATACAGTATGGGCTAAGCTAGAGTGGTACAACCCGTATAGCATGAGCATTAAGGACCGCACAGCTTGGTATATGATAGTTAGGGCTCTCGAGGAGGGATGGAGGGGCGACAAGATCTACGAGGCTACGTCGACCAACACTGGTATGGCCCTGGCGGCAATGGGAGCCATACACGGCTTTAAGGTTAAACTGTGGATACCGAAGAGCATACAGAAGGTGAGCGACATTCTGCTCAAGGCTATGGGCGCCGAGGTTGTAAGGAGGGATAAGTCGCTAACAGTGGAGATGATCAGCGAGGTGAAGGAAGCCGCGAGTAGGGACAATGCACTACACATAGACCAGTTCAACAATGATGCAAACTTCCTCGTGCATCTACGCTTCACCGCCAAGGAGCTTGAAGTGCAGCTGAAGCACGCTGGCGTTAAGCTAAAGGGCATAGTCGGAGGCCTTGGCACATCGGGTCACATGAGCGCCATAACATTCTACTTCAAGACGCGATTCGACAACATCAAAGTGTATGGGGTTGTGCCAGCGCCAGGCGAGGTGATACCAGGTATACGCCGCCCAGAAACCGGAATGAAATGGGTACACTGGTCGACGCCAGACCGTATAGTTGATGTCAAGCTCGAAGAGGCTATAGAGGCTGTGTTGAGCATCGCAAGGAAGGATGGCATCCTGCCGGGGCTTAGTAGTGGCGCTGTCGCAGCAGCTTTCATGAAGCTAAGGGATAGCGGAGAGATAGAGCCGGGACACTACGTGCTAGTCTTCCCTGACAACGGGTTCAAGTATGCCGAGCAACTCTCAGCCTACTTCGCGAAACACGGTTCATAGTTACGCGGTCGTCACGGTTTACCTTGCCACTTTGGTTTTAAGAGCACACGTGCAAGAAACACAAGAGGATTGTCATGATTAGGGTGCGAGTTCGTCTACTCGCAGGCCTCGCCGCCGCTCTTGGGCACGATAAGCTTGTACTCGAGTTGCCCGAAGACGCCAAAGTGGCTACACTACTCGAGAAGCTCATGAGAATGAGTGAAAAGCTGCGTGCAATGATCGAGGATGACGAGATGAGCGTAGTAGTGCTTGTTAATGGTAAACCCGCGCACCCCGATACCAGGCTACGTGACAACTCGGAGGTCGTAATCGCCCCTGGCATGGTGGGCGGCTAAGCGTGCTACCCCTCTCCCTGGCCTAGTCTCAACCCAGTCCTATAGTCAAAGAACTCTACCGCTTCAAACCCCTCTCTACGCATCTCCTCTTCTATTCTCTGGAGCAACTTGCCCCATAACAGCCAGTTCAAGAACCTACACGCAAAGCATGACGGATCAGAGCCCGTGTAGTCAAGCACTATCGCGACCCGACGCCTGTCCCTGGAGACCCTTACTAGCCTGACTATACCGGCCGATACAACGTCGATGTCAAATCCGGGCACAATGACACGGCGAAGCGCCTTCTCTACCCTCTCAACAACTTTGGATGCTGCATCCTGGTTAGTCATCTACACCACACCAGCATAGAGAGTTATACGATGAGAACAACATTATTACTTGTACGCTGCCAAAAAGAGAATGCTATCCTGTACACCACCTAGAAGGTGCCATAGGTCGGGCAAAACACTGGACGCGTACGGGGTTTGAATACCAGGGTAAGAAAAACGAGATGAGGAGTAGTGTGTACCTTCTCACTTCTTTAGACGGAACACCACGAAGAGGACTACAGCCACTACTAGTATCGCAACGCCAACCACTAGCCCGGTGCTTATTCGGCTTCGTGCCTCCTCGGATGGGTTGGGCGTCGGCACAGATGGTAACGTTGTTATGTTCTCCTTAGGTGTTGTTGTAGTGGTTGTGGTGGCCTCCGACACCTGGGCGGTGGTCGTCGTTGGCGTGGCCGCAGCAGCCTGACCTCCCTTCGCCTCCTCGAACACCTGCTTGAAGAACTGGTAGAGTAGCTGGTAGTCCTTGTCACTTATACCAGGCGTGTACTGCTTCATCTGCTGCATAAGCTCATCGTAGCTCTTTGCCTGTGGGTATTCGCTAGCCACTGCCTCGTCTAGCGAGCCGTACTTCTCTGCCCACGAGCGAATCTTCTCGACGATACTGTCGAAGTTGTTGCCTGGAGCATTGTGGCATGTAGCACAGCCAGCCTTCTCGAAGACCTGCTTTGCTTCACTCTCGGTTACCCCGGCGCCACCTTTAGCCTCCTCGAAGACCTGCTTGAAGAACTGGTAGAGTAGTTGATAGTCCTCATCGCTTATGCTGGGTGTGTATTGTTTCATCTGCTGCATCAGCTGGTCGTAGGTCTGAGCCTGCTTATACTCGTTAGCGACAGCCTCGTCTAGGCTAGCGTACTTGGATGCCCAACTGCGTATCTTGTCGACTAGGCTCTTGAAATCGTTACCAGGTGTGCTGTGGCAGGTTGCACAACCGGCCTTCTCGAAGACCTGCTTAGCCTCCTCCTCTGTAATGGCTAGTGCGGCAACACTAAACGCCACTATTACCAGGGCTAGTAGCACGGGGGTGAGCCAATACATCCTGTGCATGTTCATACCCCTCACCCGCCCCGCACGACACGCGACATGGGTTTTAAACATACGTTCAAAAAACATATTTAGGGTTTGGATTGTTTAGTGATGCTCTCCACCCTTCATGTAGTGAGTCATTATAGCCTTTATGGTTGGCCTGGATAGCGCCAGATACACTAGCATGCCGATGGCGTGCACGCCTATCGTTATGGCTATCTCTACTGGCGTCGGATAGTATGGTACTATCTGGCCTAGCGTGTCCGGCACAAAGCCTGGAATTATCACCGTCATTGTCTTCTCACAGATGACCGCCACTATCGTCAACACCGCGACGAGTAGTATGCCGCTCTTAGTGTTGTGGATCCTTGGCAGTATGCCTAGTATGACAGCTGCGATGCCAAGGCCTATCCATAGCCACATCATTATCGCTAGGTATGGCAGGTGGTAGCCGAAGAATAGCTCGTTGGCCTGCGCCTTCTTCAGCGCCTCAGTCGTATACCAGTATATCTCGTGAACCTCGCTGAGCGTGAAGTAGAGGCCTACTACTAGCGCCGCTACCATCACATACGTCGTTTTCTTGTAGACGCTGAAGTCCACCTTGAAGCCTGGCACGTAGCGCTCGGCGAGGTAGAGCGCTAGTAGTAGTATCGCGGGACCGCTGGCGAACGCCGTGGCTACGTAGCGTGGCGCTAGTAGCGGGCTGTGCCAGATGGGCCTAGCCGTTAGCGCCTGGGAGATGAATGCTGTCACGGTGTGAATGCCGATTGCGAATGGCGCAGCAATGATCATGAATGGCACTATGAACTTCTTGGGTAGCGGCTTGTCTCGACGATAGTAGTGTATCGTCACTAGCACGCCGATCAGGTTTAGCGTTAGATAGCCGGTTAGCACCAGGAAGTCGTAGTCGAACATGGAGTGTAGGTTTGGCAGCTGTGGCATCAGGAAGAGGCCTCTTATCGGCCTGCCGAGGTCAACGTAGACTAGCGATAGCGCTGTTATTACAGCTGCTACTGCCTGGACCTCGCCGAGCGCCGCGACCTTCTTGAACTCCTTGTCGCCGAAGACGTAAGCAGCTATACCGAAGACTATGCCTGCCGCTGCTACACCAACCCAGAACACGAAGAACGAGATGTAGATGCCCCATGGCACGCTGTCGCTAAGGCCAGTTACTATCATGCCGCCCTCGTCGGTGCCGAGGAATATCGGCGCGTGCTGCACGAATATCCATAGGTATATGCCATAGGCTGCTATTAGTGCAAGCCCCAATAGCGCCATGTAGTAGCGCTTACTGCCCTTGAAGAGCGCCTCCCTTATCACATAGATTATTGTCTCGAGGAAGCTGCCCGCCACGGCTCCCACCCCTTACTCACGTCACTCCTCCTTGCGTGGAGGAGTGCGGGATGGACCAAAGAAGTAGAAGAACTTTGGTCTGGTACCAGCCTCTGGCTTCAAAACAAAGGCGCCGTACTCCTCTATCACGCGGCGTATCGGGCTCTCTGCATCATGTAGATCGCCGAATACCCTTGCACCCACCGGGCATACCTCGACGCACGCCGGTATGCCGCCGTCCCTCGTCCTCTGTATACACCATGTGCACTTCTCAACCACGTGTATCTGACGTATCACGTTGCCAAGCACGTGCATGTTCGGGTTGATCTCGGTGGGTGGCACGTATGGCTTGGCCCAGTTGAAGTGCCTCGCGCCATACGGGCAGGCGGTTATACAGTACCTGCAGCCGATACAGCGGTCATAGTCCACAACCACGATCCCATCGGGCTCTTTCCACGTGGCTCTCACGGGGCAGACCATTACACATGGTGGGTCCTCGCACTGCATGCACGCAACCGGCACGTATACCTTGTCCGGCTTCGGGGCCTCAGTGTAGTCTAGCTTCGAGTAGATGAACTCCATCTCCTCGCGTGGCATCTCGAGGACCTTTATCCACTCTATGTGTAAGTTCCTAGCCTGGTTGTTCTCCATGACGCACGCGTAGGCGCACCTCCTGCAACCGATGCACTTGTTCAGGTCGAGGGCCATTGCGAAGTGTACGCCCTCCTTCGCGGGCGTAGCCTTGACCTTGATCATCTCGCAGCGCTTGCGAGCCTCCTTGCAAGCTTCGGAATCCTCACCCTGCTCCCTACACAGCTTCTCCGTCCACTCGCTGCACAGCCTCTTCATCTCCTTCTCCTTCTCGGCAGCCTTCCTCTCCAGCTCGCTACCCTCGGCGCTAGCCTCGGGCAGGATATCCTCGAGCTTAACCGGCACCAGGACCTTCTTCAACCGCTCCTTGTCAACAGCTACAAACGTGATTGCGGAAGCTGCGGAGGCTAGTGCGGCTGCCTTCAGGAGGCTCCTCCTCATCTCGTTAACATTCTCCTTCCTCTCGACCCTCTCCCCACTCACGGCATCTCACCCCCTAACCATGGGGCCTAGAGGGAAGGACAAACGCACCAACAATGAGGAGGAGGCCACCCACCAGGGCGGCGACAGTGCCATACACTACCTCGTCCTGTGCGGGTGGCGCCGGCCTATCGGACGGTTCTGGCAGAATGTTGATCGCGTAGTAGGTCGGGTCGTGGGGGTCGTGGCACTCTACGCAGGCTCTAGCCGGCTTCTTCTCTAGGTTCTTGTACTCGCTACACACGTGGAAGTCGTATATCACACCCTTGTAACCCACTATCTTGACGACCTTGCCGTCGGGACACTCGAACGTCTTGTTACCATGGACTAGCATCTCATAGTCCTTGTACTCGCGTGGATGGCAGACTGCACAGACCTTGTTAGTTTCCATTAGCTTGTCTCTCGGGTGCATCCCGGGGATGTACACCTCACCGCCGCCGACGAGCTCCTGCATCAGTGGTGGCACGTGACAGTTGGAGCAGTAGAGGCCGCGGTGCGCACCAACCGTCAGGTCGATCTTGTGGAACTCTACTACTTTCTTGTTACCTGTTAAGTTCATGGCCTGGTGGCAGGCCTTGCATGGGTAGAAGGCGGCGTAGGCCGTACTCACACAGAACGCCAGCAGGGCGAGGCTAAGTGCTAATGATGCTAGAAGTACTGAGCGTGCTACAATATCGCGTGCCATACTAGCTTCACCTTTCACTATCCAAACCGCGGGCTACCTTCCCGCCTAATCTATATCCATTGTGGTGAAAAACCGCCAGATGCTATTCAATCGAATGATGCGTTATAATCAAAAGGTTCGGAGAGTTAGAGGGATGACAGGAACCGGTTCTAACATTAAACCTATTGATTTGGTTGTTTTCCTGCCTCCTGTTTAGCACGGATTATCAACGTTGCAGACAGCATCGCTGAGACCGCGCAGGTAGCTAGTGCCGCTATTGCATGAACCCATATGGAATACCCGAAAAGAATACCCCGGCCAAACCCATCAATGTGACACTCAGCAGCCACGCCGTATAGTACACACTAGTGTCGGTCAACGTGAGTCTCTTCACACGGGATAGAATGCCATATGCTAGCTCCCATGTAACACTCGGCATAGTCTCGTCTGTACTCCCAGTACAACGCCGTTAATATGAAATTCATATTCTGTTGTTTCACCCGCAGGCGCGACGCACTACCTAATCTATATCGCTCGTGAAAAGCGTGGAGATCTAAGCCCCCGTTGACCCTGGTCCTCTAGCCCTCTCACTCTTCTGTTAACAGGGTGAACCAGACTCTCTTCACGCCTCTGGTTCTTCTCACCTCGCTAAGCATGTAGCGTAGGTCGGAGGGTAGAGCCCTTATGAGGGCGATGTTGAGGCAGAGCCCGTCGCCAAGAGACTGGTGGTAGAATGCTCTTACAAGCTCTTGGTGTTCGTGTATAATCTCCAGCATCTTCTGGTCGGCTTGGTCTACTCACCCTAGTATCTGTCAGCGCCACTATCAACGCGTAGACGGGCTTATCCGGCGTCCCGCTATCCAAGCTTTGAAGAAATTCGCGAACCGCCTCTCGTATCAGTTCCGACCTGCCCGTATACCCGTACTTCTTGACCGCCTCGTCTATCCTTTCGAGCAGTGTTTCAGGAAGTGATATGCTAACCACCGGCATGGCTGGTTGCTAACCCTTAACCTGGCAGCTAGAGCCCGTCTTATTAACCATTATGTATTAAGCTCCTTGATGCTTTAACATTAAGCGTTATTATATGCGGGCGGTTGTGCACCGTGCTAGGAGTGGTGAATGGGCGCCCATCTTCGCGAGGAGGAAGTGTGGTTCTGGGTGGGTTTTGGCACGGCTGCTTCAGCATCAACCATGCTGGCTTACTTTGGTCATTGGGTTGCAGGCTACATCGTGCTTGCGCTTGCACTTCTCCTTGGCGCTAGGTTTGCCTATGCGCTAGCCAACGGGGTGTTCACAGTAGATCTCCTCATGTCCATTGTGGGGTTTGTGGGTCACGCTATTGGTGCGGTGTTAGAGACGTCTATGGTCTACGTCCTTTATGCGGTAGCGGAGGCTAGCGAGGCTTATGTTGAGAGCTTAGCCCGCCGTAGGATAAGCATGCTTGAAAGCCTTCTCCCGAGCCGCGTGCTTGTCAAGAAGGGCAAGGGTGTCAGAGAAGAGCCTCTAGACGAGGTTAGGCCCGGCGACGTGATCATAGTGAGGCCGGGAGAGGTTATCCCCGTCGATGGTGTCTCCCTGAGCCCCGGCTTAGTTGACACCAGGTTTGTCACGGGGGAGCATGAGCGTAGGCTTGTGGAGCCCGGTGACCCGGTGGAAAGCGGCTACATCAACGCGGGTCGGAGCCCGCTGATTGTGAGAGCGTTGAAGCCTCCAAGTGAATCGCTACTAGCGATCCTAGTCCGGACTGCCGAAGAGGTGCTCGAAAGGAAGACGAGGATACAACGGCTAATCGAGAGGATTGTGCCGTCTTACACGCTTCTCGTGTTAGCGGTTTTCGGGCTATTCGTGCTCCTCGCGGGGCCTTATCGAGGCTTGACGGTGCTCCTCGCGGGCTGCCCCAGTGCCTTCATAGTCGCCTCCTCGTTCACCACTGTATACTCCGTGTCAATCCTAGCCACTAGGTCGATTCTCGTTAAGGGTGGCTCTGTTCTGGAGACACTGGCCCACTGTAATGTCGTAATCCTGGACAAGACTGGTACGTTGACGTTAGGCGAGCTAAGGGTAGCGAAGGTTGTTCCCTCCAACGGTTTCACCGCGCGCCAGGTGTTAAAGCTGGCTTGCGCAGCGGCCAAGGCTAGTCGCCACCCGGCTTCACAAGCCCTTGCCAAGGAGTGCCGTGAGGCCCCCGAGCAGGCTCGTGAAGAGCCTGGCCGCGGTGTAGTGGCTGTCGTCTCGGGTCACCTGGTGGTGATGGGCTCGAGAGGCTTCGTGGCGTCACACTTGGGCTACGAGCCCCCGAGCCCCTGCCGCGAAAGTAAAGAGGTACACGTGGCTATTGATGGCCGTTATGCCGGCAGCATATGCATGGAGGAGGAGCTTGTGGAGAACGCTAAGAAGGTTATAGACGAGTTGAGGTCCATGGGGCTTAGGGTTGTAATCGCGAGTGGTGATAGGAGGGATGCCGTGAAGACTGTAGCCGATAAGCTGGGGGTCGACGAGTACTACTATGGGCTGAAGCCGCACGAAAAGCTCGAGCTGGTAAGGAGGCTTAGAGCTAGATACAACAGCCCCGTCGCCATGCTCGGAGACGGTATAAACGACGTGGAGGCCCTTGCAGAAGCCGATGTGGGCATAGCAGTAGGCGGCATAGACGTCGTAGCCGAGGTCGCAGACGCCATCCTAGCCAATGGAGTCACAGACCTTCCAAAGTTGATACGATACGCATACTCGTTCAGAAACGCCATAACCACGAGTTTCGCTATAGCAGCCCTCGTCAAGACCATGTCGGCAACCCTAGGTCTCCTAGGCTATCTACCACTATGGGTCGTCGCGGCACTAGGCGACGAAGGAGCCACAATACTAGGGGTGCTTACCTCGCTACTAACCATCCACACGCGAACCTGGGAGCCTAGGCTAGCGACCACACACCGCACAGGACGACCACATCTCTAGCCGCGAGAGACTCACCACGAATGTTTTGGGTGAGAGGACGAGGTTGAGAGGTCGACTCGACTGCCCGACTATCAGGTTAGCAATTGAAATAGGTGAACACAGCCAACCTCTACCACAGGTTTGCATCCCCACGAGGGTCGCTATGTGCCACCTTAATTGATCCTTTACCAAGTTGCCTTCGAGGCTGGATGTGCTAGCAATTTACGACCATGCGGTCGTAGAGAGTGTGAAGCCCCCTACATGTGACACATGTCTACATTATGTCAAGGACAAGAACCTAGTTTGAAGCCTCTATCCTTAATGGCGGGGTTACGCTGTGAGCGGAGAATACGCGATGTTACTGCGTAGACGGGCTCTCAACGCACTAAGATGGGCTGAGAGGGCTTGCAATGAAGGCGATTACGACACCTGCGCTAGAGAGGCGGAGTATGCCGCCCAGCTCTACCTGAAGTCCCTCCTCTACCGGGTGCTTGGCGAGGAGGTTAGAGGCCATGATATCCGCGAGTTGCTCGCCGTACTCGTCTCTGCTCTCTTAGAGCAGGGTCTCGCCAACGAGGCTGGCTACGTCGCAGACTATGTGAGGAGACATAGGAGGGAGTTAGCATGGCTCAGCGAGGCTCACACTCGCGCCGCGTACGGCCCGGTAGAATATAGTAGGCGCGAAGCCGAGATAGTCCTCTCTACCACCAAGAGTGTATTACGGCTCGCAGAAGAGCTGGAGGAGAAACTGTTTGGTGGATAGTAGGCTCAAACTGCTCAGAGAGTGGAAGAAAGTCGTCCAAGTCTTCGCCTCAATAGTCAAGATGCTATATCCAGAATCGGAAGTGTACCTCTTTGGAGGCGCAGCTGAAAAGAGACTAACAGTGCTAAGCGACATCGACGTCATGGTAGTCCTCAGGGAGCGCGTGACACCAGAGAAGCGCGTCGAAGTGATAGCCAGGATATGGGAGACGCTCGAGAAGGCAGGCATCCCTCCATACTACCCTCTCGAGATACACGTTGTAGACCCTAAAACGCTAGAAGAGTATAAGAGGAGAGGTGCCAAGCTAATCAAGCTCGCATAGAACCCGTGTGAACCGTGTCGTCTGGCATGCTCCGTCATCTCCGATAGGGTGAAGGCATACCTAGCCAGTATGAAACTGGCAAGTGTGAACATACTATTTATCCACGCCTCAGCCTATGATAAAGTATTAAGCTTTTGTTTGTGTTTTATGCGATATGTAGCTACGCATAGCGTATGCCTATATTATTACCATCTTTGCATAGCTGTATCCATGTTGTAGTACAGATAAGTATATATTGCATCACTGGTTTGAGTCTATGTGTGGTGGTAGCCAGTGAGGATAGGTAGAGTTGTGCTCACAACGATACTGGCTATACTGATGCTAGTCGTAACAGTTGCGTATATGACGCATGCAAGTGTTACAATAGATGTTATAAACTCGTACACAGATATCTACGACATTTCTAGTGTGATGCCAGGCGTTACGGTGGCAGGGATTCTTGACGTTACGGGCTACTACCTGGAGGGTAGAGAACTGGCATGGACTAGTGGTTCGACACTAGACGTGTATGACTATATCGTGTTCGTTATAGGACCGTTTCACGAGTATGTAGCATTTGCCGATATAGCTGTGAATCTCGACTTTGTGCGTCCATTGATGTACTTTAGGGAGCTTAATGATGATGATTACCTAACTTCGTATGGCGAACATACGTTGTACAATGAGCTACTTACATTATGGTCTAGTGACCCGGAGATAGCCTATCAGCCTGGAGAGTGGATATCATCGCCAAGCGAGATAGGCTTCAGAGTGTTTTGTGACCGCGACCTATCGTCTAACACGCCGTACTGCTTCATAATAACTGGTATATCGCCAACGGTAATATTAGATGTGCCTGGCAAGCATACAATATTCGCGCGTGTGGTATCATGCCTATGGGACAAAGTGAAGACGGATATAGCGTATTGCGCATACAGTACCTACACGTTTACATTCTACTTGGTACAGCCAGTTTGGATGTACAGGGAGGCACAGTTCCTGCACATAATCTATCAGTTGTACAATGTTACTCGTATGCTTGAGGATATAGCATCTAGGCTGGACAAGGTCGAGTCTAAGCTGGGCAACGTGGCTAGTAATGTGGAGTTGGTGCGTGACACGGTGCTTGGAGTCTCTAGGGAGGTTACTAGGCTAGGTGTCCTGGTCTCTGGTGAGGCTGAGGAGACGAGGAAGTTTGTGGCGGACGTGTTGGGCAGGCTTGAGCAGAGGCTGTCGCTCATAGTGTACAACGCTACTAGTGGTGTTGCGAGAGAGGTGGCTGAGCTACGCATCACGGTGGACGGATTCTCCGCTAACACGTCTAGGACTCTCGCTGAGATACAGGCTAGGCTGGGCGCTGTGATAGAGGCTCTGTCGGAGCACAACGAGAGTGTGGAGGAGGCGCTGGCAAGGGTTCTCGGTGAGCTCGGCGACGCTAGAACCAAGCTTAACCTTACACTCTCGGAGTTGAACAGTATTGCGCTTAACATCTCGGGTGTGCGCGTCGAGATAAGGATGACTGGCAAGACGCTAGCATCCAAGATTGCGTCGCTACGCGACCTCGTAGATACTCTCGGGGGCAAGCTGGTAGAGAAGACGAATGCAATCGAGGAGAGAGTGGGTGCTGTGCTAGAGGCTACAAACTATACATCTGAGAGGCTTGTCAGCGTTGAGAATAGGATAGGGTCACTGGGTAGCACAATACACACGCGAATAGAGAAACTAAACACGACGTTATCGGTCGTGGCGAACGAGGTGCAACGGCTAAAGGCAGAGGTAGAAAAGCTAGACGGTAAGCTGGAGGCAATGTCAAATGAGATTAAAGCGTTGAGAGATACAAGCAATACGATACTGATAGCAGTTGGCATACTAGCAGCTGTGGTTGCAGCAGCATCGACAATATCGCTCAAAAAGTAGGCTAGCATATACCTACAAATACGAATATACTAGCGTATATATTCATATTTGTCTCTTACAATAGTCGTCTGCGGTCTTCACCGCATCTGTATAGTTTTTGCAACAACTATGACTGTTTTTGTACAACCACACGTGCTTAGAATCTACATTTACTTTACCTCCTACTATTTTTAACTCGCTAGATATTCCTGCGAGCTCAGTTGATATAACCCTAACCTTCTCTGCAATGCTGACTAGCTGGGGTGGTGCTATACCTCGGAATAGTTCGGAGAGCCTTTTGTATAGGAGGTCGCGTATCTCGTTTCTGTTGAACTCTGTCGCCTTCTCACCAAGTTCTATGACAAAGAAGCCGTTGGCATCGGCCATCTTCTTAGCCTGCGAGTTCATGGACTTGACTATAAGTATCCTGAGATGTGGAACATCTAACAAGCTAGACGTTCTACCAAACTCCTCGTAAACCACACGACTGTCATCATCTTTATTCCAATTCTTGCAAGAAACATAGATTTTGAAGCGTGAGTCGCCAACTCTTTTCTCCGCCCATACATCGACCTCGATTTTCGCTTGTGCGCCTTTAGCATCCATCTTCCTATCAACCTTTACATCAAAACCTAGTTCTTGAAGAACAGATGCCACGATCTCTTCTAACAGTTCACGAGCACGTATTTTCTCTATTCTCCTAAGCGAGTCATTTAGGCTGAAAGGCACATTGATGTCGCTACACACGTCCTTTAGGATTATGTGTTAGATCTTCTTTAGTTCCGTTGGGATCTTTACAAGTATTCTATCATCTGGTTGTAGCCTCTCTAGTATCACTAACCCCTTTTCCTCCATTTCTTTAACAATCCGGCGGATATAACTTGTAGAATATTGTAGTATGGAGCCGAGTTCCGAAGTCGTGAGAAACTCTCTTTCGGAGCTAAGCAGTGTGCAAAGTACATACTTATAAGCTAACTTAGAATCGATAATGTCCTTTAATACCTTGATGGTATCACTCCCCATACTCAACCCCACTTGAGTATCAAAAACGGATCTTTACGCATATTATAAAAACAATACGATTGCTTTAACACAATTTCAGCTAATATTGAAGAACATTGCCTTACCGATATTCAAGGTCTTAACAATTTCTATCATGCATAACCCGCTATTTTCCGTACAAGTGAAACAACTTTTCGGATTTGGATTCCTCATGACGGGCATTCAAGCCTGGGAGCTTTCGGGGAGTGAGAGGTGAGAACAGGTTTGGCGGGCCCGCGGGGATTTGAACCCCGGACTACCGGCTTAGAAGGCCGGCGCCCTATCCTGGCTAGGCTACGGGCCCTGTATGGTCCACTAACCACTCTCGCCTACCTGGGGGTTTAGGGTTTTCCCCTCCATAGCATGTCTCGATGATAGCTTGTTTAGCGCGTCCCATATCTCGGCTCCCGGCTCCACCGTGACTATCTCTAGGTTAGCGTTTTGCATGCACGTCTTTTCCTCGTCTCTGATTAGTGTGGCGACTAGTGTCTCACATCCGTGTTGCGATAGGAGCTTTGCTAGCTTGCATTCATCGCCGGGGCTGGCGTTTCTGTACGGGTTCTGGAGGCGTAGCACGAGCTGCCATCGGTTGCCGGTCCACTCGTAGATTAGGATGTGTGCCGCTCTGCTTGGTTCTCCTTTCCTCACCTTTATGCCGTCATCTGTCGGGATGCACACGCGGGGCAAGGTCTCACCTTGTCTCGGACCTACCATGTTTAAGCGGCAAAAACGTGTGCCACTCTCTTGTGCAACTGCACTCCTATCGACTGTTGAGGGTTACTGTGCTAGTTGGCTTCTTGTTTTATCCGAGTATCCTGGTTTGTGCAGAATGCTGGGGGTTTGATGAGTGAGCTTCACGTTGTGATCGTTGGGCCTAGGTCTAGCTTTGATGTTGCTGTTGTTGCTCGCACGTTGTTTGCTGGTCTCGGCGATAGCGGCTGGGTGGTTAGCGTTGTTGGGCGTGTGCCGCGCAGCAAGTCTATCGTGGAGTCTAGGGTGCCGGTCCGGCTAGCGGTGGATAGGATACTGTTCCTTGGTGATACGCTCCCGGGGCAGCTGAAGGAGCCCGTGGTTATCGTGGATCCTGCTAGACGCGACGGTCTTCTCCCGGAGAAGCCACGATCTATAGTTGTTTGCGTGTCTGGCGATTGCGGTGGGATTAGCGGCGTTAGGCATGGTGTGCTTGGCGCAGGGGACCCGGTCTACGAGGCTATCGCGATGATATACGCGTATTACATTCGGGGCTCTAGGCCGCCATGTGCCTATCCGCGCTCGCAGCCCACTGCCTCGCTGGTCCCGAAGGCATTGTACCTTGCCAGGAAGCTCTTGGAGGCCGTCGAGTGGTTTGATAACAGGTTGTTGTTGAAGCCCAGTGTGGTTGCGCATGCCGTCAACAAGGCGGTTATGGATCGTGGTTTGCTTGTTGACCTGCGGGGGTGGAGGCTCGAGGGAGAGTTGTACACTAGGCAGGTTGTGGAGTTGGAGGTTTACGACTGGAGGCTTAGGTTCATAGGAGATGCTCGTGTGGTGTTCGACACCTCTAATAGGCTGGTGCGTATCGAAGGCGTGCCGATCCTTGATGGTATCGAGGTGTGTCTGGACCCGGAGCACGGCAGGGCGTGCATAGGCCCAGGGCCGGGGCATTGCATAGAAACGGGTCGCGAGGCTACGGTCGAGGAGATAGGCGCTGGTTTCGACGCCCTAGGCTTGTAGCCAACCCAGCCCGGCGTCTACCTCGCACGGCGCGTAGACGGGTTCGCAAGCTGCAGCTAGGATTGACGCCACTACTTCCTCCGGCGTACAGCCTTTAACGCGGATTATCTTGACCGGTCCCAGCATCCTCCTAACCTCGTCGTCGTGGATTAGCGTCGTTGAGTCTGTCACTATGACTAGCTGGTCTGGTGAGACCTCCTCGCCGAGTTTTCTACGAGCCTCGCCAAGCGCCCATAGCGTAGCGTGCATCACGTCGAGTGGGCACTCTGGTGGAACCCGTATAACGAGCATGTTCTCGCGAAGCTTCTCCTCGATATACTTAGCTAGGCTCTCGTCGAAGAGGCACAATGCCACTACGCGTGCACAGCCTGCACGCAATTTTAGCGCCTCCGGGTGCTTCTCTGTGCCTCGAAGCTTATCCTACGTAGTTCCTCAAGTAGCTTGTTTGTCTCGACCTCGGGTTTCAGCCTTACTATCGCAAGGCTGCCATGCCCACCTATATTGTCGCCGAGCCCCTTCTTTACGAGTAGGAGCGCCATTCGGTATGCTAGTTTCCCGGGCGCCCTAATCACGATGATACTATGCTCGCCGGCGTTCGCAATCACGGCTACCGGGCCTCTGACTATCTTGTACAGCTTGGATGCTAGCGCTGAGACTCCTCTGCCCTCCCACCGGCCCCTAACGTCAATCACCTTGAGGAAGCCAACTCTCCTCGCACTAGGGGCGAGCAGCTTAGCCTTCTCTTCTATCTCGCGGTCACTCTCCTGGGCTATCTTCACGACACGCTCTATAAGGTTCTGGTCTACGGGGGCTGGCGATGGTAGCGGAGAGGCGAGCCACACTACAAGCCTCCTCCATAGCTCGGCGTCGCGTGTGACAGCAGTAGCCTTGGATAGGCTCGCGGCCAGCTTCACTATACGGTCCTCTACTTGACCCGCCACCTTGTCTCTCTCGAGTACTCCAACAGCCCTCATGAATGCCTCTAGGCGTGGGGTTACGTGGCGAACACCAAGGCTGCGTAGCAGATTATAGACTAGTACTGCGGTCGGGCGATGACCTAGATAAGCCTCCTCGACCACCTCATAGAGCTTCTTTGCATTGGCTAACGTTGAGTAGTGGTGGTCAATGTAGACTATGCGTATGTTCGTCAGCTCTCTCTGGAGTGTTTTGAGCGCCTCTAGCATCTGGGGCGTTAGCGGGATGTCGAGGAATACCGCTACGCGCGGCTCACGCCTGGTCCTCCGGACGCGCTCCAAAAGCTCCTCGATGTTGCGTAGCGTCGAACGGGGGCCACCAGGCCAAAGGCCTATGTCGGCTTTCTCGCCCGGCAGGGGGAACTTGCCACGATACCTCTGAGCATAGTATATCAGCGCCGCGGAGACCACTCCGTCAGCGTCCCAGTCCGCGAATATCTGCACAGGCTCCAATGCTTTACAACCTCGTGGTACGTTCTAGTATCACCACCTTAACCCCGCTCCCCTCTAGGAGCCTAGCCAGCTTCTCCGCGTCAGCCTCACTACCAACAAACTCTCCATAATGCATCGGGATTGCGACACGCGGCTGTATCCGCTTCGCCGCCTCGGCAGCCTCCTCGGCAGTCATCACATAGACGCCACTCACGGGCAACAACGCTACGTCAACACGCCCCCGGAGCTGCTCATACTCCGGTATGTTGTCCGAGTCGCCAGCATGGAAGATCCTCACGCCGCCAACCTCGATGAGATAGCCTACCCTCCCATCCTCCTTCGGGTGGAATACGACGCCCGGCGCGCGGAACTTGTTCGTGTTGTACGCTGGCACGGTCTCGATCACAACGTCCCCCAGCTCTAGCTTGTCACCGGGAGCCACACTGACAACCTTCAACCCGGTCTTGGCGGCACACGACTCAGCTACACGGGGGGCAACCAGCGTCGCGCCGCTAGAAGCCACCCTGAGTATATCCTCGGGGCTACAATGGTCAAAATGCTCATGCGTGACGAGAACGAGACGCCCATCGCGGGGGGACACCCTCACCTTGTAGGGGTCCACGTATAGGGTGCCTCCCGGCCACGCTATGCGGAAACCAGCGTGACCCAACCATCTTATCTCGACGTCATTAATGGTGAGGGTTTCGAGCTTCTCGGTCATAGAGTCTAGCCTCCCTGGTGTACTCTAGCTACGCCCGAGGGTCTAACCCCTTACCCGCCACTCGGAGAACACGCACCAGGTACGCTTCGCACGCTGACCGGTTCTCGGGTGGATGTGCGTGGAGGGGCCAACGCGGCGCCCGGATTAGCGTGTCTTCGGGCCGTGCCGCGCCACGCCCAGATTGCATATGAGGTGTAGCGCCTCTTCTTCTATAGGGTGTAGCCTGGGCGCTGTTACTATCAGCGAGTGTGGCGGGGGAGGATAGGCCTCGGACGCCACCTCTTCCGCCTTGCCAGCCCTGCACTTTGCTTCGCGTGTGCCAGCACGCGCCACGCCCACCAGTATAGAGTCTCGTATGAGCCTCTCTTTGCGCCCCGTCTGCGAGACTAGCTCGTCTTCAAGCTCGAGGAGTATCGGTATAGCCTCGTTGATGCTCATTGCTCGGCCCTGATCCAAGCGCAGATCGAGTAGTATGAGCGTGTGCAGCCCACGGTCAAGGTTCTCCCATGTATACTCTACTGTTGAGTATGGCTTGAAGCCCTCCTCGGGGTAGACGAGTGTCACTGTACGCCCGAAACGGTACACCTGCAGACCAGTGTAGCTAACGACAGCTTGCAACCCAGAGACGCCATGGATGAGTTCAACAGACACACCTCTCCTCACGGCCTCGATGCGGAGCGTCACGTGCGTAGTTGCTAGCATCGGGTCCCCCGGGACGAGAACCACGATATTCTTCTCCCGCGCCTCCTCGATGATAACGCTCTGCTTCTCCTCGAGAAGCTTACGGTCTGCAATCACTATCTCGGCGCGAGGCGCAAGCCTAGCAACACTATCCGCGTCAAGCCCAGGCGCTATACTGGTATACGCATCTATGTAGACCTTGTCTGCTTCACGCAACACATCCAAAAGCCGGAGCGTCACGTACTCTATACTCGTACCGAACCCCGCTATGAAGAGCGGCATACCACAACCCTATCACCGACCTGATCACCCTTCTTGATTACATAGTCTATTACTAGCCCCGAGTCGAACACAAGCCTAACATGGTATACGATTGCGTCTGGCAGCGGTCTGCCTGGAAACAGGCTGTAATCCGGCGACATAATGTACCTCATTGCTGCATCGATGCTTGGGAATACTCTTACTGAGCTCATACTCTCGATAAGCAACACTACGCGACCCGAAGTTATGACAATCGGGCTCGTCATCTCTATTCGTTCGCCATTAACCCAGACGCCTCTCAAGCTATGCAAACCGCCAACGTTCAACTCTAAGAGTATCGAGTGATGCGCACCACGCTCAACTATGCAAGCTTTTACAACCTCTATGCTACTGCTCGCGAAGGCCATGCCTATAACAACACTCACCAACGCAATAGCAGTTGATACGATAAGTAGCCCCTTCGGGTCTATCATTGGACCCGACCACCCCAAGTAATAACGTTGAAACAAAACACCCGAGGATAAAAGTGACGTAAAACAATACGTACTGACCGTAAATACACACGTCTAGACGTCTATCCGTCAAATAACCACCTATAGCAGAATACAATCCGGATATCGTCTGGTTAACACGCTCCAACTTTACATGTCCGCATTTCGAGGCTAGACTCTTATCCTGGTACGGAGGTGCCTTAAACCGCCGAGGGGCGAGCAACATGCCCATCCGCGTGAAGATCGACCGCGACCAGTGCATCGCTGACATGGTGTGCGTCAGCCTTTGTCCTGACGTGTTCGAGATGGACCCGAACGACGGCAAGGCCTCCATTAAGAAGGAGTTCCGCGCTGACCCCAACGATCCGAGCGTAGGCGAGGTTCCAGACCAGTACAAGGAGTGCGTCGAGAACGCTGCTAACAGCTGCCCGGTTAACATCATACATATAGAGTAAGGTTCGATCCAAGCAATTCACACATCGCGACGCCTCACCCTCTTTTTACTCCCATCCTGGAAGACCAACAGGGTAGCCTCTTGGGAGAGAACACGAGCCTTAAATCAAAGCTTGCTACGCTAGGCAAGCTTGCAGAGAAGGATGGCCACCTTATACTCGAGACTAGCGTAGAGAGGCTTGAGAGGGTTGCAGAGGTCTTAGTCGAGGAGGGTTATGACCACGTTGCTAGTTTGACTGTTGTTGACCTCCCGAAGGAGGGGAAGCTACAGGTAACCTATGTTGTAGAGTCGTACTCTAACCCGCATAGACTAGTCTTTGTTCGTCTAGAGGTTCCGAGGAGCGATCCTCGCATCCCGAGCTTGGTTAAGGTATGGCCTAGCCTGGAGCTCCAGGAGAGGGAGAACTGGGAGATGTTTGGGATAGAGTTTGAGGGGCACCCAGATCTCCGGCATCTACTCCTCCCGCCGGATTGGACGCCTGGTGTCTATCCGCTCCGCAAGGATTTCGTTGTGAAAGAGGAGCCCTTCATGGCACCCCCAGATTTACAGAAACGCGCCGAGGAGATCGCAAAGAGGATGGGTGTTCAACAGCAGCAACAACAGCCAGGGGGCCAGGGGAAGAGCTAGACTATGTTATAGGCTGGGTGTTGCGTGGGTGAGGTGTGGGTCGTAAGCTGTGGTTGACGTGCCTTCACGCTGGTATAACATTGTGGCTGACCTCCCGGTGCCGCTCCCCCCGCTCATAGATCCTCTCGATGACGAGGGTTCCAGGATACAGCTGCTGGTGCGCATACTCCCATCGAGGCTTATCGACGAGGAGTACACTCTCTCAAGGTTCCTCGATATACCGGACGAGGTTAGGGCGGCTTACAGGAAGGTTGGGAGGCCGACACCACTCATCCGTGCAGAGGGTTTAGAGAAGGCGCTTGGCGTGCATGGAAGAGTGCGTATATACTATAAGTTCGAGGGTGCGTTGCCCACCGGGAGCCACAAAATCAACACCGCGATACCCCAGGTGTACTACGCGAAGCTTGACGGTGCTAACGAGGTTGCGACCGAGACTGGTGCCGGGCAATGGGGGCTCGCCGTGGCTACAGCAGCCGCGATACTCGGTATGAAAGCAACCATATTCATGACCAGGTCGAGCTACCATAGCAAGAGGCAGCGCAGGCTGCTAATGCAGCTTCTTGGCGCCACGGTACACCCGAGCCCGAGTGAGGTCACTGAAGCAGGGAGACGAGCGCTCAGGGAGAACCCGGAGCACCCGGGCAGCTTGGGGCTCGCCATAACCGAGGCCGTGGAGTACGTCCTGTCAAGCAACGATAGGAGGTATGTTGCTGGCTCTGTACTCGAGAGTGTGCTCACACACCAGACTGTGATAGGCATGGAGGTGCTGGAGCAGTTGCCCGAAGAGCCGGACTATATGATAGCATGTGTAGGCGGCGGGAGCAACATGGGCGGCTTCTCGTACCCCGCTCTAGGAATGAAGCTTCGTAGCGAGGGATTCGAGAAGACCAGATTCATAGCCGCAGAGGCTACAGCTGTACCGAGGCTCTCGAAAGGCGAGTACCGCTACGACGGACTAGACACTGGCCTCGTCCTGCCACTAGCAAAGATGTACACCCTGGGCAAGGACTACGTACCCCCGCCTATACACGCTGCTGGACTACGATACCACGGAGCCGCGCCAAGCCTAAGCCTGCTAAGGAAACTCGGCTACATTGAAGCACGTGCCTATACACAAGAGGAGGTATACGAGGCGGGCAAGCTGTTTGCACGCAGCGAGGGTATCATCCCAGCACCAGAATCAACCCACGCCATCAGAGCAGTCATCGATATCGCGAAGAGAGCGCCACAGGACACAGTCATAGTCTTCAACCTGAGTGGCCACGGGCTTCTAGATACCGACGCCTTCGAGAAGATAGAATCGCGTATCATATCAGGGAGGCTACCCCAGCCCGACTAGAAACAACCAGCCAGGTAACCGCGTTTCTATACGAGAAGCAACTAAAAAAAAAAAAAAAAAAAAAAAAAAAAAAAAAAAAAAAAAATGTGGAGGGGAGTGTTAGCGGAAGACTATCAGTCTCTTCGGCTTCTCGCCGGGCTCGAGGGCCAACAGCTTCAAGCCTAGACCGTAGAGGAGGGCGAATACACCGAAACCTCCTATGACGGCTAGTATCTCTGTGTACGCTAGTAGTTCTGCTACAACCTCCTCTATGTGCACGTAGCTCTCTAGGCTAGCGTATGTCGCCAGTGCATCTATCCTTGCGAGTTGCGGCACCGTGTTGAACGGGAATATCATATATACTAGCACTGCTATGATTACGAGCGTAGCTACCGTCACTAGTGTGCCCCTGCTCTTGACGCGTGCTGCAGCCACGGCTAGCGGTACTAGCCCTGCTAGCACAACAACAGCGATAACCGCCGCGATATACCCGGTGCCCATCGATACTACGGTCGATGCGGGGGTCCATGCTAGTTGTTGTACCGTGACCCAGAGCAGTATGTAGAGAAGTGCTGCTGCGGCCAACCCCATCTCTAGCACTGTACCCTTCTTGTACTCCTCCCATGCTTTGACTGCGTCCTCGCCGCCAGGGCCTATGGTCTCCATCACTAGAAGCGTCCAGGCAGAGCCTAGCAGGAACGCTAGCACCACGAACAGTATGCCGGTGGGTGCCGCCCACCAGCCTGGCACTGCAAAGTTAACGCCGTACGCCATTCCCAGGTTGTATTCTAGCAGTATGCTGGCCGCCAGGCCGCCCAGCAACAGTAGCTTACCTGTCCTCGTCGCTAGGCTCTCCTCGCCCCTCATTATGACGTATAGTAGTGTCGCTAGTGCAAAGCCGCCGTACAGCAGGTATAGTACGCCGTTCCACGCTATTCTAGAGGCTGGATTGAATCCTAGCCATATCCACATACTATTCTGCATCATCGTTAGATCCGCGAACACTAGCAGTATACCGGGTATCAGCGTGGCGAGCGCAAGCCATACAAGCTTCCTGGCTAGTTTGAGCGCATCTCTCTTGCCTAGTATGGCGGCCTCTATCGCTAGCGAGTCAAAGACGCCGCCAGACATTAGCGCAAAGAAGGTGTAGCCGGCTACCATTGCACCCCATGCTGCTAGTGCTAGCGGCGCGCCGCCCGTTGCAACCTGGTAGCTGTAGACCCCATAGGCGAATAGCGCTGAGAGCACTACACCGATTAGTATGAGTGCGAGCACCTTACTCATGAGGCTCACCTCCTTGCGTTAAGTGCGCTTCTCAACGGCGGCACGTAGAAAAGCTTGGGATCACACCCCAGCCCCGATAGCAACTGGACGGCCGTGCCACTCCTGACTATCCTTGCAACCTCACTCTTGTCATCGTCAAGGTCGCCGAACATCCTAGCGCCGAATGCACAAGCCTCGACGCATGCTGGTACCCAGTTGCCAGCCTCTCTTCTATGCACGCAGAATGTACACTTGTCTGGCGTGTTTGGCACCAGGCCATACTTGTTTGGCGGCTCGCCTGGCAGGCTACCACGATACATGGTCCTGGCTGCGTATGGACACGCGATCATGCACGCCCTACAACCTATGCACTTGTTGTGATCAAGCCGGACGACTCCATACTCGTCGACGAACGTGGCGCCCGTCGGACAAACCATTGCACATGGTGGATTCTCGCAGTGCTGACACTGTATGAACACCGTCGTGTCGCTGAATGGGAGGCTTTCGCCACCTTTCATGTGAACCGGTTTTGTTCTAGCATACAACACTGGCGGCTCTGGATAGACTACATCCTCGCCAGTCTGCCTGGCGATGTTCTCGCGTATACAGGCTACAACGCAGGCTAGACATCCGATGCAACGGTTGAGGTCTATGACCATACCATACCGAGCCATACACTCTCACCTCACGCCTTGGACACTTTGACTATGAAATCGCATTGGGCTGTTCGTGCACCCTCTTCGACAACAAGCGTCTTCCCGAACACCGGGAGCCCTAGAAGGTTGGTGTTCACACCATAGCCTCCACCCTTAGCGAAGATTCTTACACGTTCAACACTGCCGTCAGCTTTGACCACCTCTACCTCCTTGGGCAGCAGCTCGCCGAAGTTAGTAGCATGCGGGCCTACGATGACGGTTGGATGTACACCATCAGTAACAATGGCTTTTGCTATCATCTCGCCGCCTGGACCCTTAATCCTCACAAGGTCGCCATCGCGTATGCCCAGCTTTGCTGCCCTCTCGGTGTGTATGAGAACCCCGTACTCTCTCCTCTTCTCCATAGCATCGCGTACAATCCCGCTAAACCTCATGAACGTGTTCGTAGCCGTCAACGCACTCATCGCGTCTACGACGACAAACTGGTCGTCAGCCAGTTGGCCTCCCGTCTCGCGCATCCAAGCAGGCGGTATCCAGGTTGGCAACGGGTTGAGCGGCGACTCCTTGCCGAGGTACTCGCGGTACTCTCTGAGGAGCTTCACGTTGATCAGTTCTATCTCGCCGGTCTCAGTTGGCAGCGGCTTGCCGCCCCACGGGTGGTACTTGAGCCCCTTGGCTACCGGGATGACTCCTTTCTCGAGAAGCTCTTTGAGGCCACCATACTTCTCGACTTGCTTCTCCCACACTTTTCTCGGATCATACTCGGCCTTGGTTAGGCCTAGCCTCTTGGCGACCTCCCAGAGTATCTGCCAGCAAGGCTTAGCGTCCACATCCTTCGGCGGGTCGACAACCTTCTTTATCGCGACTATCTGGCCAAGCCCACCTTTCTTTGCATAGTGGAGGGTCGCACCATCCTGTTCTATGAAGAATGTCGTGGGTAGCACGAGGTCGGCAAATAGCACTGTCTCGTTGAACGTTGTGTCTATGACCACTATGTGCTTGACCTTATTCTCGTCCTTCAGTGCCTCGATAAACTCGCGTGCCCCGAGAATGTGGCTCACGATGTTCTCGTTGTATATGATTAGGAGGCCTATTGGGTACGGCTTGCCCTCAACAACAGTCTTCTCGACCAGTTGCGAGAAGCACTTCTTGTGTATATTCTTCACTCCCCTCTTCTTCCAATACTCTGGTATCGACTCTCCGCCGGGCTTCCTAGTCTCGATCGGGATTACCTCAAAGGGCGATGGGAACTTGGGTTTGCCGCCTGGGTATGCTATGCCTCCCTTTACCCCCATAGAGCCTAGCAACACGTTCACAATCATCCGTACTCTGTTGAACATACCCTCATTGTAGTACCTGGCAGCCTTGTACACATGGTCTATAAACGCGCGTGGAGCTGCTCGCGCAAGCTCCCTTGCGACCCACCTAATCTCCTCGGCGGGTACTCCCGTTATTCTCGACGCCCACTCGGGTGTGTACTTCTTCACCGCATCCTTTAACACAAGGAGTACAGTCTTGACCCGCCTGCCGTTATACTCGCCCTCATACTCGAGAGCCGGCTTCTTGGCCTCCGGTTTCAGCTTATACTCTCCGGTAGCCTCGTCGTAGACAAGATACGTTAGCTTGTCCTTCTGCAGTGGGTTCACATCCATCTTTACCGGCTCGAGTGTATCCTCGTATACCAGCATCGACGCATTGGTCCACTTGATCAAGTACTCGCTGTTGTACAGCTTCTCTTCGAGTATCACGTTCATGATAGCTAGCACTATAGCCAGGTCGGTCCCAGGAGGAATGATGTAACAACGGTCAGCAAGCTCGCACAACCTGTCACGCTTGACATCAAAGACTATGAGTCTCGCCTTGCGGGCTCTGGACTCGGCGAACAGCTTGCTCCACGCTGTTGCTACAATACCCTGTGTCGGATTCCTACCCATGATGACAATCAGATCCGCGTTAGCATAGTCTGGTATGAGGCTGCTCGGGCTCACTAGCTTCCCGAAGAGGAAGTATCCAGCCCAATCCAAGCCCGTATGGCAAGTATCACAGTGCTTAGTGACGTTGGGTGTACCGACGACACTCTTGAAGAATGTGTGAAAGAAGCCACTGTCAGCGCCACTCCTGGACATTGCGACAATACGCCAAGGCTCATCCCAATACTCCTTGATCCATTCTGTTAGCAGGCGGAGAGCCTCATCCCACGATATCTCCTTGAACTTACCCTCGCCCCGCTTCCCGACCCGCAACAACGGCTTCTTTATCCTCTCGCGGAGGAACGGCAGTTCGAAAATGAGCTGCGGCCTACCACAACACGCAAAGAACTCGTCATAACCCTCCATTGTGAGGTATCTCACGTACCGGATCTTGCCCTCGCTATCAACGCCTACAGCAATGGGACACCTTTGCATGCATATGAGGCACGCTGTAGTTACTTCACGAATCATGCCGTCGCCTACAGCTAACTCGGCTTTCTCCAGCTCAGCCACACTAGGGATTCTTGGGACTGCCACGCCAACCGATACAGCAGCACTGGCCGCAGCGGTTAGCTTCAGAAACTCTCTTCGCGTTAATTTAAAACCATCATTACTCATGATTGATTACCCTCAACTATTCCGTTTTCGTAATTTAAAATACTCATGATATAAATAAATGTCGTCAATCGAATAATTGTGATGTTTTCTTCGCATAGCCTAAAAACACCATGTGGAGCTATAGAAGGAATGTAACACACTCTTAGTACAGTGGGCATTGCGTACAACACGAGATGCTAAGGTAGGGCACAGACCTGGATATTTAAAGATAGTTTTGAGAGTGGGTGAAGAGCCTGGCCTTTTGGACGAGCTTCGCGTTATGATGCCCTGACTACTACCTTGAATTGGTCTCTTTCCAGGCTCTTATCGAACGCTTCCCTCGCGTACCTCAACGCATAGACGCTGCTAATCTCTACGTGTATGTAGCCCTCTTTTAACAACCTTATCGCCTCGCGAAACTCGCTGAAGGTCCCACACCTCGAACCTAGGAGCTCCAACTCTTTGACGACCGCTAGCGTCTGATTGAAGCTCACGAGCGAGCCATGCGTGCTCTTCATGTATATTCTTGCACGGGGCGCAGCAATAGCTACGGCTATTTCGAGCCCCCTGGGCGAGCCCGTCGCCTCGATAACCGCGCTGTACCCGAGTCCTTCCCACGCAATCTTGTCCAGGTCTATCTCGTCTACTGTCTCTACGTGGAACCCGAGCTTCTCAAACACTCTTTTCTTCACAGAGTCTCGCCTGGCATAGACGGTTACTTTTCCACCTTGGAGTCTCGCTACCTGTGCAGAGATGAGGGCTATCGGCCCCGTGCCGATCACTGCTACATTCTCGCCGGGCCTCAGGGGGTGTAACGTGAATGCTCTCAGTACAGCGGCTAGAGGCTCCACGTAGACCGCCTTGATTGGGTCAAGGTCGCCTATTGGGTGGAGGGCTTCTGGTTTGGAGATGAAATATTCTGCCATGGCTCCATCCATAGTGATGCCTAGAACCTTCCGGATGGAGCCCGGGCAATGCGTGTACAGACCGGCTCTGGCGCATTCCGCGCTCCAGTCTTCTACCAGGTTTATCTCGGTGACCACTAGCTCTCCCTGTATCTCCCGCGGACCCTCCTCTACAATACCGACAGCCTCGTGACCGGGTATGAGCGGCTTCCTGAACAGCTGGTAGGTGCCGGTGTAGAACGCCTTGTCCGTACCACATATGCCGACAGCAACGGTCCTCACGAGTACCCAGCCGCGCGGCGGCTTAGGCTCTGGCACATCCTCGACACGCAAGTCACGCGGCCCGTACAGCCTGGCTGCTAGCAAGGGCGGACTCCATCCTAGGCATCTGCGAGAGGCTTCTCAAGTATCACTCGGGGGCTCAAATCCTAGCTCGCACTTCCCACATAATCTCTTGACGCGCCTGGAGGGCGCTTTGAATGACGCCAGTCTCCTTGCGGCTGGGAGGCCACGCGTCCTCCATATAGCCTCGAGCTGCTCTGGGTGGTACTCTACGCGCCGGTATATGCTACCGTCGAGGCCCTTGACTACTAGGATAGCCTTCTCGACTCTCCATCTACTAGAGAGAATGGCGTAGTAACTCGCTAGTTGAACCTTGGCGCTGCGGAGTGCTGCTCCACCCTCATACCTCTCCGGTCTGGAACTACTCTTAACCTCAAGTAGCACGACGCCTCTCTTTCCCCACTCGATGCCGTCGGGCACACCGATAATCTCGCAACAGTCGAGCGGTAAGCGGAATAATGGCCACTCTTCTCGTTTGAAATACTCAACCGGGTCGCTAGCAGCATCTAGACGCTCTACCTGCCTCTTGTAATCATCGGGGTCTATAAGGCCACGCAGCACACCCTTCATGACGAGGGTCTTCACGTCGCTTAACGTTAGGCGTTGCAAGACGCCCTCCAACGCCAATACATCAACTTCGCCGTGGACTAGCTTACCCGCCACGACTTCTGGTCTAGAGCTTCGCATAATCTCAGCATACCACAACACCGCCAGCGCATCTAGATGCTCCTGCACCTCTTCGCTACTGAGCCACCCTGCGTTGAACAGCGTAACATTATGCCACGCTTTGAGCCCGCACCAGTACCACGAGGATATGCTAGAAGCTGGTACAAGTACTGGACCTTCGCGGAGCCTAGCCTTTCGAGCTGCCTCGCCTAGCTTGACCAGAGGCTCCCATTCGCAAGCTGAACCCAAAATAACTACACCATTACCCTGATGCGAGCGTATGCCGTCACCATAGTAGAGGAGTTATGTGTACTCCGCCGCCGTGGAACCTTCCCCGGATGTTTAGCTTGTAGCCGCATCTTGGGCACCTATTATCCTCCTTGAGTCTCCAAGCGAGTATGTAGAACCCCATTCTCTCAATCACTTTCTCGCCGCAATTCGGACAGTATGTGTGCTCGAGGGGGTGCCCCGGCACGTTACCGATGTACACGTGCTTCAGCCCCTCCTCCATAGCAACTTTTGCAAGTCTCTCTATCGTCTCTACGGGTGTCGGGGACAGCCATGTTATCTTGTAGTCCGGGTGGAAGCGTAGGAGGTGGAATGGCGTTTCGGGGCCTAGGTTCTCCACTATCCACCTTGCGAGTCTCCTTATGTCTTCTTCTTTGTCGCCATACTTTGGTACCACAAGGTTCGTTATCTCTATCCACCATCCCTGCCTCTTCATCTCTAGTATCGCATCATAGATTGGAGACGGGTCCGGCACACCCATGAACTTCTTGTAGAACTCAGGGTTGCCGCCACCCTTGAAATCGACAGTGGCGCCATCCATGAGGTTGCCTAGTTCCCTTATCGCCTCGGGCGTCCAGTAGCCATTCGTCACCATCACGTTGTAGAGACCCTCTTTCTTGGCTAGCTTAGCTACGTCGTACAGATACTCGAAGAAGATGTTCGGCTCGTTATACGTGTAGGCTATTCCATCCGCACCGACAAGCTTAGCTTTCTCCACAACCTCCTCGGGTGGCACGTATTTACCATAGAGGCCCTTCTCTAGCCTCGATTGTGATATCTCCCAGTTCTGGCAGAACTGGCAGAAGAAGTTGCACCCGACAGTCGATATGGAGAGTACACCGCTGCCGGGCTCGAAATGATAGAGTGGCTTCTTCTCAATAGGGTCTAGGTTCATCGCTGTTAGGAGACCATAGACCAGCGTGTAGAGCTTCCCACCGATATTCTTGCGGACACCACAGACACCATACCTGCCCGGCGCTATCGTGCAACGCCTGGCACAGAGGTTACACTTCACGTAGCCTGGTTTATCGGGTAGCGGCTCCCATAGCCTAGCTTCGCGTACATACGGCTTATCCAGGAGAGCGTCGCCCTCCCCCTGTACCGGCTTGGGCGTGGACAAGTTACCTACCAGTAAAAGATGGGAGGGGCATGTAGGGGCTCATATTCGCCTCGTGGGTTTCACTTGCCTAGAGCCTTCTGGGCTAGCCAGTTGACCGTCCTCTCGTAGATCGAGACCGGCTTCACACCCACAAGAATAATGAGCCGCTTGTACCCATCGCTCCATAGGACTACGGTTGGCGTCCCAGTTATGCCTAGCCTCTGGGCGTCATCCGGGTTTATTGATGCGTCACAGTTTGAAACGTTGTACTTCTTTGCGAGCTCCTCTCTGAAGCTGCTGAGCAGCGTTGCGTTGGTAGCATACTTGACCGCTTTGAACGCTTCACGCGCATACTTCACAAACGTCTCTTGGCCGTACTTCTCGTAAACACAGTGACCCATCTGGTGTAGTTTGAACGCGTTCGGGTGCACGATTAGATCCGCGAAGAACAGCTCTAGTCTGCCCTGCTTGGCCGCCGCAACTAGGCTTGGCAGCGTCTCGTTAGCAAACCTAGCTGAGAATGGGCATAGGAAGTCCCAGTATACCACTGCTTTTACGGGCGCCTCAGGCCTGCCATAGGTTATCAGGCCTGTGGTGTTCGGAGGCGTCTCCAGCACCTCTACGCCCTCGGTGACGCCACTGGTTGCTAGTATGTTTGCCAGCTGGCGCATCGCCCAGGGTGCGAGCGTATAGAAGTCACCGCTGAGGTGCACAACTGTGAGCGTGCCCTGCGTCAGGTTATATCTCGACTCTGCTACTATGGCTGGGAGTATCGTTAGGTTCTCAACGGGTATGCCCATGGCCTTTGCTTCTGTGATGTTCAGTATCCTGGTTGCAATAGAGATGTTAGCGGCGAATAGCGCGCGGAAGAGTGGCAACATGCCCGTGAACATATTGGCGAATATCATGCGGTTTAGCTTGCCAGCGGGAGACTCGCCCTCAATGAAGTATATCGTGGCGTTAGCCAGTATGTGCATTGGGAGGCCTTTTATCTGGCCCTGCGCGTCAAGCTTGGTGATTATCTGCAGCACTAGGTCGTAGGGTAGCATTGGTGCACCTTCGGGCCCCCGGACCACGAGGGATAGTATACCGAGTGATTGTAGCCTATTTGTGTTGGCGGTCGGAGCTAGGAGGACAACTGGATAGGCGCGAAACTCTACGTTCAATTTGCTAGCAGGCATCAACTCGACCGTAAGGTTATACTGTCTGAAGAACTTGGCGAGCGCCTCCGCCGCGTTCAGAGTTTTATCGTCATAGATTATGTAGAGGTCTGTGCCCCCACTTCCGCGGGGTGTCACGCCAGCAATCATCCAGCTTAGCATAGGAGCCACGAAAATGAATATCATGAAACCTGCCAGCGCCCACCAGACTGCCTTGTTCCTGCCCGCCAAATCAGGTCGCCACGGAGTGGGGCTTGCAAAACCCGTTGATAACGCTTAGTCTTACCGCTTGAACATCAGCGGGGATACCACGACTGCTGGCTGTGGTTTACCGTCGGGCCCTGGCACCCATAGTAGCTTCGACTTGTATATCTCGACCTTCCTCACTGGATAGATCTTCTTTGCGGCTGCGTGTATCTCGTTGGCGAGCTTGCCGAATAGCATCGCTTGTATCAACTCGTCGAGCGTCATTTCGGATGCACGCTTGGTGATAATCTCACCCATTATCTTGCGTATGGCCTTCTTCTGGCTGGTCTTACACCTGTAGCTCGTGAGGACTACACCCGTTATGCGAAGCCCGTAACCATCCTTGGTCCACACGTTGTAGATGCCCTGGATCTTGCTGCTCTTGCGGCGTATGAGGCTCTTCATGTAGTCTCTTGCTAGCTCGTGACCCTTGAACCTCGTATAGGCCTTAAGGTTCTGCTCATCCACATCTACTATCTGGAAGTAGAGGTGGATGTGGACCTGCGAGAAGTCGCCAGTTATGTCGAAGAGCGTAACCTCCATCACACGGCCGATTAGCTTGAGTGGGTCATCTGCGGGCGTGGTGCCTAGCACAACGCTTCCGAATACGGGCGGTGCTATTACCTCGTACCACTTCTTGAGCCTCCACTTGTCCCTCCCGGAGGCCCTCCTAGACACGCCACCGACCCCGGAGGGGCTCCCCAGCCACCCACCGCCTATATAGGCTAGCCTTGCGCTACACCCAGCCTTCGCCTCAGCTCCTCCCTCAGGTCCCTCTCTTCTATCACCCTGGTCTCTGGGTCCCTCTCCCTCCAAATCCTGCCCGAGAACCTGTAGAACTCTGTCTCCGGGTCGAGCCAACAGCTTGGCTCCATCCCTGCTTTCACGCAAGTCTCGGCGAGGAACGTCTCCTCGTCCCAAAGGTACTCGACGGGAACCTCTGGGAGCAGTAGCCCCTGGAACCACCCGCGACGCGCCACAAGACCATGCCTGCCTATCTCGAAGCTCCTCGGCCTAGACTCCGGGTCGCGCGGCAACTCCTCAAGCGGGCCCAACACGCTAACCTCAAAGGTTACCATGGGCAACTCCTCTCTCCTTAGTGGCGGGAACCTCGGGTCCTCGAACGCCGATTGTAAAGCCACGTCAATCACGGCTTCAACAAGAGGCTTCACAGCCTCAACGTACCCTATGCACCCGCGCAACTCCCTAACCTCGTAGGAGCGGAAGACCTGTATGGTGACGAACGCCGCGCCAGGCCTCCATAGCCGCTCTGGCGTGTCCTCAGGAGGCTCGAGCTTCTTCCCCGTCTCGAAGTAGTACTCGACTGCCCTCCTAGCCAGCCTTACTAGGAATGCGCCCTCCTCGAATCTCAGCTCCTCTGGCCTGACCTGCTCTATCCTAGCCATGGGCTCCCCTCCACGCGACTAGTAGTGTGCAAGCGTGGGTGCCTTAACCCACACCCTGGGAAGTGAATGAGATACCGGGGGCCGTTCTACGTTGCCCGATGAGGGGAAGAACTGCTACGAGATGTCGAAGAAGGAGAGGGACGAGCTAGTGGTAAAGTTGTACAAGGAGGGTGTGCCCATAGACGAGATTGCGAAGCGGGCGTGCATAAACAAGGCCACTATCTACCTCATACTGCGCAGGCATGGAATCGAGCCTATGAGGAAGAGGAGGCGCAGCAAGAAGCTGACGCCCGAGGAGGAGGAGCAGCTCGTACGCGAGTACATGGAGGGTGTCCCGGTGCAACAGCTCCTCGAGAAGTACAACATATCGACTACAAAGCTATACGAGATACTCAAGAAGCATAATGTGCCGCATAGGAGCTCTAGAAGGAGCCACTCGCATCGCAGGGTGACCCCAGACGAGATAGAGGAGATTGAGAAGCTCTACAAGCAGGGTGCCACCGTATACGAGATAGCGAAGAAGCTTGAGAGGCCCGTCTCGACGGTGTACGCTGTGTTGCGACGACTCGGGTTGAAGTAGCGAGATACCCCCGTTGCTACCCGCGTGTACAGCTTGGTGGAGTGATAGTGCCCGTCAAGCTGACGCCAAGGGACATTGAGGCTCTCATAGTGGCTATGAAGAGGGGTGAGGAGTACAAGCCCTGGCAGGTTGCCAAGCGCGAGGTTTTCAGGGAGTACGGGATAGCCGGTACGGTCAAGGACAAGATTTTCACCGCTATGATGTACCGTGCTTGGAGTCTCCAGGGTCTCCTCGACCGCGTTGTCGAGAAGGCTGTCGGCGTTAGCGTGGAGAAGCTAGATGCTTACACGAGGGCCGCTGCAAGGATATACGCATTCCAGAGGCTTATTGCTCACCGTGAGGGCCACGAGGACATAACGGTTTGGATGGAGGAGTTCACACCAAGGATTCTCGCGAAGCTTGGCGGAGACCCGGATATCTTCAAGATGCTTGTGGAGCGTATCGAGGAGGCAAGGACTGCTATAGACCCTCTGGAAGAGCGGCTAATGGTGTCAAGGTTCATCTATGAGCGTGTAGCGTCGTTTATCGGTGAGAATGAGGCCGAGACTCTCTTCCAGTTTGTGAATAGCTGGGTACCGCCGCTCTCGCTCCGTGTTAACACTTTGAAAACTACTGTTGGCAACGTAGTGAAGTGGCTGAGAAGGCTCGGGTACAAGCCTAGGGTCTCTCCTTTTGTCGAGACTGTGGTGAAGATAGAGAGGGGTGAGCTGCGCCCAGAGGTCTTCAAACTCGTGCGTAGAGGGTTTGCCGTGCTACAAGATGACGCCTCGGCCGCTGCCAGTCTCCTACTCGCCCCCAGGCCGGGCGAGACCATCGTCGATTTGTGTGCCGCTCCCGGCGGCAAGACTAGCCATCTCGCCGAGTTAACCAGGCTAAAGTCGCACATCATAGCTTTCGAGCCGTACCCGGACCGCGCCGCCAAGCTGCGCGAGACGCTTGAGCGCGTCGGCGCCGATAGAGTCGTGGACATAGTGATGGGTGATGGCAGGAGAGCGCCAGACATGCTTGGAGAGGAAGTTGCCGATGCTGTACTAGTCGATCCTCCGTGTAGCTCCACGGGCACTATCGCGAAGAACCCGGACGTTAGGTGGAGGCTTAAGCCCGAGGAGCTCGAGAAGATAACTAAGCTTCAAAGGGAGTTGCTGGAAGCCGCCTATAGGATAGTGAAGCCCGGAGGTAGGATACTGTACAGCGTTTGTAGCCTTCTCCGCGAGGAAGGCGAGGATATCATCTCATGGCTTCTTAGCAAGTACCACGGGCGAGTGAAACCCCTTGAACCCAACCCACCCCTCTTCGACCCCAGCCCTCTCCAACCATGGGCGCGGAGAGCATGGCCCCACCGCCACCGTACTAGCGGGTTCTACTACGCACTTCTAGTAAAACAAGCTTGACAGCACAGAGTGGAATACTGCCACGCTCAGCATCCCGATTCGCTCCTAGCACACTAGCGACGCTAGTAGTAGCGTGCCTCGCGGGGCAGCTGCCGGGTAGAAGTAGTATTCCTGTGTATGCTCTCCTCCACTAGACGGGAGAGCCGGGTAGAGAGCATTGAGTGAGGTGCGTGGTGTTCACAAGGTTAGGGTGTCGGCGGCCATCGACATACTCTCTAGATTGCTGAGAGAGCATATCGTGGATAGGGGCACGGCTGCCGAGACGCTGAAAGCGGTATACGATAGGATCGGGATCTTGCCTATCATGGGTGCCGCTACGCCCCCAGACATATACGATAAGGAGCTGGCGACTCTCTATGTAGTTGCGAGGTATGGACTTGGGCTTGACGAGGAGGAGCCAAACTGGTTTCGAGCCCTGTTCTACAAGGAGTTAGCGTATGAGGAAGCAGCACGCCGGATAATGGAGGGCGTAGAGTCGCGCGAGGAGATAGAGAAGATCCTGGGCGAGAGTCTCGACGAGAACCAGGTAGCCCGTATTCTGCGGGTTATCGCGACGAAGGTATTGCTGGGCTACGCTAGCGAGAATGAGTTGATACAGCTGCTGCGTAAGATACCGGAGGTTCTCCCGGAATACGAGAAGGTTGCAAGGAAGTATGCGAGGTTCTATATTGCACTTCGTGTTGCCGAGGCAATAGCGACATCCGAGGTGAAGAATAGAATCGCCAAGGAGGCATTGAAACAAGCTATGGCTGCGCGCATAGGCCTAGAGAAGATAATACCGGATGACGAGTACATCGCGTTGATAGCGCATAGGCTCTTCCACATACCAAAGAAGAGGCTCGCAAAGATACTAAAGCTGGAAGAAGAGAAGAAGGCCAGCACTGCGCAGCAAAAGTAGTAGCCTTACTGAGTGGCCCTTCCTGGGAGGCTACTCGAGCCCCATTGCCTTGCGTCTCTCGGGTAGCTGTCTTGCACGTTCCTCTTCTGCAGTCTTCCTCGCGTACTCCTTGTACCGTTCTAGCTCTACACGCGGGCTGTACCATCCACCCGCGTTCTTCAACAGCCTTGCAGCCTTCACTACAATCTTGCCTATGTTTATGGAGTCCATAACCGCCTGTGTATCGTTGAGAGGTTCGCCTTCACGATGGTGATAGTAGGCTAGTGCCCAAGGTGGTATATGGAACCCCATGCTGTTGAGCACAGCCATCATCCATGCAATGACTTGTATCGCTCCAGTGTCGTTCCCGACAGCAATTACAGCCGCTACCTTCCCCTCAACAATACTACGACCGACATGGTGTATCATGTTCTCGAAGCTAGTCATCCTGTCTATGAGGTTCTTGACCGCCCCGCTGGGCGCGTACCAGTATATCGGCGTTCCTATGATCAAAGCATCTGCCTCAAGTATCTCATTCGCGAGCTTCTCTGTGAAATCGTCGCGTATGACACATGGGTGGCGACAAGCCTTGATATCGTCGCTCACGCAGCCAATACATGGTTTCATGTCAAGATCGTAGAGGTGTACTAGTTTTGTGCGCGCACCCTCCTCCTCAGCCGCCTTCAACGCTATCCTGACCAGCTTCGCGACACCACCATACCTCCTAGGCGAGCCGTTAATACCGAGGACATAGACGTCTCCGCTCATCTCACTTCACCCCGAAGCGGCGGAATACCCAACTCCAAATAACAGCACTTGGAGTTTGTGAGGCACACGTAGAGGCATAGCATTGATTGTATCCTTGGGTCCTGGTGGCGGGAATTCGGATGGAACCTGGATGCCTAGCACTAGGGGCAAAGAGCGTGCACACGCGTTTGTCTCGAGTTTAGGCTATGGCGATGTAACTGCAGGTATGCCTAGATGCCTCCTTATGTAAGAGGCGAATGCCTCGGATGAGCCCTCCCTATACGCGTCGACAACTACCAGCTTTGGCTTGGCCTCTTGCACGTACTCGACTAGCTGGTCGAAGTCTGCATGATCGCTGAGCGATACTATCCAGGTGCGTGTACCTGCCTGCCTGTAGGGACCGCTGAACTCCCACCCGCTTAGTATCACGCGTTGCGCCGTTGGCGGCGCGCCGTTCCTACGGTTCATCATGTGCGTGAAGTAGATGTACCAGCCGTCCCTCATAACCTCCTTGGCCTCCCTACTCTCTGCTAATAGCACCTCACCAACATCAATACCGTGCTTCTTGACTATCAGCGCTATCCTGTACACCTTGCTAGGCGCTATGAACGGTGCGTCAATGCCCTGCTCTCTCAGTATCCTCATGGCCTCCTGGAGCTTACCGTGATACGCGTATATGTAGACTGGGCCCTTCACGAGCAGGTCACGCACAAGGTCGGCAAAGATGTACTCTATCTCCATGCTCCATGGCCGCCTGTGCTCCGGCCTCCCATACGTAGCCTCTATCACGAGCACATCAAGGTCTTTCATGACTGGCGTGCCGGGCTGCTTGAAGTCACCCGTGTAGCCGACGCGAAACCCATCCTCCCACTCGACTAGCACCTGCGCAGCGCCGGGGATGTGGTTAGCAGGTAGTAGCTTGACGCGATACCCCATCAACTCTGTCTCGATGTGGTGCGCTAGGGGTAGCTGCTTGGCCCGAGGTATGCGGTACCCTAGCTCCGGCAGCATCTCTAGCGTCAGGGGCGTCGCTGCTATGAACGGCGTCTCGCGCAGACTCTCCCTCATACCCACAAGGTGATCAACGTGAGCATGTGTGACTATGCGCACCAGCGCGCCAGGCATATGCCCATCCGCTACTATACCCTCGCCGAGTACCACAGCGCCGCTCTCCGCGACGTAGGCTCTCGCTAGGAGCTCGGCAAGGCTAGTCAAGTGGCGCCACCAGCCCTACGCGGCAGGTAGGGTGATACTACTTCCGGGTTAAACCCTGCTAGCCACGCCCAGTGCCCCCCGAAGGTAAAAACGGTCGGAGTGATGGGGGCAGACCGTGGGCTGGCAACGCAACGTTTTATCAATCGCGCAGCTACGCCCCTTAGCATAGAGGAGGAAGAGTGAGCATGCTACTGCCACCTCTCACCTTCGAACCTAGAGTTCCCCGAAGGTTCAAGGAGCTATCCTCGGCCGCGCAGGGTAAGCTAGCCGGGATAACCGGGCTCTTCGACTTCCTCCGCGACATCCTAGTGAAGGCCTCTGGCTTCGGCGAGGAGCCTAAGCCCGTCAGCGAGATCACCGGCGGCATAGTGCGCGTCGAGAAGCTCGGCGAGAAGTACCCACTGCTACACAACTTCAACATCGGCGATATACTGTACTACCTGCGAATCGCCCAGGCGTTTGGCGTGTTAGAGGTCGTAGCGTTCACCGAGACACCGCGTCGTCTCAACGAGGTCGGCGTATCGAGGAGCATCATATCGGATATCGTCGTCTCCACCATAAACGAGCCGACAGCATCATTCGTCTTCAGCTTCTACGTTGGCCTCATGGCGCCAACTCCGGCGCGCTACGCCCTCTTCAAGGGCACAGAGGCTGGTAACATACTCGACCTGGCTAAGAGGGAGGACTTCCGCAAAGGCCTCGTCTATAACACCGTGCTCTCGGCGCAGGTCCTGCTACGCTCAGGCGGCGTGGAAGCCGGGAAGCCGTGGTTCGAGCCCATCTCAGACCTCTCTGGGATAATCGCGTTCCTAGGCACGCTGCAAGTCGCGAAGATAAGGCCAAACCCCAACAAGCTGCTAGGCCTCAGAGTGCTCTCGAAGATCAAGAGGAGGCTCGCTATGCACGAGACGTACGGCGAGTATGTGCTGCCAAGAGGCACCCTGCTACTAGAGTTCGAGAAGCTCGTGACCGGCAGGGATAGGGACGAGAAGGTCGGCGTAGACTACGAGGCTCTCAACGTCGGCATGGCTAAGGACGTCTCCTGGTTCCGCGGCAAGGTATCCTCCAGGACCTACATGGTACTCGAGAGGCTTCTACCAGCGCTCAAAGAGAGATGGGGCGAGATCGAGGAGGTGGTATACAAGACCTTTAACCTAGAGCGCGAAAAGTGGTACAAGATACCAGCATCCCTCGTGGGCGAGGAGACGGGCGAGAAGGAGACCCCCGAGGCCAAACAAGCCTAACCCACGGCCCTAATCCATTCTTTTACCCTCGCATATCGTGCCCGCCACCTTCTTCAACATCCCCCACAGCTTCTCCGCCAAGCCCTTCTCGACACTAGCCTTAACTCTACGACACTCAACGTCACCCTCGTAGGGGTTGCCAAGCCCCTTACACTCACAGACCGGAGGCTCCTCTAGACCCATAAGCTCGGAAGCCAAGCCAGCCTCAACGACATCCATGTGGCCCACGTGCAAGCCTAGGAGCCTCCACCACTCGACAATGTACACCCTTAGCCTAGTCCCCTTCTCGTAGACGAGCCTCTCCACGGCATACCTTAGAGACGCGCTGTTACCACCATGCGCGTTGACGAGAACCAGAGTGTTGAAACCCAGCCTCTCTAGGCTAGCAGCCAGCTCCTCCACAATACGCGCTACCGTGGACCGCCGTATACTCAGCTCCTCATACCCGCTCCACTCGGAACTAGCACCGTAGTACAACGGTGGTAGTAACACAGCACCACCACACACCTCGTTAAGCTCCCTGCACAACCTCGTCGCCATCTCAACAGCGATTACCGAGTCAACACCAAGCGGCGCACTACAATGCCATTCTACACTACCAAGGGGTAATACTGCGATACGTTGCCCTCTTAGCGTTGTTACTCTTAGTGCATACTCCGGGCAGCAAGGACCGCACATCAATAAAGACGCCCGTCTGGACTATCAACGTTATAGTTATCTTGGTTTCCCTCTATACACCGCCAAAAGCTATCCATAGTAAGAAGCCGGATAGTAGGCTAGCTAAGCAGGAGTCGGTTATGTGAGTGCGTTGCTAAGAGCAGTTATGCATCATACAAGCTGGTTGACTTAACACTCGAGTAGCTCACCTCTTGCCTCCTAGGTCGCGTAGCGCTAGCCTAGCCGCTACGATTAGTGGGTCCCAGACTGGGTTCAGTGGTGGCGCGTAGCCCACGTCAACCGTGAATAGATCCCACACGTCGGCGTGCTTGTGAAGAAGGGCTGCAACCACGTTTATCCTCCAGAAGCCGCTCTCATCGCCGCTAAGCGCCTGGGCGCCCAGCAGCCTCCCGCTCGACCTGTCGTATACGAGCTTGAGCGTTACCCACGAACCGCCAGGCATGTATCTGGGCTTTGTACCGGCCTCTACTGTCACGCTCCCCGCGTCGAAGCCGAGTTTCCTCGCCTCCTCGAGCGTCAACCCTGTCTTCGCGATGGTCACCCCGAATACTCTGGCGGCTACCGTGCCTGCAGCCCCCGCGAATCTAGCATCAAGGCCAGCTATGTTGCTGCCAGCCACGTACCCCATCTTGTTCGCGACTTGCGCGAATGGCAGCCATGTTCTCCTGCCGGTCACGATACTCACCGTCTCGGCTACATCACCAACCGCGTAGACACCCTCAACACTCGTCTCCATCCTCTCATTGACCCATACTGCGCCCGTCTCGCCGATGCGGGCACCAAGCTGCTCCGCTAGGGCGGTGTTAGGCCTTCTCCCGACAGCCACGAGCACAACCCTACCCCCGACCTCAGAACCATCCTCGAGGAGCACTCCAGCAGCCCTACCAGACTCCCTCTTGACCGCCGAGACGCCCTTACCCGTCACTACATTCACGCCCTCAACACCGGCTATGATCTTGGTCAGCCTCTCTCCCATATCGGGGTCTAGGATGCCCGGCAGGAGCCACCCGAGTTTCTCGACGATCGTGACCCTAAGCCCCCAGGAGCGGAAAGCCTCCGCCATCTCGACACCGACGAGCCCGCCACCCACAACTACAGCCCCGTCGCCCTCGCGCGTGTTTCTATCCAACCACTCACGGATAGCAATCGCGTCATCCAGATGCCCTATAACGAAGACGCCCTCAGAATCGATACCCTCTATGCCGCGCGGCTTAACCGGATACGCACCAGTCGCAATCACAAGCTTGTCATACTCTAGGCGATACTCTCTACCGTCACCACCCCGAACCCTCACATAACCATCGCCAACCTCAACAACCTCATGCCCAATCCTTACGTCTATGCCGCGCCTCTTCGTAAACTCCTCAAGAGGATAATGCACCAAGTCACCTATCCGACGCACAACACATCCAACATAGTAAGGTGTGCCGCACAACGCGAAGCTAACCCAACGGCTCTTCTCCAGCACAACAACCTCCCAGTCACGCCTCAACCTCCTGACACGACTAGCAGTCGCCATACCAGCCGCGCCGCCACCAACAACAACGACACGCATGCCACCTAACCCGCACTTTGCAACACTCACAACGGGTTAAACGATTGAACGGAGAGGGCAACAGCCCAGCGTACCACACGGGCCATGTAGAGCGGTATGCCGCTGACGAGAGAATAGGTGGGAGGAGCCGAGTTGGGTGGTCCCGCCGCGGGGATTCGAACCCCGGACCTCCCGGTTTCTGCCCGGCCCCGCATCCCCCTTTGCCGCCGCGCCCTCATCCCCGGCGGCTTCTCGCCGCCGGTTGGGCGCGTGGGGGGTTAGGGGGATGCGGGTTCCCCCCTACAGCCGGGCGCTCTACCGCTGAGCTACGGCGGGACCGGACCGCCGTTTGGGATGATGCTCCATTCAACCCTTTATAACCTTGTCGTTTTTGCCTTTTTGGGCATACCGCCATGGGTAGAGTCCCGTACATGGATTGGCGAGAGGGTACCGAGGCGCTGCGCACACTGGTATCGAAGTGCCTTAGCGAAGCGCTGCCGGGATTCGATGTGAATCGCGTGCGTGTTGTTGTTAGCTGTTCTTCTAGCAAGGCTGCTGCGAGGATCTGGGGCTTGCCGAGAGTATTCCAGGTTGCTTTCGGTCTCCCACCACTCTACGTGATCGAGGTCGTGTACCCTGTGTATTCTAGGCTATCGCGCCGAGATAGGCTCAGGATTCTTCTCCACGAGCTTGCTCACATTCCGCATGGATTTACGGGTGGTCTGAGATCCCATAACGAGTCTTTCAGGCGGAGCCTCGAGAGGCTTGAGCTTCTTGCTGCAAAGTGCGAGTCTAGGAGCGCCGTAGAGCGCCTCTTATTGAGGCTTCCTAACCCCTGCAATGGGGGCACGCATGCAAGGCGTGTCTATACTCGTATATGACTCGACCATAGCCTCGCCTGGCTCTAACCGCTTCCATCACAAAGGCTTCGTGTACATAGAGGCTGGCGTTATCCGCGCTGTAGGAGAGGGCGAGCCCCCCTACGAGTACGAGGCGGCTAACCTCGTGATAGGTGGTGCTGGTAGGCTGGTCATCCCCGGGTTCGCATCGGCACACACCCATCTCCTCCTCTACCCTCTACGCCACGTCCTTGAACATGGCGATCCTGCCTCCGACCCGCTGGCCTCTAGGCTCGCCGAGGCTATCACAGAGAGGGAGGCTTACACGCTTGCCCTCCTAGCCCTCTACGAGCTAACGATGCACGGGGTTACCATGGTACAAGCTGTTGACCCGTTTGGTGAGGCAGTCGTCCGGGCGATGAGGGATGCTGGTGTAAGGGGCGTTGTAGCGATACCGTTACCGGGCTGCAAGTACTCTAGGAGTGATTGGAAGGAGCAGTTGCAGTTACTGGCCGAGAGGAAGAGCGAGCGGATACGCGTCGCTATATCGCCTTGTACAAGCTCGGATTTGGAGCTTGCAGTGAAGTTGCGGAAAGAGCTTGGAGTCGAGGTGCACGGTCACCCACCGAGCGGTGCATCCGGAGGCGTTGATGTTGCTCTACATGCGCTGCGCGGTGTTGGTCTCGAGCGCCGTGTCTATGTGCCGTCTCCGGGCGCCTCTCCGCCCGAGCCGCCGGTAGCGCTAGGCCTCGATGCTGTCAGCATCGGGAATCCTCTCAGAGCAGCGCTTGTCGCAGCATGGCAGGGGCTAGGCTACACTAACAGCATCATGGCTGTAACGAGGTGGGGGTTTGAGGCTCACCGCCTCGAGGGCGGTGTGATAGAGACTGGCGTGCCCGGCGACCTGGTTGTCTACGACCTATCCCTGCCGCCTGGCTTGCCGCCGCGCCCCGACACGCTAGCAAGGCTACTGCTTGATGCCGAGCCGCGAGTAGAGACTGTGATCGCCGCGGGCCAGCCGGTGATAGACCAGGGAGAGCACCTGCTCATACCGCGCAATAAGGTTGAGGAGGGGGTTAGACTGGCGGAGCGTCTCTTATCGCAGCTTAAACCCTCCTAACCCTCATCTTTGTCAATACGCCCTCTGGCTTCAGCGCAAACGCGACAGCAACCAGTATCATCGGCAGCGCATCCTGGTATATCAGGCCTAGGCTGAAGCCCGCGATGGAAGCCACTACGCCTAGTATGACGCCCGCTGCCAGCAGCCCCGGCATGTTACGCAGGCCGGCTAGCGCCACAACCGCGAACGACACCATGAGCCATATGCCGCCCGAGTCTGGCGTGAAGCTCGTGTACGCTGTAACCATGACGCCAGAGGTCATTGTGACGGCGAGAGCCAGGCCGAATGCTATTGCGCCTATACTCCTCGGGTCAATGCCGACTATCCGTGCTGCTTCAAAGCTCTGGGCGAGAGCCCTCATCGCCCTACCTACACTACTCCACTTCAACACAGCATAGACTACTGTGATGGCGACCAGCGACGCGAGGAACGCATAGAGCTTGCTCAGCATGACAATCAGCATAGTGCCGCCTAGGGACAAGCATATGCTCCCCGAGGCCCACATTATCGTTCTCGCATCGGGGCCCCACACGCCTAGCATGACTGCATACAACACTAGGCTTAAACCGAAGGTTGCGAGTAGCGACATGATATCGTTCTCGGCCACCCTATGGAGGACTAGGTAGTATAGCAGGTAGCCTAGTGCAAACCCGAGCACTGCCGCAATGGGCACAGCCAGCAAAGGATGTATGCCAAGGCTCTCGTGGAGCTGAAGTGCGATGTAGCTACCCAGGATTAGAAACGCTCCATGAGCAAGGTTTATCACGCGTGATGTGCCCCACGAGACGGCTAATCCTATGCTAGCTAGCGCGTAGACACCTCCCAGTAGGATACCGTTCACCCATACCGTGGGCCCCGGCAGCTGCACGAGCTGCACCCGAGAGGTGCGACAGCACGAGGCCAGAGAGAAAAATAAGTGAGTTAGGGGTGCGGGTCTTCCACCCGGCTATCTTGTGCATAGTGTTTACTCTCTCGCGCGGATATACCAGGCTAGGAAGCCAAGCACGATTATAGCGACGATGACGCCGATTATTATTATCGTCATGTCGGTGCCCGTGGCGGCCTCGGCAGTGGTTGTGCTCGGCGTTGTCTTCGCCCTAGTTGCCGGGGTCTCGGTGGCAACGCTCGTCGTCTGCTCCTTTACCTGCTCCTTTGCCGGTGCGAGCGGCTCGCCCTTGAGCGTTATCGGCTTGGCTGTGGCCGCCGATTCTGGCCATATCACCTCCTTCGCGCCATTCTGCCACTGGACGACAACCATCTCGTGGGCTACTTGCAGCCCCGTCTCTGGGTCAACCGCTAGTCTGCCGAAGAAGGTGAGTATGTCTAGCTTCTTTGCGGCGTTGCACACTGCCATGCGGTCTATACTACCGGCCGCCTCTATCGCAGCCTGTAGGAACAGGCCTGCAGCGAAGCCTCCTGCAGCGTGGTAGCCGGGGTCGGTGCCGTAAGCCTCACGGTACATCTTTACAAACTCGTCGACAGTAGGGCCGATCCACTTGATGCCTAGCTTCTTTGCAAGCTCCGGTGTGTATTTGACTTTGGGCTCCCACTGACTTGGCCCAGCGAATCCGTTGGCAGCCTCACCCATGTCCTTGTAGAAGCTTGGGAGGTCGACAGCCACCAGCAGCGATACGAACTTGAGCTGCTCGTCGAGACCTAGCTCCCTAATCTGCTTTGCTAGGAGGAGGCCATCACGGTAGTGACCGCCGCCGATTAGCACAGTTGCACCGCTGGCGCGGACGCGCTCCAGAGCAGCGGTGAAGTCCTTGACGTCACGTGGGTAGCTCTCGTACCCAACCACTTCTAGACCTATCTTCTCGGCATAGGCCTTGGCGGCCTCAGCTACGGTGGCTGCAAAGGTCGTATCCTCGTAGAGGATGTAGACCTTCGCGTTCGGCATGTACTTCTTGACGAGGTCTAAGCTGGACGTCAGGTACTTGGATGCCGGCGTGTATATCTGGAAGGCGCACTTTGGCTTCAGGTCGGTGAATATCTTGTCGCTGGCCGCGCCCACAACGACGATCGGAACGCCGTACTTCTCCGCTATGGGAACCGCTGCCATCGAGAGACCGCTGCTATAGGGGCTGAAGAGGAAGTCTACCTTGTCCTGCGTTATCAGCTTCTCATAGAGCTGCTGCACCAGGTCCTTCTTAGACTGGTCGTCATAGTAGACTATGCGCACATAATACGTCTTGTCGCCGACCTTGATGCCACCGGTCTCGTTGACCCACTTGGCCCATAGGAGGATGCCGCGCAACTGCTCTGTCGACTCTCTCTCGTACTTGCCGCTCGACTTGGTGAGGCCAATGACTATCACGTTCTTCTCTTCAGCTGCCACGGGGATTGCTAGCGCCGCCACCGCTAGTAGTGCGAGCAGGAGTAGAGCCCGCCACACCACCATGCGCATCCCAGTGCTCACCTCGCAGAACTAGGTTATAAGGTGTCACGCTCATAACCGTTACTCACAGCCATAAACCGAGAGTGATACCCAAGCTGAGAAGCGCAATGCACAAACCCCTATCACTATCACCTCTGGAGTTACGGCGGTGAGGATCGCCTGCGACGATAGAAGCCCGCGGCCCCACGCTGAGAGCCGCGGGGATGCTGACGGAAGAGCCGTGCCGAGCCGCTCCTCACCACCACGAGATGATGTATAGTATCGTGCCTATCAGCACGCTCACTAGCGTAAATGGTACAGATATCGACGCGAACTTCGTGAACCCGACCGGGTAGCCACGCGCCGCCAGGAACCTTACCGCCGCATAGTTGCCCATGGCGCCTATGTAGGTGAGTGTTCCTCCAAGTGTCGCTCCGATTAGGAGAGCCCAGGCTAGCATGACTGGGTCGGCGCCAACATTCCTCGCAAGCTCGACCACGACGGGCAGCATCGCTGCAACGTATGGCGTGTTGTATATAACAGCGGAAGCTAGTACGGAGACGGCAATCAACAGGAGCGCTAGGCGTCGCACGTCGCCGCCAGAGATGCTCAGCAGCAAGTTTGCCAGCTGGCTAGCCAGGCCTGTCTCGACAAACGCCCCGGATATCACGAAGACGCCCGCAAGGAATAATGGCGTCTCGATGTCATGCTTCGAGATGGCCTCCTTTACACTCCGCGTGTCACGGTGTATGAGTATTCGTGTAAGTGTGATGCCGCCAACCGCTACTAGTGCTGCAAGTGTCAATGGAATGTGTATCTGGTCGCGTATGCTAAGGAGTACTATCTTTGCTATCACGAACACCGTCACTTCTAGTAGAAACACTCTGTCAACCGCAAACACCGCATTACCCTCGTTGTTGGGCTTGATGCTATGCCCCCCTGCGCGAGTAGCTCGCCTGGCTGCAAGCGTCGCTACAACCATACAAGCTGCTACCATCGCCGCGACTGTGTAGAAGAACATGGACGGACGACCCTTGTATATAATGAAGTCCATGAAGTTTAGGTTGAGGTAACCGGCCGTTATTATTGCAGGCGGGTCGCCTATCATTGTGGCCGAGCCAGCCATATCCGAGGAGAGGGCTACGCCGACCACCACAGCAACTGGGTCAACACCGACTCGTTGTGCGAGTTTCAGCGCTACAGGCGCAAAGAGGTACACTACACTAACGTTTTCTAGGAGGAGGCTAAGCCCACCAGACGCCATTAGCATCCAGAATACTGCCTGTTTGCCGCCTAGTTTTGAGACTCTAGCAGCGACTAGCTCTGCCACCCCAGATATCTCAAGATACCCGGTCACGATGCTCATTAGATAGACCAGCCCCAGCACATCGAGATTAACATAGTGTGGCAGCTTGCTTGGGTCAACTGCACCAGCGAGAACCACTAGACATGCCAGCGCGATAGCCAGGTGCCAACGGTATAACGTGACTCTCCCTACCCTTCTACCCTCACCTATGAGGGCAGAGCCCAGGAAGAGAGCGATGAAAGAAACAATGACGACTATCTGTTGAGGGGTCAGGGTTCCTTCACCACTCGACCTCCTCTGGGTCTACCGGCTCCACGCCACCCTTCACAGCACCTAGAGCATCAGCCTGTGCACTGTATAGTTTGCACTCGCCCTCTATCCTGAGCGGCTTGAAGTACACCTTCTTCTGCCTAAACCTGAGTATCCCCTCGATGTAGCAGTCGAAGACACGCGCACGGAGATAGCCCCACGGGAAGCTATGCCTCGAAATGACGATCTCGAAGCCCTCGCCGGTGAAGCGGAAGATGCCGTAGTTGCGGGTAGCCCAGTCGAAGAGCCTACTCCAGAAGCCACGGTCGATCACGTATATCTTGTCGAGGCCGTGCTGCGAGACCTCCCTCATTAGACTAGCTGCGAGCCCAACCGCGTCGTTAACCGCCGTGGTCGTGATGGCCAACGCGACTAACCCCAGTTGCGCGGCGAGAAACCCAAACTCCCTTTAAGCGTCACGTGGGGGAGAGCAAGAACGAGACAGTCGCGACAACCATATCCTTAACTGGAGCTGTTCCTCGGCAGGTCTACCAGTAGAGACCGCCATAGAGGGGCTTGACCTTCTCAGCAAGCTTCTCGAGCTTCTCTGCTAGCTGTTTGTCACTCTTGGACGCCACCTTGGCGAGAAACTCGAGAAGGTCGGGAAGATCCACGGCGCCAACGAATCCCTCTACCGGCTTACCGTCGACATATACCACCGTCGTTGGAGTCCCCATAATGCCAAGCTCTAGAGCGGGCTCAGGATCGTAGTCAACGACGTACTCTACAACGGGCATATCCTTGCCCACGAGCTCCGCTAGCTTCTCGAGTACGGGCTTGTACATCTCACAGGCCGGGCATGCTAGACCCGTGAAGACCACAAGAGCGAACCGAGACCCGCGTATGACCCGATCAAGTTCGGATTTCGATGTAAGCCTTAGTAACCCCAATCCCTCTCCCTGGTGAAGCCGCAACACGATACAAGTCGCTATTTAACGACATTACTCTCCATCATCACATGTAGGATCCACAGCAAAACTAATTAACGAAAAGTTCGAAGCTTGAACAAACAAATACCCTCGCGGAGGAACTACCTCAACTTGCGGGGGGTGGTGGCCCGGCGGACGAGATGAACCCCGCTGCATGCGGGGTGATATGGCGCCGGGTCCGATCTCGGGTGCACAACTCTTCTACACAACCCCAATCCTAGCCGCCCCGTCACACTAGCCTCACACGATTCCGCGATTCTCTCACCCCGAGACACACTTGAAGGGGACGACACTCTTCGCAGTCTCTTGCTGGGTCTCAGCGTAAAGTCTGGCTGGTGTGGTCACACGCCCTAGGGGCAAAGCGGATTGAAGAGTATCAAGTTCTGCGCGATGTACACGGGGGGCAAGGATAGTTGTTACTCGCTACACTGGGCTGTGATGCATGGACTTGAACCAGCGTGCCTTATCACTTTCCGTGCCCGCGGCTGGGACTCCATGCTCTTCCATTATCCTAACGTCGATCTCGTTAGGCTTCACAGTGAGGCTATGGGTATACCCGTGCTGTACCACGAGGTCACTGGCGATGAGTATGCTGATACCGTTGAGGCTTTTCGCAGGGCTAGGAGAGAGTGTGGCTGTAGTGTTGTTGTGGCAGGTGCCACTGCAAGTGACTATCAGAGGCTTAGGTTCGCAACAGCCGCTTATGAAGCTGGACTCGAGGTCATAACGCCCATCTGGGGTGTAGACCAAGCGGAGTACATGAGGTGGCTGGTCGAAGACGGATTTGTCTTCATACTGACCAGCGTCCAGGCTTACGGCCTACCACCGGAGTATCTGGGTAAACCAGTGACACGCGAGATTGTCGAGGATATAATCCGGAGGGCTCGCATCTACGGCTTCAACCCCGCGTTTGAGGGTGGCGAGGCCGAGACGCTCGTGCTCGACGCGCCGTTGTTCCGTAAGAGACTCGTAGTAAAGGGTAGGGTTGTGAGAGTGGCGCCCGACCACTACCAGTATGTTATTGAGGATGCTCGGTTGGAAGAGAAGGGCTCTGCTTAAACCGTGTGTCTCTCGGGTGCCGGCTGGGGTGGCATCGTGGCGAAGCCACGCATCCTCGTCATTCGCGGCGATGGCGTGGGCCCGGAGGTTGTGAATGCGGCGCTCCACGTTCTAGAGGGGCTTGGCGTCGACATGGAGATTGTCGAGGCTCAGGCGGGTTGGGATTACTACCAGAAGACTGGCAAGCCGTACCAGGATGATCTTCTCGATCTCGCTAAGAGTGTTGACGCTATATTCAAGGGGCCTATTGAAACCCCGAAGGCAACTGGCTATAGGAGCGTTAATGTGATGCTACGCAAGAGTCTGGAACTGTATGCTAACCTGCGCCCGTTCCGCGCATATCCACGTGTTGCCCTAAACCCAAAGATCGACATTATCATTGTGAGGGAGAACACGGAGGGCCTCTACTCGCAGGTAGAGTGGGAGACTGGCGACGCGGCTTTCGCAGTGAAAGTGTCCACGAGGAGGGCGGCTGAGAGGGTGATTGATTTCGCGTTTCGCCTCGCGCTATCCTGGGGTAGGAGGAGGGTCTCGCTCGTCCATAAGGCCAACATATTGAAGCTTGCCGATGGCCTATATCTGCGCGTGTTCCAGGAGGTTGCCAAGAAGTACGAGGGGCGCGTGGAGTACGACGACGTGATTGTGGACGCTGCTGGCTACTACATAGTCCGTACACCAGAAAGGCTAGACGTCATTGTAACCATGAACCTCTACGGCGATATCCTCAGCGATGTTGCTGCTGGCGTAGCGGGAACAATGGGGCTCTTCGGCTCGGCCAACATTGGCGATAGGCACGCGATGTTCGAGCCGGTGCACGGCACAGCACGCGACATCGCCGGGAAGGGTGTAGCCAACCCGACTGCTGCCCTACACGCTGCCTCCCTCATGCTCCGCTGGCTGGCTGACAGAGGCTTCGGAGAGAAGTATCGCATGCTGGGAGAGGCTCTAGAGAAAGCCCTGTACCGCGTGGTAGAGGAGGGTAAGGTGCTAACTCCGGATCTCGGCGGCAACGCCAAGACTATGGAGTACGCCGAGGAGGTACTGAAGACCGCTAAGGCGATTGTTGAGCAGGGAGGCTAGCCTCGAACAACATGCTAGCTAGTATCGTGTAGAGTGTCGCCGCGGCCAACATTTCTATGAGGCCTCTTGTACTCCTCTCCACGCCTCCCCTGACAGCAATATGCATCATGAGAAGGCCGACTATGTTGCTCACGAGGTACGCGGTGAAGAACGCTAGTGGGAAGATACCCGGGCCTAGCAGCATCGAGGCCAGGAGGGCCGCCACGTACGATATCGGTATGTTTACAAACGCGTCGTTCCAGAACGATAACGGCGATAGTATATACCCTATGGTGAAGAGGGTTACGCGGCGCTTGTCTAGCTTTACACATTTCCCCTTCACTACCACGCCGCCCGGGCAGCGCGGCACCCGCGTCAACCACGCCAGTAGCCTGGTTAACTTGGCCACTCTGGACGCCCGAGAGGCAGCTATAGTGATGGAATAGTGGTAATAAGCTACTGGCGCTCGGTGTGGCCAGTGGGTAACGGTCTTGGAGATTAGGTTGCTTGAAGAGGCCCCGTTGAGGCTACGCGTGCTCATCGAAGGCGCGCCGCTCGCCTTTGTGAACGCGCTTAGAAGAGCAGCATACACCATGGTCCCCGTGATGGCTATAGACTATGTCGAGTTTATCGACAACAATACGGTCTTGTACGACGAGATTCTCGCTCATAGGCTTGGCCTTATACCACTAGACTCGCGCGAGGCTATCAAGAGCTATAAGAAGCCCGAGGAGTTCCAAGAGTCGTGTATAGACTCGTCTGGCGTCCCAAAGTTCGACGAACCTGGCTGCTTTGCAACATTGACGCTCGAGGTGGAGACAGGCGTTGACGAGGTTCGCATGGTGTATAGCGGCGACCTGCAGAGCAGCGACCCTACGGTAAAACCCGTCTATCCAAACATCCCCATAGTACTCATGGCGCCCGGGCAGCGTCTACACGTGAGGGCATACGCGAGACTAGGTTACGGCAAGGAGCATGCAAAGTGGTTCCCGGTGAGTGTCGCCGCACACCGCTATCTGCCCGTACTCGAGTTTGACCCGAAGCACGAGAAGGCCAACGACTGTATAGAGTGTATCGAGGAGTTTGCGCCGGAGGTCGCCGAGAAGCTACGCAACATGAAAGAGAAGGGACGCATCGAGATACTCGAGGAGGTACGTTCTTCTACCCTACTCTGGTGCGTGAAGAAGAGGTGCGGCGACGCCGCGAAGCTCGAGTTTGACAGTAACAAGCTGATACTGACCATTGAGAGCGTTGGGCAGCTACCTGCCCGCGATATACTCGTTCTAGCGAGTGACGCTATCAAAAGGAAGGCTCTCGAGATGATCAGCGAGCTTGACGAGCTTAGGAAGGCTTACGAGGAGTCACTGGCCAAGGGTGAGTCTTAAACCCCTTTCCCCGGTTCCACGTCCGCCGGGAAGCGGTATGAAGAGAACCGGGCCCACGAACATAATCCTCCGTATGACGATAAGAGCGTTAAGGAAGGCGGCTAGACAGCACAAGGCTAGGATTTGGCGCGCCGTTGCCGAGTGGCTCGAGAAGCCAAGGAGGCAGAGGGTTGCAGTAAACGTGAGTAAGATAAACCGCTACACCGAGCCGGGTGACGTCGTTGTTGTGCCTGGCAAGGTTCTAGGCGCTGGTAGGCTAGACCACCCGGTTACTGTTGCCGCCGTCGCCTTTAGCGAGCAGGCGCTGGAGAAGATTAGGAAGGCCGGGGGTAGAGCTATACACATACTACAGCTTATTGAGGAGAACCCGCGCGGTTCGCGCGTGAAGATAATCGTGTGAGGTGTGAACGTCATGGCGGGGGAGGCACCCTTCACTATACCGCGCGAGATCGTGATTGACGGCACAGATTTGGTACTCGGCAGGCTGGCCAGCAAGGTCGCACAGCTACTGCTGATGGGCTTCCGCGTGCACGTCGTCAATGTCGAGAAGGTTGTTGTTAGCGGCGACCCGACCAAGGTGATACTCGCCTACAAGAAGCTATTCGGTGTCAAGACGCTACACAACCCGTACCGCACTGGTGTAAGGAGGGCTAGGACACCAGCTCACATCTTCAAGGACACCGTGTACGGCATGCTACCGAAGCACAACAGGAGGGGGAGAGAGGCCTGGTCGAGGCTTCGCGCGTGGATAGGGTTCCCCGAGCAGCTCCGCACCAAGCCAATGCTACCACGCGAGATGCTCATGGACGCGCACGTGTCCAGGTTGGGCCACAAGTATGTAAGGCTGGAGGTTATTGCGCGCGAGATGGGCTGGAGGGGGGTGGTTAGCAAGTGAGCGCTCAGGCTGCTCAACAAAAGCCGACCGTCCGTATTGTAATCGCGACTGGTAAGAGGAAGACTGCGATAGCTCGCGCTGTCATTAAGCCTGGCAAGGGCCGCGTCTGGATAAACGGTGTGCCGCTCGAGCTATGGCCCATAGAGATGGCGCGCTGGAAGATGATGGAGCCTCTGCTCCTAGCTGGTAAGGACATCTGGAGCAAGGTCGACATTAAGGTCAATGTGAGGGGAGGTGGCATCATGGCCCAGGCCGACGCGGTGCGCATGGCTATCGCGAGGGGCCTAGTAGAGTTCACAGGTAGTCAGGAGCTGCGCGAGATATTCGAGGAGTACGATAGGAGCATGATAGCTGGCGACCCGAGGCAGACTGAGCCCGAGAAGCCTATGAGGAGGAGCGCACGTAGGAGATGGCAGAAGAGCTACAGGTGAACCGAGCTTGATAATCCCTGTCCGCTGTTGGACGTGTGGCGCCCCCCTAGCCCAGTACTGGGAAGAGTTTCACAAGCGAGTTCAGAACGGCGAGGACCCCAAGAAGGTTCTAGACGAGCTTGGCATCAAGCGCTACTGTTGCAGGAGGATGCTGCTAGCCCACGTGCCCCTCATATACGAGGTGATACGCTTCCGCCGCTTCGTCTAAACAACCAGCTCACCCGTTTCTTCGCACAACTCGCATCCTGGAAGATTACCACGGTCCCCCTACACAGCAAGATTGTTTTCACAAGCTACACTATCACACCTTGCCGCCTCTCCCCCTACTGCGCTACTTGTTGCTATAGAGAGAGTGTCCTGGCCTGCGCCGCGATATACTCTATGACCGCTTTTGCAGCATATACCGCGGTTATCCTTGTTGGGTCGTAGAGCGGCGTGTACTCGGTTAAGTCTAGTGTAGCGAAGCGCGCATTACCAGCTAGCTCGTGTATAGCATCGTAAAGCTGTGTTGGTGTTAGGCCCTCCGGCTCCGGGGTCGTAGCGCCGGGTGCAAAGATGGGATCCAGAGCGTCTATGTCAATGCTTATGTGAAGCCAATCTACGTTCTCTACTTCCCTCGCAAGCCTCTGTATATGGCTCATCTCGAACTCTCTCGCACGTATAACGCGGACACCGAGTCTTTTCGCCCTCTCCAACTCGCGCTCAGATAGGGCTCTCGCGCCAATCACAACAACTTTCTGTCCTCCAAGTTGCTCAGCCGCGCGTAACGTCACTGTAGAGTGCGCTAAGTGAGCCCCTTGATGCACCTCCCTCATGTCTAGGTGCGCGTCAAAGACTATTAGGAGCGGGTTGCGCGCCCGCCTAACCATAGCCTTTACCACACTGAGTGTTATCGTATGCTCGCCTCCAACGAGAATGACACGTTTCCCCCGCGACACTAGCATCTCGACAAGCTCTGCCACACTATCCAACGTGTCTCTTACACTCGCCTCTATGACCGCATCGCCAGCGTCATGCACCGGTACAAGAGCCACACTCCTCTCAACACGCTCGGACCATAGGCTAACGTAGAGTGACGCTTCGCGTATCGCCAGGGGCGCCAGTCTCGAACCAGGCCTTAGCGTGGACGTTGCTTCCAAAGGTAGACCAAGTACAACGAAAACAGCTTCATCTAGATTCGCTTGTAAACCTGCTAACGTATAGGGACTAGGATTAACACGAAGAAGCATAAGGACGACCCTGCATAGGCACAATCGGTTATAGAAAATTAACAATTCACTGCCTAGGAGGAACACACGAATCACCTTTTATAATCAACTTATCGAACGTTCTTTACTATTAAATTATATACTCAGATAATACTACATACGAATTTACGCAATTTGAAAAATAAGAGTGTTTTGTATTATGCATTTTTATATTCGTTCAAGGTCTATTTTACAACTGTTTAAAATCTTAATGCAATTCTACCTCTCGCTAGATACGTACACGAAAACTATACGCTCATAATTTGTTTCATATACTGCATATGCATTTATCACGTTACCTTGTTCTAGGATTATGCTATGATAAGAGTCATTAACTATAAACCAACTGCCGTAAAATGTTGTACTATTAGTGAAGGTGACAGTAACGTTTCCTAATGTTATTCCACGATAGTTGCTGAAAACTGGTAGCACCATATAATCGCTAGCCGTTGAATTATACGGTGTTTCAAGTATAAAGTCAGCGTATATCATTTCCTGCAATGGTACAGATAATGTTTTATACTTGCATATAGAATACAACCAATCCGGAACCCATATGCAAATCATACCGTTGTCTTCTCCTGTACTACTATCTTTGTATACATATATCCACATGTATACTGTATCGTAGATTGTCACCAACTTAATTGGTATCATGGGCTCACTAGGATAAAACTCGTACCAGGTAAAATACACAAAATTATTTATATTTGGAAAGTAAAATGCTGCCCAGCCGCCTTGCACAAGCTCAATTTGTGAGCCTCCTATGGCATTAGATATTCCTACCCATACCGATACTCCAATACCAGCATCTGGGTAAACTGATACATTGGGCAGAAAGACAGGTGTGACGATACTGTAGCCGCTCGCTAAGTATATCGGCGCGTACCCAGAGTCAGATTTACTGTAGAATACATATCCTGCCCAATTTGCTGTAATATACTGTGCTGCATATACGCTAAAAATGTACCTAGGCCAAAGTAATAACATAAGGATCACAAGTATTAAGATGTTTCTTTTCTCATACTTTCACCTCCTAGTTTTAATGACAGGAGGACTAGATCTTATATTTGCTATGCAGAGGGGAAATCTTTCCACCTCTGGGCAACCAATAACTATTCTGCTTGAGTTAATGTACAACGGAAATTGCAAGTGTATTTCCTCTTTACATACATACTTATGCCCAGTTTTAAGAAGTTTAAGATACTTATAGTATGGAATTATAGAGATATTGCCGTTTACTACAATTTTCTCAAACACAGTCATTATTGCATATGATGCTACGGAACCAACATTCTTACCACGCATAAAGAGATTAAAGCTAATTGAACCTTTCTTCGCTTCGTGGATTATGGCATCTACGATCTCGTCTATGGTTATATGCTTTCTTATATCTTTAGGAATACAACTTAATACATTAATTCTCTGAAGAAGTTCGCGTACGTATTTACTATTTATTAGCTGCTTCTTTACCATTTTTGAAATACTGTTAACCTCTTTGCTTATCTTCTCTAGATGTGTTATATTTGGTTTAAACGCTATTGAATACGATGTTACATTATCTTCAGTTACATTAATCTCAAGTACGATTTCATATTTACCAAGCGGTTTTACGACTACATATGTATCCATTTCACAAAGATTGCTGCTATTATTCACAATACCTAAATTCTTAACTTGTATATTGTCCAAAGTAATATTAACGTGTAATTTGTCCGTTACAATTTTTTGCACATATCTAATGTATTTTGAAACATTTATAGTTTTGCATGACACATTTATTTTGTGCTTGTTTAAGGTGCCCCTTAGATTGCCTACAACGTTATAGAAAGATAATAACTGAGTCTGACCGATACTTAATATGGAGAAAAAGATCGCCATAAAGAATATAATCAACGCTAACATCATAGTTCTCTGTAACATGGGCAATACACCTATGTATATATCACTATCAACAATGTATTATTTAAGTTTTAGCAGGTAGTTTAGTAGCTATTGAAAAACTAAGTATATGCTTAGAAAGTTTATAGGAACTGAATTAAAGCGAAAGGACTAGTTGTAGCAGCAGCTAAAGCACGTCTCAATTGGTGGTTTCACTTTCATTTCTTAAGCTCATTATTACATGTTTGCATCGCGTTGTACTCGTTAAGGTATCAATATAGCGAGATGACGCTTTAAGTCTGGTTTCCGGATGTGGTCGGGTTTGGGTGTGTTTATGGTGGTGGAGGAGCGTAGAGAGGAGCAAATTGAGCAGCCAGAGGTCGTACAGGCAGAGTCTGTGCAGCCCGAGCAGGCTGCGGCGGCCCAGCCACCGGAGCGTGCGGAGGCTCCTCAGGCTGCTGAGGAGCGTGTGATTGAGCTTCTAGTGCCTCTAGAGTTGTATATCCAGGCTGGTGTTCACGTCGGTACTCACATCTGCACCGCGTACATGAGGAAGTTCGTGTATCGTGTTAGGCCCGATGGCATCTATATCTTCGATATTAGGAGGATTGACGAGAGGCTGCGCACTGCGGCTAAGTTCCTAGCACGCTTCCCGCCGGAGAAGATAGTGGCCGTGTCTGTCAGGCAGTATGGCCAGAAGCCTGTCACCAAGTTCTGCCAGTATGTTGGCTGCAAGGCTCTAACCGGCCGTATACTTCCAGGTACCTTTACGAACCCGATGCTAGAGTGGTACCTAGAGCCTGATGTCATACTGGTTACCGACCCAAGAGCTGACAGCCAGGCTATCGAGGAGGCTGCGCGCATGGGTATCCCGGTGGTTGCCCTAGCGCACACTGACAATCGTATCGAGAATATCGACCTTGTCATCCCGGTGAACAACAAGGGTAGGAGGAGCCTCGCACTCGTCTACTGGATACTCGCGAGAGAGGTGCTGCGCGCGAGGGGCGACCTAGGCCCCGACCAGGATCTCCCGGAGCCTTGGGAGGAGTTCGAGACGAAGATTAGGCCTAGGTTCTAACGCCTCCCCCGCGTTTTTACACAGCGGGAAAACGGCTGTTGGGCACCTCCTGTACAGTTTACGTGGGGACTAGTGGCTGGGTCTATGATTGGAACCCCGATGGGCTAGAGTGGTACGCGTCGTATAGCGGGTTGAATGCTGTCGAGCTTAACGCTAGCTTCTATAGGATACCTTCGCGGAGAATGGTCGAGTCCTGGGCTAGGAAGGGGGCCGCATTACGCTGGGCCGTGAAGGTCTATCGTGGCGTTACGCATGTGCATAGGCTTAACGAGCGTGGGCTCCAGCTTCTATTAAAGTTCCTCGAGGTGTTCAAACCCATGGATACACTCATTGACTTCTACCTTGTGCAGCTCCCGCCTGGGTTCAGGAAGACACCAGAGAACATGAGGAGAGTGGCAGAGGCTGTAAAGACCACTGGTCTTGGGGAGAGGATTGCAGTCGAGTTCCGGCACGAATCGTGGTTCGACAAGAGTACCGTAGAATGGGCGGAAAAGCTCGGGTTCACACTTGTCTCCATCGACGCCCCAATAGGCACCTGGATAGTTGCTCCACGCGGCACGCTATACCTTCGTATGCATGGAAGGGGCGTCTGGTACGCCTATGACTATAGCAGCGACGAGCTTATGGATATAGCATCTAGGATTGCTGCTCTAGCCCCCCGCAGAACCTACGTGTTCTTCAACAACGACCACTGGATGCTCGATAATGCTAGGATGATGCTCCGGCTTCTTCGCGACCTTCTCTGCCGCGTATAGCTAGCACCCAGTCCCTCATTACGGTCACAGAGGCTGAGAGAAGCGCGAAGCCTATCGCCGCTGACAGCACGCCTGCTACCACGCTCATGCGAGAAACTAGGCCTACCCCAACTACGAAGAAGTAGTAGGATAGCCATAGGGTGACCGCGACAAAGGCTAGAGCTGCACCCGTCTTCACCCAGTACCTTACATCGCCAAACTTTGCCACTGTGACCTACCCGAAGAGCATCGCAACAATAGAGTCTATAAGCTCTACACCCCGCCTTATGCTCGCCGCTATGCTCTCTGCCGCTGCGCTAACCACCATGCTTATCCTCGCGGCTAAGCCCGCCTCGTGTACTCCGGTGCACGCCGTCGGTTGGACTGGGCACAAAAGCACGGAGAGTAGCACATCGCTGAGTCCAGAGTATAGTAGCAGTGCTGCGGCGGCAAGCACGGTCAGCAATGGAAGCGTTGCACGTGGTGGTGACACGCCGCCTGCGAGCGTTGACTGTATCCTCCTCCTGGTGAAGCGGTAGGCGGCGTAGTAGGTCGCCAATCCCCACAATGGGGCTGTCATTGTGGTAAACTTCTCGGCGGCGAGGATAGCCGAGGGTAACGGCTGTCCCCCTAGGAGCACATTGTAGATTGTACTCGCCACTCGCATCAGCGAGTAAGCTATGATGAGCGTTATCACGCCCGCCACGTGCGAGGCGGCACTCAGGTAGAGCTTGTGGTGCCACGTTTTGCCTTCTACGAGTGCTCTTCTCTCACCCTCGAGTATGCTGTTGACCAGCCTGGCTACATCCCTGGGGTGCGCGAGTATAGTATAGACTAGCGGCTCTGCGAGACCAACAATCGCCTTATACAACACCCATAGTATGACGAGGAGTATGATTATGCGCATAGCTAGCAACCTCGTAGCCAGGTAAGCAATGGCCGCCACCTGCTGCGGCATCACCTCTAGGCTTTCAAGCACAGAGCCAACCGCATAGCCGAGGGCAAAAGCCGCACCATAGACCAGGTACGCCCCCACGAGAAGCACTATGTAGAACGCTGGCGTTGCTAGCCTACACCCCCACGAGCAGTATAGACGCGTCTCGACCACGCTACCCTCCATTACATCCGCTCTTCTCACTAGCATAGGCGCAAGTAGCAGGGACACTATAGCCGCAAGCAACGTGATAGGAATCTTCATACCCAGGGCTGTATACACAGCCGCCATTATGCCAAGAGCCACTATCGCAGCACCATAGTGCCCAACGAGAGCGAGTAGAGCCACTGCCGCCGCTACAGCCAGGGATACTACCTTTGCACCTGGCATAGGCAATACGGGCAAGGATGTTATGACGTGTGGTGCTAGATCGTAAGCCGCGAGCGCCGAAGAAGCGGCAGCCGCAACCCGGAGTACAACAGCTGCGATAAGCAGCGCCTTACGCATGACCTCCTTCTGCAACTATTCCCCTACCCGGGCCTCCAGAGGAGAGGCCTAGGCTAGAAGAGCATCCTCCGATAAGCCTCGAGCTTCTCGAGAACCGTCTCGACCAGCCGCACGGGACCCGTAGCCACAACCGGAATACCACTCCTCCTAAACACCCTCTGTATCTCCGTATACTCTCGCAGCTTCTCATAGGCTAGTAGAGCGTAGAGACTCGCTTCAAGCTGGTCACGCGACAATAACTGCACCTCGAAATATGCCGTCAAAGGTATCAACGCTTGCACATCGTGATGCAAGAGACGCAGCTTTGAGAGCACCTCAGCATATCGTTTAGCTACTTGTGGCGATTCATAGGCATCCGTGAACACGAAGATGAGCGTTTTCTCTCTACCAGCTAGCCTCGCCAGCTCCCTCAGGGACGCCAGCCTGGCCTCAAGCTCCTCTTCACCCGGCGGTTCTTCGCTAGCCTTACCCCATTTAACACTCGAGAGAAGCTCTACAGCCTGATGTATTGTTGCTCTCCCGCGTAGCCATGGAGTGTAGTAGAGCTTACCATCCCTGTCTATCACTACGACCCGATACACGTCCCCACGCGACGCCACATACTCTATTATCGTCCTCACGACCCTCGCCGTGTTCTCCAGTTTGGTTTCACCAAGCGCTCCTAGAAGCATCGTGCCAGTCACATCAAGCACAAGGAGAGTGTACACTTGCACCTCCTGCTCGAACTCCTTCACGAGCAGCCTGCCAGTACGCGCGAAGCCCTTCCAGTCTATGAGGCGGGTGTCGTCACCCGGCACATACTCCCTAACATCGTATATCGTCGTGCCGGCGCCCTTACGCCGCCCGGGTGCAACACCACCCGGCCTAGGAAGCGACGGTACCAGGTACACACCCCTAACGGCGCCAAGCGTACGTGGCGCAATCCTCACACTCGTCTCTCCACCCACGCGCGTCTCGACGCGAAACAGGCCCAACGGGTCGTAAGCAACGAGCCTAATTGGCCCGAATACGTGCTCACCATAGACCGGCTCCGCGTCATACTCGATAATCATTCTACTTCTAGCTGGTAAGGTTACCGCAACCCTGGGCTGACCGTCTATCCTCCAAAGCCACGGAGGCTCGTCATACACCTCTATATGCTCGAATGGCACCGGCGTTGGATTGCGAATCTCAACCTTGACGCGAAGCTTCCTCCCCTCAACCTTGTGACCCTCAATCACCCTCTCAACACGTAATCGGCTCAGCGCCGCAGCCTTAGCCACGCCTACTATACGCCAGTACGCCAGCAACGACAGGAGAGCAATACCAGCCGCATATGCAACCGATAATCCACTGGGCGCTCCAACGACACCTGCGGCTGCTATCAACGCGAGTAGTAGTGTTAACGCTGCACCTCTCCCCGTCAACCGTAATGGCGTGGCGTCACGGGACTGGTGTTGGGACAGATTTCAACACCTCCTCGACCACAGCCTCGGGTGTGACCCCCTCAACCTCAGCCTCGGGCTTCAAGATTATGCGGTGCGGCAGCACGTATCTCGCCGCGAGCTTCACATCATCGGGTATCACGTAGTCTCTACCCTCCATCGCCGCGAGCGCCCTGGAGAGCTGCTGCATGGCTATCGCTGCCCTCGGGGAGCCGCCCAACCTCACGTGCGGGTGGCGATGCGTAGCCTCAACAATCTCCACTATGTAGTCTAGCACCGAGTCGCTCACCCTGACGCTCCACACGGCTCTCCTCGCCTCGAGTACATCCTCCGCTGTGGCCACCGGCTCGATAGGCCACTCTCTAATCACACCATAGTTGCGAAGAACCTGCTTCAACACCTCCCTGGATGGCCTCGGCACGACAATCTTGACTAGGAACCTGTCCAGCTGCGCCTCTGGCAGTGGGAACGTACCCTCAAACTCGATCGGGTTCTGCGTCGCCACGACCATGAAGGGCTCCGGCAGCCTCAACGTGTTACCCTCGATGGTCACCTGCCTCTCCTGCATCGCCTCGAGGAGAGCCGACTGAGTCCTCGGCGACGCCCTGTTAATCTCGTCAGCCAGCACTATATTGGCGAATATCGGGCCCTTCTTTAGCCTAAACTCGCCGCTCTTCTGGTCGTATACCATCGTGCCTATCACGTCGCTGGGGAGTAAATCCGGCGTAAACTGGATCCTCTTGAAGCTGAGAGACATGCTCGATGCGAAGGCCTTGGCTAGTGTCGTCTTCGCTACACCCGGCACGCCCTCCAGGAGGACGTGACCCTCGGCAAGAAGAGACGCGAGGAGTATCTTCAGTTGCTCGTCAAGCCCGTATACCACCTTACGCACTTGCCCCAAGACTCTCTCAGCTAGACTTCTCACTGGCTCTAGACTCGCCATACTCTACTACCACCTCCAACCCACGTAGCTTCTCAAGCTCAACACCTAGACCTTTAAGCACTCGACCTAGGCTCGTGACCATACGCTCAGACTCTCTACGCCATCTCACAATCAACGGTCTCCGCGATAATCCAGCAGCCTTCCTGTAGAGCTTGTATAGCCTCCGAAGCAACACACTAAGCTCTTCACGATCGATGCCCGTTGCACTTGACAATCTCGCTACCAGCTCCTCGTTGCCAACAATCTCGTCGATACCGGCTCCGAGTCTAACCCTAAGCACCCTATCAGTAATCTCGTAGAGCCTCATTATGACAGTCTTCGCCTCTAGGGTGGACAGTTTCCCGCCCTCTACTATCCGCTGGTATAGCCTCGTGTAGCCGTAGATAGACGGGCGTGGTGCAACGTGGTAAATCTCCTCTTTGCCCCGCGTAAAACCTCCGAGGAACAACTTGTAAGCAACATACCCCGCTACAAGCACGTACGCCAAGACTGCTAGGCCGCGAGATAGCCGGAGAAACATCTCTTCGAGATTCGCAAGCATCTCTACGAGTATCCTCGCAAGCTGGTAGGCGGATAACGCGAAACCTATAGCTCCAGTCTCGAAGACCGATGGCATCACTACCGTACAGCCAGCATCACAACCCATCAGCTCCACAATAGTGTCTAGAGTGTCTGGATTTGCCTGGAGCGCGTCATTACGGAGGAAGTCCGAGTCGCCGATAAATATGATCGAGCCGTGTGTAACCGCCGCCGCCCTCCCGCCGACATACCCTATAGGCTTGACGCCCTCGCCGCTCATCGCCAGAATGCTGATAGTGGGTATGCTGACATCACCGAGCCTAAGCACACCACTATCAACTAGGCTGTACTCCAGGCGGGCAAACGCGCTGTCCAACCGTGCAGTTATCCACCTGGCGCACAGAGATTCACCGATGACCACTATTAGTCTGGGTTTTGCACGTTCCACCCATTGCTCTAGATCCTCGTAGTAGAGGCAGAACTGCGGATCAAGAAGGAGTAGTACAGCATCTTTCACGGTGCTCGGGTCCGGCAGCTGTAGATACACTTGTACTCCTCTCGCACGTAGCTCGGAAACAAACTCTGTAAAACCCTCGGGGCCATCATCATAGACTGTTGCTTGTAGGCGCAGTGGTATCGTTAGAGAAAGGTATGGGAGCGTCACAAGCGCCAGTATGAGCACAGCGATTGAGACCCACTTACCGTACCTCACGTAGTCCACGCTACTCCTCCTCCCTTCCCTCGCTACACTCTAGCCTGGACGCGAGGAGCGACACAGCCTCAGCTATAACCCTAGACGCGTCTTCCGTCCCCCGACCAGCGAACTTAGCCTCCTCATATGCTAGAGCCGCCTTCATGTAGATGTTCTTCGCTGACTCGCGGAGAACAGATGCATATTCTCTGTGTGTCTCCCAGGCTTGGCGAGGCCTACACTTTGTCCCTATCACTTCAAGCAACTTAGCGAACATCTCCTCAACCGTACCCGCTGCCTCACCCTTTGCAGCTTCACGCGATACTAGCCGTGTTATTCTGGAGAAGCGAAACGCGGAGACTACCCTCCTGCCATACCATGCTACCGCCGCTGCTGCCACCACCGCCAGCGGCAATAGAATAAGTACAGGGTCGAACCCGGCTTCGGGTAGCGTGATGCTTGGAAGCCTGACGCTTGGTAGAGGCGGGGCGCCAGCCGCTGGCAGCGAGAGTAGCGATATCCTCCCTACGTCGATGCTCTCTGGCAGCTCCAGCGTCTTTAGCACATCTTGCTCGCCCGTCGCTCCACCGCTGAATAAGTCTGTGAGCACCTCCTCTAAGTTCACCTGCGTCTTTGTAGGGAGGATTCCCTGGGAGGATAGGATATCCTCGGCGACGAGCCTCGCCAGCGTATAGCCGCTAGGTTCGTACATGGTTATGTTCTCTCCCTTGAGACTCTTGACTAGCTTCGTCAGAGCCTCTATGTCACTCTCTGTAACCGAGCCTTCGCCGCCAGGAGCTACACCAGCGTAGCTTGGCATTGACCCGGCTGGTGGCGTTTCTGTGCCCTGAGGCTTTGCCGCTCTCTCGGACGTCGTTACGTTCGCCTCTGGGGGGATGAGGTTGCCGAGTGTCTCGTTGTAATAGTAGGCTTGAGGCACGCCTTCCGTACAGACCTGGGGGTCTAGACGAGCCTCACCCACGAGATGCAAGTACACTAGGTTTGCTCGGTTAGGGTCTATCCCCGTATCCCCACCCACAACAGCCGCGAGTATAGCAAGTTTCTGCGCAAGTCCAGTGTCGTTGCGTAGTACTCCTGGCGGCATCTCGGCTATAGCAAGGCATAGTTTTGTTGAAGCAACTGCTGCTGTCTGATAGTCGCCGGCCACGAGTGCAAGCGAGATACTAGTTGCAAAGTATGCAAGCTGCTCCAGACTGGCCGCGTAGGCTGCCGAGCCTAGGGCAAGGAGTAGCATGAGGCTCATGAGCGCGGCCGTTTTACAAGTGGTGCACCGCAAACTGGGCACCTCCTCTCGCCGTACCTTCTCGACGTGTAGCCACACGCCGGGCACACGAGGATGTACCTTACCAACCTGCTTATACCTCTAGTCCTTAACGAGCGGTACGAAACGCCAAGGCTTGCAAGGAGGTTCTGTAACGCGTAGTCATCCGTTACCACCTCCACCTCTAGCCCCTCCTCCTTCAACTGCAGCGCGAGCGCCGCAACCTCAACATCAGTCTCGGATAGACTCCCATGCACACCAACTTTCACAGCAGCCCTTTTCACACGCCACTTGTACTTCTCCCTCGGCTTCACCACCTCGACCCTCTCTAGCAGCATCGCTGTCTCTAGCCGGGAGCGGCTCTCATCGTCACGCACCTCCTCAATCACACTCGGTGGTGCAACCAGCCTCACGCCATAGAGCATGAGTGGCAAGCCTGCCAGAAACGCCGTGGTATCCAACACCATCACTTTTCCCGTCACGCTCGCTAGCCTCCCCGCCAGTCACGATGGACGAGCGTCTACCCCCTCTTCTCAAGCACGGCTATGAAATAGCCTGGCATCTTTTGAACGCTGGGGAGGAACCTCGAGACCGGCAGACCATCAACACCCATGCTGGAGCGTGGCGCCCGCAGCTCGACCAGACGCAGCCCCAGCTTCTCCATCCTCCTCACGATGGCCTCGTTCTCCTCAACTGTGAGCGTGCACGTCGAGTAGACTAGACGGCCTCCCGGCTTCAATATCTTGGCTGCAACCTTCACAAACTGCCACTGATACTCCGCCGCGTTCCTAACATCACGCCACGTCTTCCTATCATACACCTTTGGTATCACGCCGAGCGCCGTACACGGCGGGTCGAGAAGCACCCTATCCGCCCTAAGCATCGGGTAGTCTAGGTCCAGGTACCTCGAATCAGCTTGCTCTATGTGAACCAGGTCTAGATGCCCTAGTCGCCCAAGCTCCTCAACCATCCTCCTTATCTTCGACCTAGAGTGGTCGATCGCTACTATCCGCGCCTTACCGCGTGTCAACTCTACAAGGTGCCCCGTCTTGCCCCCGGGCGCTGCGCACATGTCAACCACTATCTCGCCGGGTTGAGGCTCGAGAAGCCTCGAGGCCCACATAGCGGGTAAGCTCTGCTCATATATCAGCCCTCTTTTCCAGACGCTCAGCTCCCTGGTGCTAGGCGCGCGGAACCTCGAGACGACAACCCTAACCGCTAGGCCGCGACGCTTCTCCCGCACTTCATCCCAGCTCATCTCCGCCACGCCATACGCAACAACCACCCCGTTCTCTGCTACAATGTTCACCTCATCACCCTTAGAGACGCCCTCCATATCTATGACGCCGGGTGCATAGACGTGAGCACCTAGCAGGACGCTCTCAGCAGTCCTCTTGTCGACAACCACGCGCTTATCCACACGGGGAACGCGGAATGGACCCTCCACAGGAAACCAGATAGCCTCCTCGAGGTGCTCATCGCGATACGCTCGTAGCCCCTGCTCCCTTAGCTCGTCGAGCACCTCCCCGGGATCAGCACGCATCGTGTTTACTCTCACGTATAAGCGACGTGGAGGCTCACAAAGGCTCGAGAGGAGGAGTTCGAGAGCCTTGTCGTTACGCGCTACCCTCTTAAGCTCGCGTATGACACCCGCGTCATACTCGATGCATGGCGCGCTCATCGCGCTCCTGGCCGTCGTGCATGAGTGGAAAGGGTGGTTTAAGGTAGAACAGCTAGGGATTCTATGAGCCTCCTCTTCGCCTGCGCGGCGTTACTGGACACTCTGCTTCTAACATCCTCGTACAGGTTGCCGCCATGAACGTCAACCGCTACTGTCATCGGGCCGAACTCCTCAACCTCGAACACCCAGAGCGCCTCTGGAACGCCAAGCTCCTCTAGCCAGTATACCCCAGCGACGCTCTTGATCCTAGTGGCTGCCAGGGCTCCCGCTCCACCCGGGAATGCTAGATACACGCCACCCGCCTCTGCTAGAGCCTTGGCCGCCTCGCTTGGCAACCCACCCTTCCCTATCACGAATGCAGCGCCAGTAGCCTTCACAACCTCGGCTACCAGCATACCCATGCGGTAGCTTGTTGTGGGTCCCGCAGCGATAACCCTCCACTCGCTACCCTCGCGTTTCACCACAGGACCACAATGGTATATAGCAAGCCCCTTGAGATCGATGGGCAGCTTTTCTCCACGCCTCACGAGCTCGAGTATCCTACGATGAGCCTGGTCACGCGCTGTCACGATTATACCGGTGAGGTAGACGGTGTCCCCTACACGCAGCTTCTCGATATCCTCGCGGGAGGCTGGAAGACGTATGTGGTAAACGTTACCCATGCGTGTGCACCAGTAGCTTGTCGCGCCGCGCCTACCCTACGAGTTTTACCGTTGCCGCGCCCGCTAGCACAAAGTATATCACCGCCACGATCAGCTTGTGATGCTCTATTTTCATGCGTGTTATTAGCCTCGAGCCTATTGTTGCACCAGTGTATGTACCGATGACTAGAGGCACTGCTAGCGCAAGGTCTAGCATGCCGTGCATCGCATACACGAGTGTAGCCGTAGCGGCGTTGAAACCCGCCATTAGCTTTGATGTTGCTGCAGCACGTCTAGAGTCGAGGCCCATTATCCCAATCAATACCGGCATGTTGAAGCTACCGCCGCCCTTACCAGCCAGCGCGCCGACAAAACCACCGACGAGTAGCACAGCCCAAGCCAAGGGGATTGCATGGGATCCTTGCCTTGCTGCGCTACGAGGGCCCCTGAGCGCAATGATTCCCGAAGCAACGAGCACGAGTACAACTATGGCTACTATGACACGGCCGGGTATGTTGACGGCTACGTAAGCACCTATGACTGCACCCGTAACGCTAGCCGTTGCTAGCGTAACGGCGAGCCTGGTGTCTAGGAGGCCCTCCTTGTGCAGGTGGATTATGCCTCCTAGGCTCGTACCGAGTACCGCGAAGAGGCTAGCCGATACTGCGTGGTGGGGCTCAACGCCAGCTAGTATCAATAGTGGTACCATTATCGCGCCGCCGCCTAGCCCGGCTATACTCCCGACTATGCCGGCGAGGAGGCCTACTAGTATGGCCACTAGCGCCTCCAAATTGTCGCCCGACCGCCGTGCAGCTGGCCTGCTAGCGTTTATTCCCGGTTGTCTCGCCGGGAGCAGAGAACACGTTATGAGGAGGCTTGTTGCTGGTCAAGCGTGCGTTCCAGGGGTGCGGCCTGCTTGCTAGACAAGCTCCTCTCGCGTATTGAGTCGCTTCGTGGCTATGCAGTGGAGCTCTACAAGAAGCTTGTTCCCCTGAAGGCTATACCCCCTGATTTCGGTGGCAAGGGGGAGCTGCGTAGAGCCGAGGCGCTCCAAGAGGAGCTTGAGAGGCTAGGACTACACGTCGAAAGGTATGATGCGCGTGATGACCGCGCCGAGGGTGGCGTAAGGCCCAATCTAGTCGTTAAGCTGGGTAGTGGGAGGCCACGACTATGGATAATCTCGCATCTCGACACTGTACCCGAAGGAGATGCTAGCCTCTGGAAGTACCCTCCCTATCAGGCAACAGTTGTCGGTGACAGGGTTTACGGCAGGGGTGTTGAGGATAACCTGCAGGCTGTTGTCTCGTCGCTTCTACTCTTACGCGCGTTGAGCGAGGAGCAGACCGAGCCTCCCATAACGCTCATGGTGGCTTTCGTGTCTGACGAGGAGGCGGGTAGCAGGTATGGTGTGAGGTACCTGCTCGAGAAGACTGGTGTCTTCCGTAGCGGCGACTGGGTTCTTGTACCGGACTATTGTAGTAGCGATGGTTCCCGCATAGAGGTCGCCGAGAAACACATCCTATGGTTCAAGGTGGTTATTGAGGGTAGGCAGGTTCACGCCTCTATGCCTCACGAGGGGCTAAACGCACATAGACTGGGCATGATGTTCAACCTGGAGCTTGACAAGACACTCCACGAGAAGTTCTCTGGTTTCGACGAGGTCTTTGAGCCTCCGGTGTCGACCTTCGAGCCTACGAAGAAGGAGGCGAACGTGGCTAACATTAACACAGTTCCCGGTCGCGACGTGGTATACTGGGATTGCAGAGTGCTCCCACGCTACGACCTAGACGATGTGATCGAGACTGTCAAGAGCATGGCCTATTGGTTTGCGCTCCGCAGCAATGCAAAGATAGACGTAGAGGTGGTGATGAAGGACGCTGCTGGAGAGCCAACGTCACCGTCTCATCCGCTTGTCCGTTACCTCTCCGAGAGCATACGGGAGGATCGCGGCATAGAGCCTAGGCCCGTGGGTATAGGCGGGGGTACCGTAGCGAGATACTTCCGTAAGAGGGGTATGCCCGCAGTAGTATGGCAGACATGCGACGCGACCGCACACCAGCCGAACGAATACGCCAAGATCGATAACGCTGTGGCTGATGCAAGGGTATTCGCCAGACTTATCTTCAAACTTGGCGGGCAGAGCGGTTAGATCGTTAAACCTTGCCAAGAGTATTGAGGCGGCTGACTACCCGATACCCACGGGGGCATGTTTTGAAGCTAGCTACGCATGTCGCCTTCTCGTCTAGCATAGCTGCCGCGCTAGCGCTGCTAGCGGGTTGCCCAGCGAGCTGCGCCTGGTATGCCGCGTGGTCCTCAGCGCTTGTCAACATAGCGCTTGATCTGCTTGGACACGAGGTACGGGGAGGGAGGCCTAGGCGCACAGCCTTTAGCCATAGCTTTGTGGGCCCCCTCGCGTTTTCAACAGTGTTTATGACGTCAGCCCTCCTAGCGCCGCCTCCTGAGGCTCTGGCAGCAATTATTGCGATACTTGTAGGCAGCTACTCACACCTAGCACTCGATGCTGTGACCGAGGGGGGAGTCTACCCCTACTGGCCACTCTCATCCAAGAGGTGGAGGCTAGCAAGCCTCCCCTACAACCACCCAACCGCAAACAAGCTAGCCATGCTAATGGGGGCACTCGCGCTGCTCACGAGCTTGCTCGTGAGAGGGTTGCCAAGCCTATAGCTCACCATGGGTCATCAAGGAAGTTCTTGAGTATCTGTGGCCCGTATGGAGTTCCGATACTCTCCGGGTGGAACTGCACCCCGTGTATCGGATGCTCCACGTGCCTCACGCCCATTATTTCGTTGTCGACGACGCTCCTAGCCTCGACTTTCAACACGCTAGGCACATCATCGATCACCAGACTGTGGTATCTCATTGCGGTGAACTCGCTGGGCACACCCCGGTACAACTTACCACCATTGTGCCGCACAGTGTCAGTCTTTCCGTGCATTATCCTCTTGGCTCTCCTAATCCTCGCGCCAAACGCCACCCCGACAACCTGGTGGCCCAGGCAGACGCCGAGTATCGGTATCCTCCAGCCTAGTCTCCTCACAATCTCTATCGACACGCCAACGTCGCGCGGCTTTAGGGGCGAGCCTGGCCCGGGCGAGATTATGATGCGGTCGGGGTCGATCCTCTCCACGCCCCTCACGCTAATCTCGTCGTTTCTAACCACGATGCTTCTAGCGCCAAGCTCGGCTAGGACATTCACGAGGTTATAGACGAAGCTATCATAGTTGTCTATTATCAGTACGAGGGTGTCGGCCACGGCTTACGCCACCCCCAGAGCCCTCCTCACAGCCATTATCTTGTGAACAGTCTCCATGTACTCGCGCTCGGGGACACTATCATAGACTATCCCTGCACCCGCCCTAGCCTCGACAATACCGTCCTCGTAGCTCCACACGCTGCGTATGACTATAGCCGTCTCTCCCGCCCTCTCAGCATACACGCCAACAGCGCCAGCGTACGGGCCGCGAGGCTCATCCTCAAGCACAGCGATATACTCCATCGCCCTCGTCTTTGGCGCACCGGAGACCGTACCCGCGGGGAACGTCGCAGCAAGCACATCCGAGTAGAGCGTCTTGGGCTTTACGAGGGCCTCCACCCTGCTCACAAGATGTTGGACATGACTGTACTTCTCGACGTCCATAAGCGCTGTTACTCTAACCGTACCCGGCACAGCTATCCTACCCAGATCATTCCTCGCGAGATCCACGAGCATCATATGCTCGGCTCTCTCCTTTTCATCGCGCAACATCTCCTCCTCCAACGCCACATCCTCCTCCGGCGTCTTGCCACGAGGCCTCGTACCCGCTATCGGGTGTGTCTCGGCACGCCCCAGGCTCATCTTGACTAGGAGCTCGGGACTAGTCCCAACTATCCAATGGTCGCCCATCCTCAGGTAGAACATGTAGGGGCTCGGGTTACCCCCCGCCAGCCTCTCGTAAAGCGCGAGAGGCGAACCATTATACTCGTACCGCTCTACACGCGAGAGGACTATCTGGAAGAACTCCCCCTCTTCTATCAGCCTCTTCGCCTCCCTAACCCACGCCTCGAACTCCTCCCGCGGCGTCTCATAGACGGGCCCCCTTGCCTGCACGAACCCCCCTATCTCAGCCTCGCCTAGATCCGCGTCACCCGGGCAAACGTACGCCCTCCCAGTGAGACGATCGTACACCACAAGCACCTCTGGCTCAAATACTCTCACTACGGGCCAAGTATGACGTCTCAGTTTGGGCGCCAGCCACGGCTCAACACCGGCAACAGCCTCGTATGAGACTACTCCGAAGAGCATGCTGCGACAAGGTAGCGCATCACAACCTCTCCCCCGGAGCGCCTTCCAGAGGACATTAAACCCGTCAAGAATGTCATCAGTCTCATAGACCCTATTCGCACCCATGGCAACGAGGGTGTACCTGGCGCGTTCCGGGAACCCCTCGCCACTCTCCAACAGGGCCACGTAGTCATACCTCTTCTCGGCCCAGGCTACGAGTCTCCGCGGCTCTGGTATCCTGGCCAAAGGCCTCTTGCCACACCCGCTCCACTCTTCTAGAGGCTCGCCAACGCCAAGCTGTAACCCCATGACCGTCTACTCCTCCTCGCTCGTAGCGTCAAGAAGGCACCCAATAGACCCACTCCTTGACCCTATACCAGCCCATTCCACCAACAGCCACACACTACGCATCTAGTCACGCTCAAGACCCCTCTTCAATCCCAACTCGTAATCCCACACATTACCATCAACAATCCTCCGGTAGAAGCACGTCAGATGCCCCGTGTGGCACACCGGCCCCTCCGGCACAACCTTCACAAGGATGGCGTCCAGGTCACAATCTACATAGACGCTCTGCACCCTCAACCGGTGGCCACTCGTCTCGCCCTTCATCCATATCCTACGCCTAGACAAGCTCCAGAAATGGACGTAACCCGTTGTTAACGTCAAGACTACCGCATCACGATTCATGAAACCAACCATCAACACTAGACCATTCCTAGCATCCTGAACAACCGCCACTACAGTACCATCCCGATGACGATAATTCAGCTTCGAAGCTATCGCCTCAACCTCCTCCCTACTCATCCTCAACGCCGCACCGCCTCCTCCACCACACTAAACCAGTTGCGTAGAACTTTGAGACCCGTATGCCCACTCTTCTCAGGGTGGAACTGAGTACCATAAACCGGGTGCTTTTCCACGACAGCAGGGAACCTAAAACCGGAATGAACAGCGTAACCCTTCACATGCTCGCCACGAGTATCTACATAGAAGCTATGAGCGAAGTAGAAATACTCTCCATAATCGATACTCTTGAGAAGCTTGGAATCTCCAACCCTCCACACACGAGTCCACGCCATATGCGGCTTCCTCCACGTCGGGAGCTGCACAACCCTACCAGGTAGCAGCCCCAGACCCCTAGAACCGCCCCACTCGACACTCTCCTCAAACAACAACTGCATTCCGAGACAGATGCCAAGAAGGGGCCTGCCTTCCTTTACAGCGTCAACGACAAGATCCACTATACCAGCCTCCTCCATGATCCTCATGGCTGCTGGGAAGGACCCGACGCCCGGCAACACTATACCATCGGCATTCCTGATATCCTCTGGACGCCTAGACAGTGTTACCGTGGCACCTGCACGCCTAAGCCCTCCGATAATACTGAACCTGTTACCAACACCATAGTCGACCACAACTACCCTCGGCTGCACAAGTAGACCCCGCTTACTCATCCAACCTAAACCACCAGATATAGAAGAGCGCTATATCACTACAAGTGATGAATGAGAAAGGGTAGAATGGTTAGAATGGCGAGATACTCATACAACTAGAGGATCCCTGGTTGGTGAAAAATTTGCGTGTTTTGGTAGGGTTACTTCTTCCTCTGGTCGAGGAAGACTTGTAGCTTGTAGCCCTTCCAGACGGTCTTGCCCGGCTCTACCCACTCGATCTCGATGTCGTCGGGGCTTAGGTCTAGCCTCCTGGCTAGTATCTCGCGGGCTAGCCTGTCGTACTGTGGGTCGACTGGGAGCTTTCTCTTGGTCTCGATGCGTATCTTTAGCTTGTCCATCTCGTCCGCATAGACTATGATGTTGTAGGCGCCGGTGGTGTCTGGTATCTCGTTAATCGCGTCTTCTACGATTATCGGGAATAGCAGCTTGCCCTTCACTCTGAACATCCACTCGACGCGGCCTGGGATTAGCTCTGCAAACCTGCAGTGTGTGATGCCGTACTCGGGGGTTGGCTCACAGATGAACTCGTTCTTCACATAGTCGCCTAGGCTGTAACGGATGAGTGGCATTGTGTAGTGGTAGAGTAGGGTTGCTATCAGCTCGCCGCGCTCACCCTCGCCGGCTGGCTCGCCGGTTGGCTTGTCCTCGTAGCTACCAGGCGCAATGACATCGAATATCTCTACGTCCTCGAAGATGAGGAGAGTGCCTGGGGCATCTGGAGGCTCGACAGCCACGTGGCCATCCGTGGTACCCCAGATGCTGAGGACCTTCTCGACGTTCGGGTGGACCTCCATTAGCTTCTTCTTCGTGTTCTCGGCGGCCGCGCCGCCGTGTAGTAGGAGCACACGGAACGGCGTCTCCCAGCCCTCCTCACGCGCCATTTCGCCGATGAGACGGTGTAGCCATGGGGTGGTCGCGAACACGTCAACCTTCCATAGCTTGAGTATTAGCATATGCCTCTCCTTCCAGGTGAAGAACGTCTCGCCGCCACCCGCGATGGCGGTTGCACCACACCTCCACATGGCAGTCTCTACTAGTGGCGGACCCCAAGAGTAGAACCCGCTCATGTTGAGGTAGTTGGCGTAGATGGTGCCTGGCTTGACGTCTGCAAAGGTCCAGAGGTAACGTGCCTGCAGCTCCTCGAAGTAGTCTAGCTCGAGTCTACCCCAACCCTGGAACGTAGGCATGCCGGTGGAGCCAGTGGTAGCACCAACGAAGTGGATGTACCTGGATAGCTCTGGGACCATTATGCTGCCGTAGGGCGGATTGCTACTCTGGTCTTTCCTCAAATCCTTCTTCGTGAGCACTGGTATCTTGACGACATCCCTCCAGTCCTTGATCATGCTCGGGTGGAAGCCCTTGCTCTTCCAGAAGCGGCGGTAGAACGGCGAGTTCTCCCAAGCCCACCATACGATCTGCTTGAGCCTCTGCGTCTTTATTTTCTCGAGTTCCTCGCGTGGAAGCGTGAGTATACGCTTGTTCCAGAGTATCTCATCGCGGCGAGGCGGGTAATCGGTACGAATGAAGCCCTGGCGGCGAAGCTCCTCGTGTATCGCCTGGTAGTAGCCTAGAGGTGTGGCAGCCCTAAGGGTGCCGACCAAGGAGCCAACATCCCCAGGCTGAACAGGTAAACCGGTCCCCTAACAAAAAGCCCACTCTCTTCACACTACAGTAAATACGCGAGATACTCCACTCATACACTAGTAGTACGATATCCAGTTGCCCCACGTATCGGAGCGAGTATCACACGAAGAGAACGAAACTATAATGCGTGACGAGCGGCAGCATTGTAGACTAACATGGGCTGTGGTGAACCGAGGGTAGGCCGAACCGGTGAGGAATGCGTGCCCCTCGCCTATGCCGAGCCCGCATTAAAAATGGAAAACAGTTATAATTGAAACAACTCCATCACTACCGGGTGGTCTTTAGCGGCGCCTCCTGCGCCTCCTACCCTCCTCTTCCTCCTCAGCCACCTCAAAGGCACGGATGCCGACTCCCATTAGCTTCTTGAATACCGAGTCTACGAACTTGACGTAGAAGCCGCGCTGACCCACGAAGGCTCCAAACTCGTCACTACGTACCCATATTGCTAGCTCGGGTCCCTTGAAGTCAACATCCTCTATGTGCTTGTAGATCCAGCTGGTTGGGTGTATAGCGCGTATCATGTTGATGAAGCTGCTGCGCAGATCGCTTGTTAGCTCGACGGCGCGTAGCCTGAGCTCAGTGTCCTCCTCGATCTTCTCTATCCTCTCCCCGCCGCGGCCAACTAGCCTACCTAGGTAGCCCTCCTTGACGATTATAAGAGCGTCTGGGACATGCTCGCTCTTAATCTCAAACCTCTTCTTCTCCTCGACAAACTCGACCACAGTTATCACGTCGGCGTCAGGGGCGTGCACCTTCGCCGACTCCATTATCCTCTTCTCGACGTCGTTCAACGGCCTGTTCCTCATACGCAGCTCTAGGAGGAGCCTAATGCCTCTCCTAGCGCCGGGCCTCACAATATCCTTGAAGCCTAGGTCAACCACCTTGGCCTTCTCCTCGCCCAGCAGCACCTCCCTGATCATAGTGGCGCCGTCCTTCTCCATGTGCGGCGGCTTCTGGAAGACCGGGTCGCCCGCGATGATGAACTTGCTGTTTCTACCGATCCTCATCATTATCTCTACGCTGGTCTCCGGCGGCACGTTCTGCGCATCGTCGAGGAAGATTATGGCATCGTCGAATGTCCTGCCGCGGAGATAGTGGGTATCAGCGAACATCACCTTACCCTCCTGGATTAGCTTCTCAACCTCCTTCCACTCGATGAACTCGCCGAGAATGTCACGTAGGTACGCGGAGACGAACTCGTAGTACTGGGGGCCTAGCTCCTGCGCAGTAAGCTCCTTGCCAGTAACCACGTCGACAACTGGCCTCGAGATAATGAGCCTCTTGTACCTGCCCTCGAGTACCGCATCGAGGCCTGTTAGTACGCTGAAGAGGCTCTTACCGGTACCGGTCGGGCCGAACAGTCCTATAATCTCGTACTCGTCGCTAGTGAGCGCTTCTAGCATCTCCTTTTGACCATCACTCATCGGCTTTAGCTTCTCGAGCAGAGCACCCATCTCTTCAACACCCCTCCAGGTGCGCATGGGTGTACCCTAAACCGCAGCCTTATCAAGCCAACCATCAAGGGAAGTAGGTAGTACACGCTAGAACTTGTACCCGAGACGCTCAAGAACTTCCTTAGCAGCTTGAAGCTTCCTAAGCGCGTCAAGCCCCTGAGGCGTTATTCGGTACAGCTTCCTATCGCCCTCTTCAACTGTCTCCACGAGGCCCTCCGCTACAAGCCTATCAAGCAGCTCACGAAGCCTATCGTATGGTAGATTAGCCAGCTGCGCCAACCTAGTAGAGTTGATAGGACCTTCTCTAGATAGGACTAGGAGTATGTCGTGGATTATGCCTGCCTGGCTGCGGTACCTCCTCCTCAATCATCATCAGCCTCCACGCCTCCACGGGATCAACGCGAGTGGCGCTACGCTACGCAACGCTATGGGAGCTAGGAGCCACGTTTCCCCCAACGAGGCTACAACTATGCCCATGGCATGACTAGCACATATTAGCACGTGGTATAATACTGCTTGTCTCGTGGCGCCGTATATGTTGACTAGAGCGAAGCAGATAGCAACTAGGAGTACAAGCGCTATGAGGTTGTAATCCATATAGACTATTACCATTGAAGGGAGGAGTGCGCGCTCACTCTTCGCACCCGCATATAGGCTAGCGGCGTGAACCGCATACGAGGCGACATAGAGGTATCCTGCAAGCAAACTTGCCTGGAGAATCTTGCCAACCTCGAGTTGCGACTGCCCCATGCCCGGAAGATGACGCGCCCAGGGGGGATGCCCTCCTCCTATACCAACAGCGCTGACAGCGCCAAGCAGACCCGTGACCTCCACGCCCAGCGCTATAGCGTACATGAGTAGCGCTATACCCTCTAGGATCAGCGTCTGGTCACCTACTATGCGCGAGGCGGAGAACAACCTAAGAGACGCGTAGATAGTCGCGACTATACCAACAGCCGATATCACGAGTAAAAAAGGCGCTAGTTGAGCGACTAGTGTCAGTCACTCTCACCTCCTTCCGGCAGATGGCGTCACTCCTACAGCACGCTTAAAGTGGAACGCTAGTGCACGCTGATTTGCATACACGTGCAGCACGGCCGCACCAGCTGCTATGAACGCCACTATCTCGCGTATCGCATTCCAATCGGATTTACTGATACCCAGTGCAGTAGCATCGCCGCTTCCGGGGCCGTGGGGCGCTGTTGCGAGTATCATACCACTGATTAGCGTCAATAACCCGAAGACTGCCAGCAGGACGACGCTCACGGTACGTAGAGTCATATACACGTTGACCATGGGCATCACCCCTCGCTCTTCTCTGCCTTTAGGCTTGGTGTTTCTATCTCAAGTGCTATAAGACCCCACTTGCCGGAGACGCGGCACTTGATGCTCGCCTTTTCACCGGGCTTCAGCATCGTCAACAACTCGTCGAAGTACACCTCCTTCTTGCCCTCGGGGGTCTCGACGATCCACGTGCCCCGCACGATAATCTTCTCGCCGTTGACTGTTACACTACCCTCATTAACATCGATCTTCTCTATGACACCGGTTATGGTTACCTCCTCGCCCGGTTCATACGTAGCTACCGCTGTGCTTGTAGCCTCGCTTTCACCACCCCTCCATCCATAGCCGCCTTCGCGCGTCTCCGCGTAATGCTGCCATATGAATGGTCTAAGAGCATCAGCGTATAGCGGGAACGCCGCAATCAACACTGCTACTACTATCGCGGCTACGACGCCTAGCTTTACGCTCAACACTATCTCCCATCAAGAGAATGTACTGCTGTCGCTTGGCTTTATAACGTGGGTTCACGAATTGTGCATAAAACACAATTCAATACAAGTAACCCCCATGGCGCAGCGCCTAGCGCGTAACCAGCAATGCATGAAATGACGTAAAAAGTGTATGACATTTGTCGAGTAGCGTGCCGTCACGATAGTCGCACCGTCTCAATGCACAACCTTCCTTTTCATCCCGCGCGGCCACCATGCACGATGCCGCAACACAGCTATAACTAGCGGCGTGAAGAGGTATGCAGCCATTATGCCAGCCAGCATGACCGTCAAGCCTAGCGTGAAGCCCATTTCTCTCATGCCTACGTTGCTGCTCGCCATTAGTGACAGGTAGGCGCTAGAGACTACAAGTGCCAGGCCAACCACGAAGAGGCTTACTGCACCAGCGGCGCGCGGCAGGGCCTTCTCGACGTCACAGTTCGTCTTTCTACACTCTTCAAGCGCCCTTGCTAGGAAGAAGCTGTTGTAATCCATGCCCACGCCTAGCACCGCAACCATCGTCACAATGTGTAGGAACCATAGTATCGGTTTGCCGAGCAGCCACTGGAACAGCGCAACACTCGCCATAATGCCTGTCATTGCGGCGCCTATGATTACTAGCAGTGCGGCTATGCTCACTGGGAGCGCGCCGAAGATGCCGGTGAACGCGGCCACCATGAGTATGCTGGCCGCCGGGAGTATACGGTAGTAGAAGCGCTCGTGGAGTATCTCATCCATCTCCATTACCGCGAATGGGGCTCCACCCACATACGCCTCGATACCATGTGTCTCTGCATACTCGTGTACAATCCGGTGCACTTCTCTGATCGTCTTTTCACCGTCCCAGCTATACGGGTCTGCCGAGAGTATCACCTGGAGAGCAACAATCTTGCCGTCGCTGCTCACCAGGCTGCTTGTCTCGCCGCTAGTCGCGTTGGGCGCCACCACTATACCGACGCCCTCCACGCGCTCAATACGCTTAGCAAGGTTCTCGACAAGCGTTTGCATTTCAATACTCTCGTGGAAGCTCTTGGGTAGCTTTAGCGTGACGAATATCGGATCAGTGAGGCCTGGCATATACTCACGTTTGAGCGTATCAAAGGCCTTTACTGCGTCAGCATTCTCGGGGAGCATAAGCTTCATGTCATGACTGCCGTGGAAGTTCACGTAGAAGTACCCAGCTACTAGGAACACTGCCACTAGCACCGCTAGCACAACACGATGGTGTCTGAGCAGGCTCTTCATCAGCCTACTCTCGCGGCCCACATGCCTCTCTATGCTTGGTCTCCTCGGCCACCAGAACCACGAGCGCCCGCCTAGCAGCGCTAGGAGCGCCGGCACCAGCGTTAGGCTCGCCAGGGCGGTCGCCGCTACAGTAATTGGTATGGTTTCGCCGAGGCTGCGTAGGAACGCTATATCCCAGCCAAGGAGGAGGCTGGCGAACCCGATTATCACGGTAAACGCGCTGGCCACTATCGCTGGACCGGCTGTACTCAGCGCCCTCTCTACAGCCCGCCTAGCATCACCGACTATCGCGTACTCCTCGCGGAACCTGTGGACCAGGTAACCGGCGTAGTCCGCACCGAGACCCAGAGCCGTTGTTATCATTAGCGTTTGTGCCTCGTTCGTGACATCTATGAGCCCGTACCTGGCGGCAAGGAAGACCAGGGCGCCGCCGAGCACTATGCCTAGGCCTATGCCGAGATACGGCATTGCCACTGCAAAGAGGCTCTCGAGTATCAAGAGTAGCACGAGAAACGTCGCAGCCTCGCTTATCTTGCTAGTCTTCTCTATATCCTCGAGCGCATACTCGCGAACCTCCTTCATCACGAGGTCCGAGCTCGTCATACGAACGTTGAAGCCGCTGACGAAGCGAGAGAGCGTCTCCTTTACTAGCTTCTCCGCCTCCAGGATCTTCTCGACCCTCTCGTCGCTCACATTGCCACTAGGCTCGAACATCACTATGAAGCCTTTGAGGTCACGAGCTACTAGTAGTCCCTTAGCCTCACTCATCACCTTGGGCGTCACGTCACGTAGCAGGATTAAGGTTGAGAGCCTAGCGGCTTCAACCTCGGGTCTAGTCTCGTTACGCGCCACCGCAAGTATAGCGTTAACGAGTTGAGGCTTGAGCCACTCCGGGAGACTGACACCCGTGAAGTTGGCGCTTATCCTGCCTATATTCTCCTCGATTGCTTCGCGTACTAGTAGCCACACATCGCTGTCTGTTAGTCTCCCCTTCTCGCATAGCGTGTTAATCGCCCTCTCGGCTAGGGTCTTTGCCTCGCTTGGTACACGCTTGAGTGCTTCTTCGCGGAATAGCCTACAGAAGGTCTCGTTAAGCTGCTCGGGATGCTCGACCAGCTCAATTACCACGGTCTTGTTGACGGGTATGCTCGCCTCCTGCCCCTCGAAGGCTTCAACCAGCGCCTGTACCGCAAGAGTGGTGTTGCGAGCTAGTGTCGCATCAGCTTCCGGATCATACTTCTCCAGTATCTCGACGATCAGCCTAGCCTTCTCCTTGCCAACCATCTCCGCGAGCATACTCTCTACGAGGCTGATCGCCTTCTCTCGCAACTCCTCCGGACTCGGCTGGTTACCCTCAACCACTCTGCTAACTATCCACTCTACGAGTTCGCGAGGAAGTTGCGCTAGCCTCTCGCCTGCTACTCTACTCAAGGCTTCCATCACGGCAGCCTTCAACGTTGCCCTGTCGGAGACTAGCCTCCCCTCTGCGAGCGGGTCGTACTTCTCAACGAGTGGCAGGAGTTGTACGGCTTCAGGCTTTACTCTGACAAGCATCTCTTTAATGAGGCGGTATGCGGCAGTAGCATAAGCCTCACGGCTTGTAATGTTCTTTTCGACTAGGGGCGCTACAAGCTCAACTATGTTACGCGGTACACCAAGCTTCACTAACATCTCGGATGCCGCACGTACCGCAAGCGTACGGTTGGTCGCTAGGCTAGCCTCTAGGCCCGGGTCGTACCTGCTTATGGCTTCGATGAGTAGGTCTGCTACCGTGGATACCTCTGGGTACGTTCGCGACGCTAGCTCTACTACAGCCTTGGCCGCGAGGTAGGCCGGTATGCGACCTTCTACCGCAGCTTGTGACAGCTGTACCGCCGTTTCCTCGTCGATACCCATGCGTTTCATCTGCTCGGAGAGTAGGGTTGACACAAGTTCATCCGCGTGGCTGGTAATGTAGAGCGTTGCGTTGCCACCCGCACTGCGCGCGATGCTAAGGACTTGGAGTTGCGTATATGGCGCCTGGCGCGGATCGAGACTATAGAGGCTTGCTAGGCTTGTCACGTTGAGCCTCTGCTTCTCCGCCTCTAGCATCTTCCAGTAGACCTGGGTGAACAGTGGTAGCAGCTTTGCTAGCCTAGCGTCGCGCGTAGCCAGCTGCTCCGCCACCAGCTTCTCTGCGACTTGGAGAGACGCTCTATCCGGGTCAATGCCCTGGAGTGTTAGGTTGCGGACGCTAAGCCAGACGAGCTTCGCCTCGCTAGATGGTAACGGGGCTAGCCTCGGGTCTATGAGTGTTAAGTTAGTGTAGGCCACATACATTGTATAGTTGCCGTTGAACGCCTCCATGTACTCGTAGGTTCTGCTGACCTGCCACCAGGTGAAGGCTACACCCTCCATTATCCTCGATACTATGCTCTCGTTGCCAAGCATGCTCCTGAGGAGGGCTGCCGTCTCTGTAAGGTTGGCTGCCAGCTGGCTAGCCTCTTTGTCTAGAAGTGCGAGCTTAGAAGCAGTCTCGTTAAGCTTGGATGCCACTAGGAGCAACTGTTCGGTCGCGTTCACTACACGCTTATCAAGCTCGACCAGACCTTGTGCCACTGCGACGCTAGCATTCGTCAACATTAGGAGGCCGTGGTAGGCCTCGCTGTACCCCCGGTCGGCCTTGACGACGCCCTTCACAGCCTCATTTAGCTGCTCTATCATGGTTGTGAGGTTACGGTATGCTATGGTGTAGCTCTCGTTTAGCTGTAGGAGTGCGCGGTAGGCTTCACTTGCGCCCTCCGAGCCCTTCTCTATGCCCTCGAGGAGCCTCTGGTAGATACTCTCGTTGATAGACGCGAGCATCACTGGGACGCTGACGAGGTTACTACCTAGCTTCTTCTCCTCGAAGCTCTCGTTGAATACGCGTCCCCACCGGACTAGCTTGACAAGCGTCGCATTATCACTGAGATCTACGTTCTCGACTATTATTATCGCCGGGTGAGCACCACCACTCTTTATGCTCGTGAGGAGCTTCTCGGCTTGTTCAGCCTCGCTGCCTGGCGGCAGAGAGTACTGGATACTCTTGACAACCGTGTTTAGCTCCATGAAGAGCGGCGTAGCTAGCAATGCCACCAATAACCATACGCTAATCACTAGCAGCGGATGCCTCGCGATGAAACCAGCTACACTCATTCTCACACCGCTCGGTTACCGAGCTATCTGGGGGTGATAAATCGGTGCTCGAGACATATGTAATAGTCTCGCTTTACCCGCCAAAAATGTTGGATGGAAGCGTGTCTAGCATCGAGAGTAGTCTCGAGCAGCGGGGAGTCGAGCTTAGGACCAGATACCTCGTGCTCCTCATGCTAGCCGAGGGTCCCAAGACTGGCTACGAGCTACTCAAGGCTATTCGTGCCCTTTTACCCGAGATTGGACGGGGTGTAAGCCCAGGCACCCTCTACCCGCTTCTGAGGAGTCTCGAGGAAGAGGGGTGTGTTGAGGCTGTAGAAGAGCATACGGGGGGTAGACGGAGGAAGGTCTATAGATTGACACGGAAGGGTGTAGAGACACTACTTTCAATGGCGGCACGCGGCTTGACGCTAATCGAGACGCTGCTACGTCTACACTTACGGGCCGCCGACAGACTACGTGGCGGAACACTAGTATCGCCTAGCCTGGTGGCCGAGGTGGCTGAGAGGCTACGGGTAATAGAGGAGCTTACCAGGCAGCTTAGAGCGAGGCTCGAAGAAGCCCTTGCAAGAATCCAGGTTGATACAACGAGGAACCACTAGTGATGTGACGTCGGGTCCGGCTGAATGGTGATGAACGAGGGCGAGACTGAACCACCTACGCTCTCTCCGCGTGCACCGCCTGGTGTATACTGCATGCCAATCTCTTCGCCTCGTCAAGGCCCCTGTCCTTCGCGGCTCTTATGATAGCCGAGCCTACCACAACAGCATCAGCACCAACCTCTATTAGCCTCCTGGCCGTCTCAGAATCGCGTATTGCGAAACCAGCGAGAAGGTATACGTCGCCTACCAGCTTCTTAGCTAGCCTTACGTTCTTCTCTACAGCGATTGGCAGCTTCACGCCGGTGGCCGGCTGTAGACCAAGGTAGATGAAGAGTGGCCTCAGCGCAGCATACGTGAGCAGCCAACGGTGAGGAAACCTGCTGGAAGCGAAGAAGCATGGCTTTAGTCCAACCCTTTCCGATTCGTCAACATACAGCCATAGCTTCTCAGGGTGCTCGAAGGGTAGATCCGGATACAGTATGCAGCGCGCACCCGCAGATGCCGCCTCCTCGTGGAACTCGCGGAGATGACCAAGATGGTCGCTCATATACGCCATGATTATGGTCGGGCGTTTATCTCCAATCTCTAGCCTGGATAACAGCTTTAGAGCATCCCTCCACCCACTAACACTCTTCAACGCCTCGGCGTGCGTCTCTCGGATAGTAGGACCATCGTAAATTGGCCTTGGCGTTGGTACGCCGAACTCGAAGAAGTCTACACACTCGGATAGAGTCTCCACTAGCTTCTCGAATGTACCGGGGTTAGGCCACCCTATGGTGATATAGGCCGAGAAGCCGGGCCTCGGGAGTGTCAACCCTTCCCTGCCTCACGTTAGCCGCCGTCACTCCTACCGTTTAAACCCCCGCTTATCGCCCAACACGCTATACCTGCAAGTTCATACAGAATCGTTTCACTTCCAACACGAGCTAATTCGTCACTAGGATACCTCTACTCATTCATCACGCATTATGATAACCTTAGAACGTTGTTGTCCGGTTATGCATAGAGCACAAACGCCCTAAAAAGCACAAGGCTGTGGATTATGACACTCGTGTTACACGAAGCACATAAAAAATTATGTTGAATACCTCCTCATCAGTACAATGACTGATGCAAGTGTTACCGCTGCCAACACCGCCACTAGGTGTATAGGTATCGAGCCCTTCTCCGTCCCGGCTAGAATCGCGTTGAGCTTCTTGAACTCGCTTAGACCTACCACGGGCAGTGGTGCAGGAGCATATAGTGAGATTGGTAGACCCGTGAAGTTGCTTACACTCGGCACCGTCGTGGAAGTGAAGAATACGCTTACGACACATCTCGTCCTATCGATTCTCATAGTTACATTCGCGGGTCTCCACTCACCATTAGCCTCATCATAGTAGAACACTAGTATGCTGTTGAGAAGCTGTGGGCGCTCACAGATTGCAGGTGGCAGCGTGAAGTCAACCTCTATGGTGCCGGGTGTAGCTCCCGCTACGAGGATATCAGCTACGACTCTGTAGCCACGTGCAACATTCTGCAGTACTTTCATCGGCCCGACCGGGGCAAGTACGCTCACCGCAACAGCTGCCGTCGTCTGCGTGGGGAACTTGACCCTCACATTCATCGACCATATCTGTGTTGTAGCTTCGACTCCACGGTCTAGCAATACGATGGTCTTTGCAAGTACCGGGACTGAAGGCACCACTATAAAGTTAGCAAGGTTTGCCGAATAGCGTGTTGGAGCTACGAGCTTAAACACCGAGTTAACGGTGCTGACGTTCCCGATAAACACACCACTTGATATTATGGTAAAGCTACTATCTTCTAGTGTGATGCTTGACGCGTTTATTTCGGAGCCCGTCGCTACGATCTTACTCTTCTCGACAACCATGTACCCTGTATCGCTCGTGTTGACCAGTATAGCTTTCTCAAACACTGCCAGGCTCACATTGAGGTACATCCTGGTACCGTACAGGAACCCTCCATTCCTCACTGTTATGTAAATGCCGGGTGCAGCATCAGCATCTATATCGATGTAGAGCGCTTCTATGTATACACCTGTCATGTTAAACGTAGTTGTTATGTTGAGCTTATCAAGGTAGAACTTGGGACTGTAATAGCCTATCAGTGTTACGTTGCTTGTAAGGTTGAGGTAGTCCCATTTGAATCCCGTTGAGGGAGCGCCTACAACTACTATCCTCGAGGCAAGTGTTGATAATTCGGTATTGGCGTAGGCGTGATAGACCGTCCTAGACGTGGCTACAGTGTGCACAGTGTAGGGGGTGTACCCTGATAGTATTAGTCCGAGGGCATACTCGTGGTGTGCATCAACAAGTCTTAGCGTAAACGCTTCGCCTGCAGTGTTTATAGGTAAGCTTAACGAGTCATCAAGCACTTTCTTGTAGGATAGTGTCGTGCTGGTCATGTTAATGCCGAGGCTATAGTCTACGGTTACAGGTGTGGTAATGCTCGGGTCCGTAAATATCAAGAGTGTGACGTTAAGCGGTCTGTCAAGAAGTGTCAACCTCGGTGTACCCACTGTTGTAACATTTATGAAGGAGAATGGACCGAAGTTGTACTTCACTTGTTGCACCACGTTTAGAGAAGATGGCTCTTCTACTAGGAAGCCAGCCAGGTACACCCCTGCTGGCAGCGTGACGTTGAACACTATAGTGTCCCCGGAGGCCATGAGAGGCAACGTTATGTTAAGCTTGTAAACTGCTATATCACCGCCTTGCGAGACACTGCTCAAGCTTAATGCCGGATAGCCACTCATGGGCGCACAGATAGCAGCATCATGCTCGCTGAGACCGCCTACGCTGAGTGTAACTGATGTACCTATCACATATGCATCGCCATAGTAGAATTTGTAGCAGAACATGTCTTGTGTGAAATTGTAACTGTAATTGTAGTTGCCGCCGAGGCCCAAAGTGACAATAAGCCTAGCATGATTCACAAAGCTGCTTCTAAGGTAGACTGGTATGTAGAGGTTGCCGAGGTTGGCCGGGTTTAAAGCATAAACATATGCCATGTAGCCTTGCACCGTGAAGTTGACCGTATCAGCGTTAGCAACTGTAATCACATGGTCCTTCCCGATAAGGTACTGGTCTACAACACCATCGAACTTTTTGCTTGCCACGGTCACGCCAGTGACGTTTGAGAACTCAGCATGGTCTATTGTTAGGTTGGATTGCGGGCCTCCAACAACTTTTGACAAGGCCACTCCAACATACGAGACATGGTATCTCGCGTACTCGACGAGATCCGCATAGACATTGCTACTGTAGAGTAGGGTCGTGAAATAAGTGATACCTGTAACGTTGGTTACCGCGAGCTTGTCGGTGATTGTGGTGTTTGCTAGGAGAAAGGTGGTTTGCCCAGTAGCGTTTAGGAGCATGCTAGAAACTTGAACCTCGTAGACGAAGACGTATCTTGAAGCGGTTATGTTCAACATTGATATGCTCATAGACTTGCCGCACCGTCTCGCTACGAGCGCTACCGTGGCATTCACATACACCTTTGATGCATTCACATCGGTCAATATGATGCTCGTAAAGTTGCCCTGCACGGGTAGAACCAACCCGCCTACAGTCATACCATCCAACCACACCGCGGGTATGACTATCTCTGTTGTGTTTATGCCCAGACTTGAGCTGAAGCTAGGCAGCATGGATAAGCTCTGCAAGACGTTTAGGGCGTAACCACCATAAACTACCAGCAAGACGTTGTTTAGGGCCGTAGTGTTGTACCAGGCGTCGTTTCTGTTCCCACCAGGCATTACGCTCGAGTTTAGGAACATACTAAGCGCTTTGAATGAACTCACATCATCTGCTATTATTCGCGTTACGTGTCTAACTGTGGAGATTTCCAGCAAGGGTTCTGTACCACAGAGGGTAAGCGGCTCAGCAACTGTCAACACGAATTGCTTTGAAGCCACTTCGGTTAACACGCCAGTAGCGTTAGAATAGTAACTCGCAATGAAACTATAGTTGCCATACCAGCTTATCGCAAGGTAAAACGTAACATTCAACGTTATCGGGACGTCAGTCGTACCAGTATTGTCGTACTCCATGTATATCAGTATACTCCTCTTAGCCTTGTCAAAAGTTATGTTGTTTATCAGCGCTCCCGACGTATAACTTATGTTCACAGCATACACTTGCACTTGAGCACCGGAAGGCAGTGTTAGGTTGAGATAGAGGTGTGTTAGGTTACCAGCAGGTGCCAAGACCGCACCCTTATCAAGTGTTATAGTGACTGATGTGATTTCATTAGGCGCCAAGTTGGTACCGTTGTTTGACGTTACCACACTCACTTGGGCCGATGCAACCAGGGGTACTGTTACCACTACGAGAAGAGCAAACAATAATAATAATAGACGCCTCATTAGTGGTACACCTTCCACCCACCAGCCTAAAACGGATACCATTAAAAATGTACGTTCGAGAAGTAAAGATGGGTAGTTTTAGAGGCAGCAAGCTCCAAGCGTCTTAGTGTAACGATCTGGAGAAACCGAGGGTATTGTTGTGAATGTCGCAGGAGTGCAAGGAGAGAACTCTTGGTTGTTCACGCTGCATTAACACGTATCGGAGAAGCTAGCATGGTCAAAGTGTACTCCGAGATAACTTGGTAGACAGAATTACAACCTGACCTAAATAGTATTATTCGGAGTTACTCTTTGCATACCCCGGAGAGAACGGCACCCGTTGGCGCCACTAACTTCACCCCAATAATCTTCAGATTAGTCAAAGCTTCGCATGGGTTATCTAGGTGCTCTACGATTAGCTTGATAAGGCTTGGAAGCATATCGTCTATTGCAGATGGTGTCGTTTTACCCATCCATCCTATATATGCCACGGCCCCAGCCGTGAGGACCGCTTCCACGAATCTCGGATCATTGAGGCTATCACAAGATGCTACTACGACTACCGCGCCCTTCTTGAGCCTCGCGACATGCTTAAAGAAGAGAGCCCCGACTATGATATACTCTGAGGATGATATGACAGCTCCCTCGGAGAGTACAGCTGGTGAGCCCGCCTCAAGCACACCATTTTTAGCTAGCTTCTGGACGAGTAATACTGGGATGTCGTAAGGGCCCTGTGGTGAGAGACCAGTCGCGAAATAGAAGCCTCTTCCATCCCAGATCCCGCCATGCGCACGGATAACGATGATATCATATTTATCGAGGTGGAGGAGTGGTTCTAGACCCGCTTCTTCTCCGATATAGGCGTCGAGGCAGCCTCCCGATTCGTTCACGATGTACTCTATTTGGCGGAGGAGCGTCTGATTTGGATATTCGAGCGCGAGTGGATCATAAAAGAGCATACGGTATGCACATAAGCTTCTAGAATAGACTCGCATCGCATTATCTGTTGAGTGCATCATGGGTGCGCTAGACGAGTGATAGACTGTATAGACGATTGCAGAAGCAAGAGCTAGTACAGGTAGCAACACAATGAGGCTCCTGTGCGCCCGCAATAAGGGTGCACCAGGTTGCAGATACAGAGGCTACCATATCTCTATCCCTACACATATCCGACTCGCCAAAATAGTCAAAATGTAAACACATGCCACGGCCTACTTTTCTCTTTAGTCTAAACCTCCTTAGATACCAATTACTGTGATGTGTATCCAGCACAGCCCGAGCGCACAGTAGTCTTCTACTATATAAACTCTTGCGCCAAACCTCTTAATGTTCTAGATGGTGCCGTGCAACACGCCGATAAGCATCGGCGGTATTAACACTAGTGCACCCTGCGCATACACATTTATACTAACCCTGGTGATAATATGTTAATAGTGCAGCTAGGTGCCTCACATTTTGCTAGCTTGGCAAACGGGCTTCGAGATAAACACACAGTCTAACATTGCGAGACCTCATGGTAACTCTTCTACACTTCCTAACGACAGCACATAATCGCCCTATGCATCTTATCGTGAGGCCCGTTAACGCACCACGCTAGTCCACGCGCAACGCTCGGCACTATACCCTCCCCTATGGTTGTTCAGGGTGGGGCTGTGAGGAGCTATCCGTCGAGCATCTGAAGTGAGAGTGATGCTGCTGGGCCCTTGCCGAGCCCCTAGTTTATACCCTAGCGGAGCTTGATAGCCTAATGGTTGTTGGCTGAGTGGGGTGCAGGTCCTTGTCTAGCAGGAGACGCGTCCTTTACTGTGAGATGTGTGGCCTGCCCGTCGAGGACGAGCCATACGTTATATACGTTGAGGGTAGCGAGATGTACGTGTGTGAAAGGTGCTACAACCGGTATATTAGTCGCGCGAGAAGCACGGGAACAGAGGATGTGCCACTCAAGGCTCGCATATCCGGTGGCGGTGCTACCCGTACAACTATTACACCAGCCTCTAGGCCCTCACCCGCTCTAGCACGCCCGTCCACGCCAAGGCCCTCCACCAGACCAGTTACGCCCAGGCCGGGCGGGGGCCGTGGGAGAGGCCTAGGCAGCGATAGGCTGGCTGAGAGGTACGAGGTCGTACCTGATTTCGCGGAGAGGGTAAGGAGGGCCCGTGAAAGACTCGGTCTATCTCAAGAGGAGCTCGCCGTGAGAGTTAAGGAGAGGGTTAATGTTATCAAGAGGATTGAGGCTGGCACCCTGGTACCAACCGTGGATCTTGCCAGAAGGCTGGAGAAGGTGCTTGGCATCAAGCTTCTGGAGCCCGTTGTCGAAGAGGATGTCGAGCTTGGGGTCTCCGGGTCTAGGCGCAAGCGCAGCGAGTTCGAGCTGACACTCGGCGATATTGTCGAGATACGTGAGGAGTGAAAAGCGCCCCCGGGGTAGCCCTTATCCACCTTCTTTCAACCTCAGTAGTACTAGGGTCCACGATGGAACAGCTCTACACATTCATCGAGAGGCTCTACGGGCCAGAAACACGCGAGGTACTCAGGATACTCTATGAGAGCGGTCAGGAGCTAACCGAGGAGCAGATGGCCGAGAAGACCGGGCTGAAGTTCAACGTTATTAGAAGGGCGCTCAACAAGCTAATGGAGTCTGGTTTCGTCATCTATAGGAAGCAGAGAGACCCCGATACAGGCCGCCTGATATTCTACTGGCGCGTCAACTTCGAGAATCTCAGACCTGCCCTCGTGGCGCGGAAGAAGGCCGTTATAGAGAAGCTCCGACTGCGTCTCGAGTATGAGCGCGACAACATATTCTACACGTGCCCGACCGACGGGCTACGCTTCACCTTTGACGAGGCAATGGAGTATGGAATGATATGTCCGAGGTGTGGCTCGCCTCTGGAGCCGGACGAGAGGCAGGAGCAGATAGTTAGTATACTCGAGGAGGTTATCCAGAAGCTCGAGGAGGAGATAGCGAAAGAGGAGAGGAGGGGCTAGTCTCGCTTGACACGCTTCACAATTATAGACTTGTTTAGCGGTGCCGGTGGATTCTCGAGAGGATTCCGGGACGCAGGCTTCCAAGTCCTCTTGGGCGTAGATAACGACGCGGCCGCGATACGCAGCTTTAAGGCGAACTTTCCAGAAGCGATAGCCCTGCATATAGATGTGAGGGAGGTTACCGGCAGGCTGATCGAGAGGCTCGTTGGCCAACCCGATGTGGTGATAGGTAGTCCGCCTTGCGAGCCGTTCACTGGCGCAAACCCACGTAGGATGAAAGACCCGCTTGATAGACTGTACAGGGATCCGATAGGCCAGCTTGTACTCCACTATGCCCGCATAGTCGGAGAGCTTAGACCAAAGGTGTTCGTGATGGAGAATGTGCCGGGTATACTTGAGGGCGAGTTACGCGACGAGCTGAGAAGGGTATTCGCGAGAGCAGGCTACGAACGCATATACTTCAATATCCTCGAGGCCGAGAGGTACGGGACGCCGAGCCACAGGAGGAGAGTATTCATATCCAACATACCCCTGCGTCCAAGGCCCTCTAGGAGACTACTCACTGTACGTGACGCTCTGAAGGGATTACCAGAACCTGGTGCTCCATGGCCCCCGAATCACGAGCCACCTTCAACTAGCCCCAAGAAGGCTAAGAGGATAGCAAGGCTACGTTGGGGTCAAGCGATGATACTATACGAGGGTGCTGAGGGTAGGAGACTACCTAACCTTATCCGCCTCGACCCACGGAAACCCGCCCCAACCGTCCTTGGCTCGAGCCGCTTCATCCATCCCTACGAGGATAGGTTCCTAACGGTCCGCGAACAAGCTAGGCTAATGGGCTTCCCAGATAACCATGTGTTCCTCGGCGGCCGCGATGAGCAATACAACCAGGTTGGCGAGGCCGTGCCACCACCACTAGCCAGAGCCATAGCAAAAACAATACTCGACTACCTCTCGAGGCACGCGTAGAGTTGGATAAACACGCCAACACGCGTACGCTGAGTCGCCACGCTCCTACCGAAACTCTCTCCTCATAGCCACCACATATAGTATGGCTACGAGTATTAGCAGCGTAGCAGATACCATCACCGTCTTCGGTATCAACCGTTCGACCAGCATGCTGCTCATAATGATGTTTAGCCTCTCCTGCATCTTGCTAAGCACCTCGCCCACCGTCACCTCCTCTACACTCTTGTCGAAGAGGGGTATGCCAAACACCGGGATGTCAAGATCTGCTAGGCTCCAGTACACCTCAAATATGCGGGGGTGGTTGCGGACAAGCTCAACTATCCCGAACGAGGCGAGCAAATGAGCTAGAATCGCGACATTCACTCTGCCAAACACCATGCAGAGCAGCGTAGCGACCAGATATCCTACAAGAAGATAGAACGTCAACTCTAGCAGCACAACTGGCATTACGATACTAAGCGCTTCTATGGGTCTAAGCTGGTAGAGTATCGCGGCGTAGGAGTAGCTTAGCGTTAGGACAGTGAAGATGACCAGCAACCAGTATAACAGTACCCAGGAGACTAGGTGTGTCCTCACCACTTCACTCCTCCTGAACGACGCCAGCTCTAACGCGTCGAAGAGCTTGCGCTCGATGGCGTACGCGTAGAAGAGTACCGCGTAGAGACCCGACAGGAAGAGTAGAAGATAGAGTGTGAAAGACTCGTAGCTCGTGATAGAAGCGTACATAGCAACAACCCTGGGAGAATAGTCTATCAACACCTTTGGTGGCCACACATCACTCAGGATCGCTATCGCGCCGATGCTGCCTAGCAGGCTCGTCGCCGGAAACCTCGCAAAGAACAACAATAGCTCTCTGCTGGTACGACTGACCCACGCGTATATCAGGCTTGTCGCTGCAGCCCATAGGCCTGCGAAGAAGAGCGCCGATACCACCATGTTCGCTGCCAGTTCTCGTCTAGGCCCCCAAGCGTTAAACTCTACAAGGATTTGTGCCGCTCCCTCACTTGGCACAAAACGCCACTAGGATCGTAAACCTGTAGAGGTCTGGGCTCCTAAGCTCATACGTGAACGCCAGGCTACGAGAATCTCCAACAACGAGTCTAGACACCGTGACATTAGAGCCGCTTCCGATAGCCTCAGCCAGAACCAAAAACTTAGCCATCTTTATACCCGAGAGTCTAATGCTGATACTCGCATTCCCTCCCCATGAGCAAATATAGATCCTCCCTAAGTACGCGGATGGTATGCCAGCGCTCCACGGCGTATAGGAAAAGTAGCCACCCGTAGGGTAGTCCACAGTGTAGACCATTAGGCTGAAGGCGAGCATCACAACAACCCATACTACGACCGGTAGCAGGAAACCCGCGTACCTACCCGTCATGATCACCACCTTCTAAACAAGTGCATAAGTATCGATGAGATGATGACCCACAATGCAGCAAGCGCAAGCGTGTACAGCCTGTACGGTCTATCCGTACCAACAACATAATTCACGCTACTCAACGGGAGATTTGTATACACTAACCTAACCTCGACACCCCTCATCTCGAAACGATCAAAGTAGAACTGGGTGTCAAGCGGAAACACACACAGTACATTCGCACACGGCCCGCCCTCATACACGCCATACACTAGTACACGCGTTAACAAGTCATAGTATCCAACATGCCTCCCATAAACGATAATCACGGATATACGACAATCCGGCGTAAGCACGACAACTCCGACAAGTTTTCCATTTTTAGTTACCTCGCAATGTAGTACCTTTAGACCCCTTTTCTCCATCGCAGCTTTCACGATACTAGCGCTAAGCCCAGAGGCACTCTCCGCATCGAATACTATAAGCCTTTCAGGACCCAGGCGGACACCATCCACGATTATAGGTTTGTCTGCCGGACGCTTGGAGAGAACATACATGAGCATAAGAGGAGCCCATCTAAGCTTTACGTATACCTCTTCCTTGGAGACTATAATCGATACCGTCTTGTTTAGACGCGTTACACCACGCTTACTGCATCCCCTAATAACATCTTGCAAGAGCTTGAGGGGCTCGCTACACTCGTCCCTAGAACATCTAAAACTTACACTATAGAAAATTTGATTACTATATATCTTAACGATAGTATCGTTCACGATATTGACGTCGAACAACATGAAGGGGAATGCACCAGCGAAATCACCACTAGAGTTAAACAACATGTAGTACGGTTTTACCAGCACATACTCTTTTACAAGTTTGAAATTCGTGGCTTTGAACGTATACCTCACGACGAAGCTACTATCATTAACTCTAAACAATGTTATGTTGAGCGTGACACAGCTTCCTATAGGCTGTTTCCCGCCCGATGTAGTGTTGAAGAATATTATCGTCTTATTACTCAAGCTGCAAACCTTGTAAACAAGTACAATAGGGTTACCAGGGTCGCTAAAGTCGTTAGGAGGCAAGCCTTCTGCTGCGATAAGGGTATTAAGCGTTGCAACATGATGTAATGGCAAGAATAGAGAGAGAAAGGAGGATAAAAAACAGGAGACTCAGTGTTTTAGAAAATTGTGATCCATGCATCATGACGTATCACCTAGCTACACTTGTTTATCATGTTGATCGTCTTGTCATGTTAGCAGCCACACCATCCGCTACTTTGTGACGCAAAGGCCGATACAAACACAGTTTCACCTGTATTGTAATTCTCTCCTTCAGCCTCAGCATACGTATACTTGACGTTCTCAATCCCAGCCTCTTTAGAGTCGATATAGGCGTAAGCATAGCCCTGGCCAAAATCTATTGCACAATAGACGGGTGTGTCGTCAAACCGGGCGTATATCATTACCATTACTTCGTCTGTACTGTCGTATGCCTTTGCAGAGGCGTCTACCCTTCCATAGCCATTGTTGTACAGTGCATATGCGTTTACCTCAATAGTGTTTTCCGGTGCTAGAGCAGAATGCGCTCCCTGCATACACGCTAATAGCTGTTATCACTATTAACATTAGCGAGGATAGCAGCAGTAGTACGATCTTACGCCTTGTATACATTGTTTATCCCAGTATGGATGCACTACTTTTATGATTGTTATAGCTTGTTGGAAACTTTCTGCCAGGAAAATTAATAACATACACCTCCGTCGAGGATACTTATGACGTAAGGGTGGGTCTATGTTTGTTTGCTGCTAGGAGTGTGTGGAAGGTTTTCGGTTCTACATTGGCACTAGTCGACGTCAACGTGAGTTTCGAGGGGTCAGGTCTTCACTTTCTACTTGGTCCTAATGGTAGTGGCAAGTCTACATTATTGCGCTTGTTTGCTGGGATACTGAGGCCTTCTCGTGGCAGTGTCTCTGTGTTTGGCCTGGATCCCTGGCGGTCGAGGGATACCGTGTGCAGACGGGTTTGTTTCGTCTTCGAGGATGTTGGTTTACCATGGTGGCTCTCGGGTAGGGAGTTCTTGAGGTTTGTTATAAGCGCCTCCGGATCCTCATGGGAGCGTATGGTCGAGGTTGCGGAGTTGCTCGATATTGCCAGCTTCTGGGATAGGCCCATTCGTAGCTATTCCACAGGCATGAGGAAGAGGTTGCTGCTCGCTGCTGGCATGGGGAGGGAATGCGAGGCATATGTTTTTGATGAGCCTTTCTCGGGCCTAGACGTCAATAGTATTAGCGTTGTCCTGCGAATGTTCGAGTGGCTTGCGAGGGGTCATCCAGTGGTTGTAACGACGCACGTTAGCCTCCAGGTTCCTGCTGACCTAACACGCAGTATAGTAGTTCTTGTGGATGGTAAGGTGGTGTACAGTACCTCTAGCGACTCTGACATTACACGTGCGTGTTTCGCTTGTAGCCCTGAGATTCTTGACGAGGTGTACGAGGCTGTTAAGGACTCCGCTAGGTTTACGGTTAGGGTCGAGGATTCTGAGGCTATCATCTGCACTGACGGGGCGGATCTCTCTAGGTTCGGGTGTAAGAATATACTCGACCCATTGATGGTATATGAGGCTGTCCTACGTAGCTTTGCTCGTGGGAAAGTCTCCTCGGTAGACGGGGTCCCTAGAACTGACAGCGGTTGACAGTATTCACACACCTATGGCTAATGGTGACGCTCGTAGCCTTAACTTGTTTTGGCTATGGGTTTGCTGCCTAGGAGGCTCTGTATACCCGTGCTACGCTAGCGTGAGTAGGGTGTAGAGGATGGTTGCAACCGTGATACCCGTTGTGCACGACGTGTCAAGTGCCCAGAGGCTCATAGACATGGCTAGAACAGTCTATGGTCTCGGGTATCGCGTGTTGGTCGCGACACGCGTGTATGGAGCGGCAGCCCAGAACGGCGTGCCGGAGGCAATGAGGATAGCATTGAGGCTGGGCAGAAGCTTTGTTACTCTACCCGAGTTGAGAGACGCTGTCGAACTCTTCACCCCCAACACTATCATTGTCGTTTCGAAAGACTATGGCGAGCCGATGACAATAGACGAGATAGCTGGACTAGCCAAGGACAAGACAATGATAGTGTTTGGAGGTGGCGACCCCGGTATAACCAAGCAGGATATTGCCGTGGGACGCCCAGTCTACATCAAAGGCGTCGAGGGTAGGTTAAGCCCTGTTGCCGAGGCTGCCCTCATCCTCTACGCGTTGAGGAGCCAGACCCAGGAACCTAGAGACACGCAAAGCTCTTGACACAGTACGACCGTGTAGACCCAATGCCCTGCCTATCTCTGATGGCCTGGCATCCTTCATCCTCTGGTAAGCTTCCAGAACCTTCTCAACGATGTACTCCGGCAACACCCAGGAGGATACCCTACTCTTCTTAATATCCACGTAGATGTAGTGACTGCCGGTAAAGGCCGCATAGTCGCCATCAAGCTTCACGATCCTGAAGAGTTTACTATACTCTTCTGCAACGCCAGGCGCAGGCACGTACCTCACGCGCTCACCCTCATTGATCTTGACTATGACACCTGCTCTTCGAAGGGCGTACAATGCGCTCTTCACTAGCGTTGTTCTCACACCAAGCGTGTCCGCAACCTCTCTTGTGCTAGCGCCTCCACGCTCTATGATGACGTGCAAGAATGGTAGAAGCCATACACGTCTCCAGCCTTCAAGTAGACTCGCTACTCTCCCTGCCACCATCACCACCCCTCAAAGCGCGGGCAAGTTCCTCGAGAAGCTTGTCGTTATTCGCGATGTTCTTTGAGACGCAGCGCACCCACTTATGCTCCTCAGTAATGTTCTTGCACGGCTTTACTTGCACACACCCCCTCCTCTTACTACCTTCGACCACCGCATCAACACAGAGTGTACCGTCTCCTGGCGTAAAGTCAACATTCTCCACGTTAACATCGACACCTAGTTTATCGCTCAGTAGATAGCTGAGCTCGAAGGTAATGTCTACCGGCATCCGCGCCCACCCAGCTGGGGATAAACGCCACTCCTGCGTATCAACCTAAGGCGGGTTCGCGGCGGGGCCGCGCCGCCCCGACTCCCGCCTATAAGAGCCTAGCCTAGACCCCCATCGGGGGCTCGATGAGGCTAGGTGTTAGGGGCGGGGGACAGCGGCCCCGCCGCGCCGACAAGCGTTACACTCCCCATGCACGTCCCCACTCCTAGGGGCATCATGGTCTGCCCGCGCCGCGTGTGGACCGGAAAGGAGCTTGACTGGGTGGAGCCCGGCGAGTGCCGTGAGTACATACGTGGTGTCGGCCTCGACTATCTGATACACCCGGCATTCGAGAAGGGGTTCTCAAAGCTACTGACAAGCTACGAGCCTCCTCGCGGCAAGATACTATTGTTCCTTCCATGCAGCTATGGCAAGCCCTATTCTCAAAGCTTCATCCACTACATGATAAGGAGGACACTGTGGAAGAACGGCCTCATTGACAAGGTACATGAGGTTATGCTTACCAACGCGGGTGTCGTACCACGCGAACTTGACGAGCACTGGCCGTATGCCGCGTACGATTGGAACCCGATATACGAGACGCCCGAGATTCGCGAGTGTTACCGCCGCGTCCTTGCCGATAGGATAACCGCGTACCTAGAGACGTTCAAGAGCTATTATCGTGGATTTGCAGCCTATCTCCGCTGGGACAGCGACAGTTGGGCTGCATTGAGAGTTGCCGCTGAAAGACTCGGTATTCGAATTGAGAACTTTGCAGCCCGCACTGTCCCCAACGAGGAGGTTAGAGAGGTATCCCTTGGAGGCCTCTACCAGGATGCAGACCTTGTCCTTGTGACTAGAAGTAGCCTAGCCTCGCTGGTGCAAGGTTTGAAAAAACTAGTCAAGGAACTCGGCTTGTGAGTATGTCAGCTTGTACCACTCTGGAGTTCCTCGGGGGATTTTGCCATTTTCTCAAGGTCTTCCATGGTGAGGCCGCTGGTGGCTTCAATGAGAGTGTCTGGGCCGACCGTCACAACCACCTCCTTGAACGGCTTGAAGCTGTTGCTGGCCTCGTCCCACACGAATGTCTGGAATACCAGCTTGGTGCCCTCGACTATCGGTATGACGCCGTTCATGTGCTTCACTTGCCCATTCTCAACCCATACTAGGCGTAGCTCGCCACTCTCGAGCAGCTGCTTAGCAGCCTCTATACCATGACAGTCGTTGCAGGTACGACCCCTCTCGTCCACGATGTGCGGGAAGAACTGCGCTATGTCGACACGCACCGCCTCGGTGCCGTTGTGGGTCCAGACTACAACCATGAAGTTACCCGGGACTATCTTGCCCGTCCTCTGGTCGCGTACCAGCGGCAGCCAACCAATGATCGGTATAGCCTTCTTGACGGGCACCCCAGTCTCTACGTATTTCTCGTACGAGTATGAAAGGTGACAGTTGTAACATGTCACTACTGTTGGAGAGTGGCAAGCAGAACAGGCTATATCATCGAGATGCACGCGATGCTCCTCTATGAATCTGTATGGTCTCGGCGCATAGCCGTATATGTGGCACTTTTCACAGCTCACGTCGAACACGCCACCCTTGTCGAACATGTACTGGAAGTCACCGTGCATACCATGCACTTCTACACTAGAGTGGCAGAAGGTGCACGATACTCCGAGACCCAACATATGGACGTCTGCTAGCTCTGGGTTACTCTTGCCTAGCAGGTATGCCTTCTTCTGTCTGCCATGGCAGGCAAAGCACGTATCTGGGTTACTCGCCATCTTCACGCTGAAGTCTACTACGTTACCGTTACTGTCTCGGACGCCATGGCAAGACTCGCACGTAGCGTGGCATTTTGAGCAGAACATTTGCTCGTATGGTATCCCTGTGTATTTCCCTATGCCACGCTCATACCAGTACTTCATGCCCTTGGTGGTTGCGTGAAGCGTATCAGCGAACCTCATCTCGCCTAGCCATGTGCTTCCCATCTCCTCAACTGGAGCCCAGAGTGTTGCAGCGGATGCCGCGTATACCCCCATAACCAGAGCAGCTAGGACGACTATGATATCGCGTTTCCTCAATCTCATGTTTTACACCACTATTTTGGATTACAATGCTCGAAACCAATAATAAAATGTGACAGTAGTTAACGCACACTGCAGCAATACACGTGTTAACATTAATTTGACTTTAATGTGTTAAAGTGGTCCCGAACATTTTTCGAAGAGGTTGAGGGTATACCAGAGACCACGCGACAATGATTCACAGTGGCGGGCCCGGTGGCGAGAGCGTTGGCTCCGAGGCTTCCGCCAATGATGAGGGAGTCAGGGGCGGTAGGGCCCGCAACAACACACTACGCGCTACTCACGATGCTCATGGAGGGGGGTACCCCTTATAAGTACCCGGGGGGTCGTGGGGGCCTGGTGAGTTGGAGTGACGCTGCCAGTCATTAAGCCTAGGCCGCAGCCAGCCGCCAACGAGCCCAGAGTCGTCGGCCGCCATGTTTACGGCAACCTCTATGACTGCGAGGAGGTCGAGCTTCTAAAGGACGAGAAGGCGCTACGCGACATTGTCGTGGAGGCCGCGAAACTGGGCAACATGACGCTTCTTGACGTTAAGTCGTGGAAGATCGGGGAAGGCGTGTCTGTTGTAGCGGTTATCCTAGAGAGCCACATAACGATACACACCTGGCCCGAGTACCGCTTCGCGACCGTTGACGTCTATAGCTGTGGGAAGCACACTGACCCGCAGCGCGCCTTCCAGTACATAGTCTCGAAGCTACGCCCGAGGCACATCGAGGTGGGGGCCGCGGACCGTTCCCTGGAATAGTTTCCCCGGCCCCGCTCGTCTCGTTTTTAGCCCCCGGTGTCCCCCTGCCCTCGGGTGTGGAGCCCAACGCGGTGCCGACCGGGTTCTATCCGGGATGGTGACGAGCGGACTCCGCCGAAGATATCCTCCTTACCGATCGTCTAGCTAGCAAGATGGAAGCTAACAAGGTGAAGAAGATAACCAGGAGCAGTAACACGGGGACACCGGGGGCATTCCCGAGCTTAACTTTACCCGCACCACTCTCACCCGAGCTTCTCACCTCGAGAACTGCAAGCAGAAGGTTTGGCGCCAACATTGTCGTCTTGTTTACCGCTGGCAGCCTCTCTATGCTCACCGCACTACTCTCCACGCTCTCCAATAATATGGTCGCGTTGAGCCTCTTAGGCTCCACGAAGAGACTCTCAACCTTAAACCTACACTTGTATATTGCTAGTTTAGCTCCACCTTTGACGCTGAAAGCAGCTGTCACACGTTTCCCGTCGACAGCGACACCCGCCCCCCTCACCTCACCTAAGGGTTTTACAAGCCAACAAGAGCCACTAGCCGTGTCGAGAACGACTATTGTTATAGTACTGTTCGCCCTACCCGTGAAAGCCAATGTGCCATCGCTACACGATGCTATGCTGTAATCCAGCGTCTCTCCCCAAACAGGCTTGACATTATCAACGTGTATGAGTGTGACAAGCCCATTTCTATACCCGAGTATACCTATATCACCTTTATACACAACAACGGCGTGCGTCTCGTTACACAGTGCTAGTGGTGCTAGGCCTTCATAGAGGAGAGCACTACTACCCCTCAAGATTACCGCGTCATTGCCACCTCTAGAGCCTAGCACAACACCATCACGGTAGTCAACCACGAGTAGACCGTCCACACGTAATCTTGCGGCACCACTCTTGTTCACCAGCAGTGCTACTAAACCAGCCGTAACGAGGGCGCCTTTTGAGGTGACTCGATAGGGAGGCATACTCTTTACAACATCGCCCAACTGGTACATGCTGCCATTCTTGTAGGCTACTAGGAGTTTGCCATCACGACTAGCCATTAGTATGGTGCCCCATCCGGCATCCAACGGTGTATAGTCCCGCAATGCAAACACACTACCATTAACACTAGCCACGACTCCTACCTTGGTCCCATTCGTGTACAGAACGCGTCCCGTTGCCACACCGGGACCTACACCAGTAAGGTCGAATACACCACCCATGTTGAAGACTAGGAGGGCTAGTATTGCCAGCGTCGCGTTCAACTCTCCTCCAGCCTCCTCGCTTTCTCCACAGCCGCTAGGATAGAGTCTATGATGGCGCCCCTCGCACCCTGCTCTAAAACACGTAGCCCCTCTATAGTCGTACCACCAGGCGTTGCCACCTCATCCCTGAGCCCCTGGAACCCCTTGGTAAGGAGCAACTCGCCTACAGCACGGAACAGCAGCGACACTATGCGCTCCGCGTCACGTCTTGATATACCAGCAGCGACGCCGGCTAGCGCCAGCGCATCAGCGATCGACGCTAGTATGCCTGGGCCGCTCCCAGCCAAGCCAGTCCACGCGGGGAAGAGCTTCTCATCTATCCAGAACACTTCACCCATGCATCGGAAAGCGTCTTCGACCATTCTAGCCGCATCAGTATTTCGGTCTCCAGCAAGAGCAGTAGCAGATAATCCTACAAGAACACCCATATTGGGCATCGCGCGATAGACTATTGCACCTGGCATCAAAGAGCGCAGCTTTTCAAGCCGCACGCCAGCCGCTATCGACACGACAGGTTTACCCACAACCACGTCTCTCACCTCCCTGGCAACGCTCTCAACATGCCATGGTTTCACGGCAATTATCACAAGGTCTGCGCGCTCAGCCGCGACGCGGTTAGACTCTATGGGCTCGAATCCTAGCCTAGCAAGCTCCCCGAGCAACTCCCTACGAGCCCTAGTCGCTAGAACCCTCGCACCACACTCGAGCAGCGCCTTACCTATCGCGGAACCCATCTTACCCGCGCCCAGAACGGCGACACTAACTCCACGCACATTCGCCACCGTGCTTTAACGCCCTGGGGGCGCTTACACACTCTAGGCTAGCCGGGGGCTTTAGCATGCCAGTCCCACTCTCAAAGCTACCACCAGGTACACGAGCAAAGGTAGTAGCAGTCCTTGGGGGTAGAGGCGCCACCCGGAGAGCAATGGAGATGGGGCTAGCGCCTGGCTCGGAGGTAGAGGTTGTGATGGTAACAGGTGGCCCGATAATAGTACGCGTTAGGGGTTCACTAGTAGCCGTTGGACGCGGCCTAGCCGAAAAAGTGCTGGTAGAGCCACTCTAAGGCTCATAGTCCGCAAGTACGAGAAGCACCAGCCTCACCGCATCCTCACGACTCACGCCGAAACTCTCCTCTACTAGCCTCGCAAGCTGCGATATGTCCTCCACACCCCTCATAAGAGCATACAACACGAACCTTTTCACATCGCTAAAGCTGACGCTAGAACCCCTTATGCACACTTTCCCGCCGCACTTTACCAACAAACTCTGCGCAATACGCTCCCAATACTCCACATCCTCCCTAATCTCAATACCGTACTTCATTTCAGTGCTAATACAGCTACTCATTTCACACTCACCACGTACTTCGACAAAACATACATGCTATATACGCCTTCACTTTTAAAATATCAAGTAACCATAATTTGTATATACGTCTAATCACCTAGAGCAATTGTTACGACCATACACGAGGATATACACGTCCACCTAAATCCGCAAATCCAGCATTTCATGCAACCCTCGAATTCCATAATACAATCCTTTTAAGACGATACGTAACATATGCGGCTTAAGTGGTAGCATAGGGCGATGTGGATACCTGTTCATTGATGGGCCGTCTTAGGGGTTTAACCCCGATGAGGACGGCGAGGGACCCCGAAGCCCCGCCCACATGCATGAATAGTGCAACCATACGCGCAATACGCATGGGGATGAGGAGGCTCGGGCAATAGAGCTAGGCCCGTGGTGGGCCGGTGGCTGGCCTACGCCAGCCCCGACCCTCCCGCGCATCCAGCTCATAAGCGAGAAAAGCGGGATTAGTATGGTGCAAAAACGGGCTTAGCCGTTCTCCGCCTTTGCACCCTCGGCTGTCGTGGAGGCTGGTATCTCTGGAAGAGTCGGGAACTCTTCGCGTAGCCTCTGCTCGGCAATAGTGGCGGCCTCCTGTAGGATCTTCTTTGCTTCTGGTGTGACTGCGCCCACGCCGCTAGCGATGGCGGTGTACTCGCCAGTCTCTATCACTAGGCTCTCTAGTAGCTCACCAACCTCGGCTATCTCTAGCGCGATCTCCGGCACTATACCCATGAGTTGGGTCTTCAGTTCGCGAACTACGCCGACCACTGGAGCTAGGGCGACTACTGCGTCGCTAAGGCTGGTTATCGTCTCGAGTCTGAGTATCACGCGCTCCAGGGCTAGCTTTGCGGTCATTAGCGTCTTGACTACCTTTCTTATCTCTGCGACCTCGTTAGCGTACACTTGTGCGCGTAGCTTGTCACCCTCCATCTGAGCCTCAACAACCCTCTCGAATAACTCCTGGTCCCTCTCTTTCATCCTCGCTATCATGTACTCCAGGCGGTGGGTCTGAACCTTGAGCATGTGAATGGCCTGGACTATGCGGAGGCGGAGTGGCGGCTCCCTCTTGAACATCTTCTTTATCTTGGAGCCGATGCCAGGCTTCTTTTCGGGGGCCCAGTTCTTCGCGAAGTCACGTAGGTCCGCCATACTCTACACCCGGGGTGCGGCACCACTCGCATGGTAGGAGGCTTGGTGAGGGGGCAGTTACTGGCCTGGTGATACCGGGGTCGCTTGTGGCCGCCAGAGGGGAGGCGCTGGCTGCACTCGCCACTGGCCCTCACAAGCCACTGGCAAGGTACGTATTTGACATACTCGAGGTTTACCTTGGCTTTTTCGCTATAGTGGCTGCCTTGGCGCCCCCAAGCCCCACGCTTTACACCATCGACTTCTACATGAGCTTGGCTGCCCTACTAGCATATGCGTATCGTGTTGCGCTCTCCCCATACCCTATGAGCTATATCGTGATGACCGCGTGGGAGATACCAGGCATGATCCCTCTTGTTGCCGTTGACACAAACCCGCTCGCATCGAGCATTGTGAGGGCCGCTAGAATAGCCAGGGTCGCTATAATGCTGGCTTATGGGAGCGACCTTGCCAGGCTGCTACGCGGCTTCATAAGAGGGCTCGCACTCTCACCAATATTCGCGCTATTCGCTATGACGATTACCACTGGTTCACTCGCATATTATGCCGTTGAAGCGGGACACAGTGTACACTCCTATTTCGACGCCCTCTGGTTCACGATAGTCACCATAACGACCGTGGGATACGGCGATATTGTGCCTAAGACCACCGCCGGGAAAGCCCTGACAATGGTCCTCATGGCTATAGGCATAGTACTGTGGAGCGTTACTATAGCAGTGTTCTCCTCTGCAGCTGCACGGAGTGTCGGGAGGGCGATAGCCCGGGAGCTGCAAAGGCTTGAACGTAAGAGGATCCAGAAGCTAGCAGGGCTGCTTGGCTATCCTCTAGAGGCTACTATGGGGCTTGTTGGAGAAAAGGACGACGCGGTCACCACGTGCATACTTGCAGCGCTTAACCTGCCTCCAGACGAGTTTGAAGAGTTCCTGGAGGAGCTGAGAAAGAGGTACTGGGCTATCCACGGCCACCAAGCTTAATCAATGGAAAGTCGACTAGCTTGGCTTTCACGCGCTTCTTGCCCCTCTCGACGACAACCTCTAGCCCGGGCAGAGCGTGCCCCGCGTCAATGTACGCTTGGCCTATGCCCCTCTCCAATATGGGCGAGTAGGCGCCACTAGTCACTCTACCTATCTCCACATCGCCAACGAGTATTTTGTCGCCTTTACGCGGTACTAGCCTAACCCCCTTGCCAAGCTTAACGCCCAGCCTTACACGCGAAACACCCTCAAGGAGTCTTCTCCATACGGCATCGCATCCAACACACTCGCCGCTAGCAACCTTGCCCATATCAAGCACAAGCCAATACCTGGCCTCGATTGGCGTAACATCAGGGCCAAGCTCGTCGCCTATGAGGGGGAAACCCACCTCCATGCGCAGTGAGTCTCTGGCGCCCAACCCGCATGGGCGTGCACCAGCCTCGACAAGTGCACGGAAGAGCTTTGCAGATGTATCAGGATCCGCATATATCTCGAAGCCATCCTCACCAGTCCATCCACTCCTGGACACGACACGCAACTTCCCGAACGGCGAGTCAAGATTCTCAACAAACTCCATCCTCTTTAGCGACTCGAGTGTCGCCACATCGAGACCGACACGGCCAAGTACTCGGAGAGACTCCGGACCCTGAACAGCCACAAGCGCCATGCTGAACGTCTCATCCCTTATCTCAACATCGAGGCCGAGCCTCCTAGCCCACTGCTGGAGCCACGCGATATCCTTCTCCCTACTAGCGGCATTAGCGACTATCATCCACTCGCCGTTAGACAGTGGGTAGAGCAGCACATCGTCAATGAAACCCCCCTTCTCGTCAAGGAAGGCAGTCGGACCGTCAACAACACCAGGTTTTCCGGCAAGTCTACGCGGCACGAGCTTCTCGAGAAGCTCTTTCGCGTCACTTCCCGAGATTATTATCCTACCCAAGTGGCTCAAATCGAAGACTCCAACTCGCTTACGCACGGCAAGATGCTCCTCAACAACACTGCCATAGTCGACCGGATGCTCCCAACCCGCGAACACAGTGAATACCGCACCAAGCTCACGGTGCAACTGGTAGAGGGGACTGCGTAACGGCACGACCCAGCGACCTCCCGCTGTTAGCTACGCCGCACCGAGAGTGAAAAACCGGCGTGGCGACCACCGTAATGGACTGGTAGGACCCGGGGCCGCAAGGCCGCCGCGTCGGCGGCTCGATGCGGCCCCGTCCGGCTAGAGGCCGCGGCTCCACTCGAGACTACGGCTATGATGAGGGCTCGATTGGCGGAACTAGTGAAGACGGTTTTGGGTGCTGAGCCTCCGTTCAACCCACACCCCTCCAGACTAGGAGGCACTCCTCGCGATCACCACAGCTAACTACCTTCAACCCAAGTACGTCGCACATTTCACTGACAATCCCTTGCACCTTGTACTTACCACAGTTATGGCCTTTACACGCCTCAACAAGAAGAACAAGATAATGCATGGTATAGAGTTGTTGTTTGTCATAGACACGCTTTTTGACAACCACCTTAACACCTCTTACATTCATGTTCGTCAATGCGACGAACTTATCGAGCAAAAGTTTGACTACATGCATAGCCTCGCCGCACAACATACGTCTTTAGCGCCCTCACCTTAGACATACACTACTGCCGGAGTATTTACACATGTGTACACAAACGATAGTTGCAAAATGTTGTAAACATTCATTCCCGTGGTATACGTTTGGTTCGAACTCCTCGGTTTAATCCTCGGGACGGCTCTACGGGACTTGGGGGCTGCACAGATGATCGCGTTGAAACAGTTAGAGGAGCGCTGGGGTTGGTATCGCCATTGGATAGAGGAGCTAGCAGAGGAAGTTGAGAGGTTCCTGGAGGAGCGTAAACGGGAGGAGGGCAAGGAGGAGTTTGTATTTAACGGCGGCTTGAGCGTCTCGGGACTTCAGCATGTTGGGAGGCTTCGCGGCGAGGTCGTAATACCAGAGGTTGTTCGACGCATTCTTGAAGCGCGCGGATGGAGGATAAGACAGTTCATCACTCTCTACACGCAGGACGCGTGGAAAGGCAAAGAGCCACAGTGTGCGCAGTTCCCAGACCCACGCGAGGCCTGCGGAAAGTACACCGGATGGCCTTTGATACGCGTGCCGGATCCCAAAGGTTGCCACGACAACTGGGTTGATCATTACTGGGAGGACTTTGGCCCCTATCTCAAAGACTTCACTGATGGGAAGGTAGAAGTTGTAACAACTACCGACCTGTACCGTGGAAGTCTACTCGATTTCACGAGGCTTAGTATCGAGAAGCGTGAGGAGATACGGAAGATTCTCAACAAGTACCGTGGGAGGAACCCGTACCCACCCGGCTGGATACCATTCGAGCCTATCTGCGCGAGGTGCGGGAGGATCGACACTACAGAATCCATCGAGATCAAGGGCGACACCGTAGTATACAAGTGTAAGCATTGCGGGTATACGGGGGAGGCCCCGCTAACCGAGGGCAAGTTGAACTGGAGGCTAGAGTGGGTCGGTGTCTGGTGGGCGCTAAGAGTAGACTTCGAGCCATACGGCAAGGACCACGCAATGCCAGGTGGTAGCAGAGACTCCGCCAAGGATCTCGCAGTGAACGTCTTCCGGATGAAACCGCCGATGGGCACGCCCTACGAGTGGGTCGCTTACAGGGACCCCGCAACGGGCGAAGAGACAGACATGTCCAGCAGCGACTTCAAGGGCTTCACGCCTCGCGAGTGGCTAGAGGTGGCCCATCCTGAGGTGCTCCGCTTCCTATACCTCCGCGTACCTCCCATGAGGAAAGTGACGCTCAGCCTACGCGACATACCAAACTACTACAATGCGTGGTACCAGGCTGAACGCATATTCTACGGTGCCGAGTCGACCGGCGACAAAGAGCAAGATGCTCATCTAGCGAAGAGCTACTTCTACAGCCTGTTATCCTGGGAGAACATACCAGATAAGCTGCCTGCGCAACCCCCATACACACACGTTGCCATCCTGGCATGGCTGCTCCGCAAGCTGGACGATAATGAGGCGTTTGAGGAGGCGCTGAAGAGGCTGCAGCGCACTGGCCACATGCCACGCGACCCGACAAGCTATGACGTTGAGAGGCTACGTGCACTGATTCCTCGTGCACGTCGCTGGATGGAGAAGTATGCACCGAGCCAGATGAGAGTGGATATACTCGAGGAGCCGCCTAGCGTCGAGCTACCAGACTGGGTGCGAGAGAAGTTCGAGAAAGCAGCATCGCTACTAGAGGCGCTCGAGGACTGGAACGAGGAGAACATAAAGAACGCTCTCATGAAGGCTACGGAAGACCTTGACGCGAAAAAGAGGCGCGAATTCTACCGCTGGTTCTACAAGATATTCGTAGGTCGTGATAGTGGCCCGAGAGCAGCTCCACTACTATCACTGCTGGACAGGAACATTGTCGTCAAGAGGCTGAGGCTACAAGCATAAACAATTGTTTTCAGGGTGGCGGCGAGGGGCGGGAGCCCCAGAACGGCCCCTCACAGTTATGCCGCAACAGCGGCTCTCAGGGCCGCGGCGAGGGGGCCAGCATCGGCCGAGAACCGAGTCATCACTTTTCTCAGCTTAATATCCCCTCCTCATCCATTAAACAGATAACAGAACAAACGTACAACTCGCGTTTTTAGTTCTCTTCCTCTTCCTCCTCTGGGGCTACCGCCTCCTCAAGCTTCTGGAGGAGAAGATCCGCTAGCTCCACTAAGCTTTGCACGCGTTGCGGCGGATCACTTGTCGGTTCAGGATCCATTAGCTCTTCTACCCTTACCCTTACATCGGGAGGTAGTTTGTCAAGCCCGCCTATGAGTCCTACAGTCTCTGCTATCATTGCACGCGACGCGCTAACACCATAGCCCCCACCACCTACTCCGACAAGAACAGCACCTATCTCTTCAGCAACTTCTCTCAACATCTTGGTTGCTTGTACATAGCTAGTTGTTGTTAGCATCAGTATGCCTAGAGGATCGTCTCGGTGGCCATCCACCCCTAGCTGCGCCACTATGAGTCTTGGACGGTATATGCGGAGTGCTTCTGGCACAAGCCGCTCGAATACTGTAAGAAATGCTTTGTCGCCCGTGCCGGGCGGAAGCGGGACATTGAGCTTTGTGCCTTTGGCGCGGTCGCCTCCCAGTTCATTGTAGTTGCCAGTGCCGGGATAGAAGCCTGGCGAGTAGCCATGGAAGCTTATCGCGAGTACTGTGGGGTCGTTCCAGTATATGCTTTGTGTACCGTCACCATGATGCACGTCTATATCTATCACGGCGAACCTATTCCAGCCGTACTTCCTCCTAGCGTATTCTATTAGAACCGCAATGTCGTTGGCGGGGCAGAATCCTGAAGCTCTCCTACTTGCCGCGTGATGGAGGCCTCCAAAAGGCTGGTAGCCGGCTACACGTCCCCTCTCCACAAGGTGGTCCAGAAGTATCTCCTCACCGCCTATTATCAGTAGGAGGTCTTTGAGGAAGCCGGGATAGGCACGCGTATCACCATAGTCTATCACGACTGCTGACGGTAGCTTATCAGCCTCTAAGAGCATCTCTACAAACTCCTCGTCATGCACCCATTTTATGTGCTCTAATGGGGCCTCGCGTGGCTCCAAGAACTCTACGCAGCATCGTGCCAGCCCGGTCTCGTCAAGGTAGCGCCGATATGTCTTCATGCGCTCCATCCAGGCCTTGTTGACTTCATCGCTACTTGAGAAGAAAAACTTCGTGAACCTCTCACTCCACGTTACTGGTAAGGGGGCTCCCACGCTCATAGCGAGACAAGCCTCTTCTGTCCACGTGTCTTCTCCAGTCGCTCAATAGCCTTCTCCGACTTCAGATACTCGTACATCACTATGAGAGCCTCAAGACCAAGGTTGACTGCCGTGCGCAGCGTACTTATCACTTCTTCACGCGTCTTCACAACACTCTCTTCACTCTCCTCTAGCCAGACCTCCTCGCGCGGCCCGCTCCACACGCTACTGTCTATCACGAGCAGCGCGCCAGCATGAAGACCTCTTACCTGCGCGATGGTGTATAGCGCGGCTGTATCCATATCTACAGCTCCAACGAGCTTAGCCCACCTCTCGTACTCCTCTCGTACCGTTAGATAGAACATGTCGGTGCTCATTACCACCGTCGGGGTGGGCTCTACGCCACTACCGCGCACGGTCACCTTGTCTAGCACCTGGAGGAACTTGTAGCTTGGTATTGCAGGGTACTCGGCCGGCGCATAGTACTTTGATACACTCTCGGCACGCACGGCAGCAATAGGCACTATGAGGGTGCCTGGGCGCAGCTTCCTCTGCAAGCCCAGCGCTGTATCAACCTTTACAAATATCCTAGCACCTAGCCTGTACAGCTCCTCTAGCGCGATGGCTGTCGCAGGCGCACCTATAGGCGTCTTCATCACCATGATCTCGATGTTGTGATACTTGCCCTTACGGGATGCGAAGCCCCCGCGCCCGCGAACCTCGCCAGACACGCTCTTCAGCTTATTACTAGCCTCCTCGTAGACCTCCTCAAGGCTCGTTAGAAGCACGGCTGGCGCAACATCCTCCCTACTACACCCAGTGAACATCTGTTTGCCGAAAGGCAAGACCCGGGTTACCCCACACACCCGCTGTTACTCCGTCAACCCGCCATTCCCTCCTATAAACGAAGAGCCCGGGACACAATACCCCATGGAAGATACCCACTTGAGGATTTGAAGCGGCCTCTCCAGAACCACAACACCATACATCTTCACTCTCTCCAAGTTCTCAATATCAATTCTACTAGGCCTCACCTTGACCCTATCGAAGCATTTGATTGCGCCAACGTGGCATGCTGCGACACACCTAGTACACCCGACACACTCTTGCAGCTCTATACGTGCCTTGCCTTCAACGAGTGTTATGGCACCTACAGGGCAGACCGGTATACACGCCTTACAGCCTACACAAAGGTTTCTGTCAACACGACACGGCAGCTCGGTTTCTACACCGTCGGGCCACTCGCTAGGCACAATTGCAAGAGGCACGCGGTTCTTCAAAGCCTGGCTAGCAACGCTGGACGCCAGGTTATCCGCAACTCCATACGCTATCTTAGCGATAGTGTTGGAGGATGCAGGCGCGATAACGACGAGATCATAGCTCTTTGCAGATACTCTGTTCACGACTGGCAAGCCGCTAGCCGACGCTTCAACTACAAGCTCGCGATAATACCCGCCTGGCGCCGCGAGCCTCAATAAACCGAGAGCCCCGAAGACCCTTGCAACTTCATACCCAGCCTTAGTCAACGCAATGGTTACACGATGAAACTTTGCGAGAGCAGCTGCTATTCCGGCTGCTTCTCGGAGCCAGCTCCCGGCACCAGTCACAACCCATAGTATCCTTGCACCGCTCTTACAACTCTCCACGATATCCCTTGAGCATCTCGAGTAGCTTCTCTGCAATTACTAGTTTTCTACGCTTAAGGGGGTTAACAAGCCTCTTTGATAACGGGTGTTGAGGTGCATCTGGACACCAACCTACGAGTCTTATCTTTGATGCGCCTGCCACGTGCGCTAGCCAAGCTGCCCTATCACCGTCGGTGAAGCCTGGCAGCAGCATAGCCAGGCCGAGCAAAGGCTCAACCTGGACACTACCAGCTACGAGAGGCGTTCTTGGCACGATTTCGTGGAGCAGCCATGCATTATCGCCATGCGCGTGCACGACTATCAACGAGCCGCGATAGGCACACCATAGTATATCTTCGAGGGGCCCGTCTAGATCGGTCACGATGATATCTGGGCAATCGAAGCCCATGTGTAGTAAGACGCTCGTAGCGCCATCAGCAGCTATGATGACCCCCTCGATGAGATTAGCTTCCTTTTCTAGACAGGCGCCGCTTGCAACCACGCTTACTAGGCGTCCCTCAACGATTGCTTTGATGTCCCTAATGCTCGCTAAGCGCTCCTCGCTCATAGCCTCATAGAGGAGGGTCTCGAGGAGCACAGCTGCTCTACGATCAGCAAGTGGGTCGAAACCTAAACTAGCCCGTATGGCCTCAAGTATCTCGAGGATAAGTTGCTTCGATGGTTTCGCGAAGGAGTGATATACGAGACTATCGCTAGTATCGCTACGCTTGACCATGGTTGTCGCTTCACGCCCCTGGGTGTGGTACGCGACGGGGATATGCTATACGCATGGCTCTACCCTGGTACAACGCTCTACAATGCAACGTTAGGAGGCTGTGTTGTGCTTTCGGTCCCCTCGGACCCTATCGACTATGCTAGAGTGTTATTCGGGGAGGCACGCACCGAGAACCAAGAGTACTGTTGCCCTACTCTCTCCAATCCTTACCTCGTGATAGAGGCTAGGGTTGAGAGTATAGAAATGGATGGATACAAGAAGAGGTTGACACTAAGGCCGGTTAGAGCTGCTAAAGTGAGCGACCCGGAGCCGTTCACGCGCCTAGCCTCCTGTCTAGTCGAGCTGTTAATCGCTTACACGCGTGTAAAGGTATTCGACGATTGCAGCGAGAAGCTCGCGCACTATAGGAGCGTAGAGCCTTGCATCTCATTCCTTGAGAGGAGAGCGAGAGGCGAATATCTAACATGGTTTAAGAGAATATTGGCAAGCATTAACGCTCACCTGGATGCTTGTAGAGGCGTGGGGTAGAGCATTTTGCGCGTGAAGGTCGGTGTAGCAAATCTCGTCTTCGAAGCTATCCACTATACACCCGAGCCAGGCTCCACGCCCATACTCCACGGTCACACTTTTCGTGTAGATGCCGAGGTAGAAGGCACGCTAGACGAGCATGGCATGGTAGTAGATTTTAGATTGCTGAGAGATACTCTTCAAACGATTCTTTCCGAGTGGAACATGGCTGTTATACTACCAGCGAGCGGCCACTTTGAGGCACACGGCGTTTTTAATTATCGCGTAAAGAGGATACCCTACAATTCAGCGACAACCGAACACATAGCACTAACCCTAGCAAGAGAACTACACGAAGCTCTCTGTAGGAGACTTGGCGCGGAAAGATGCAGAGAGCTGAAAGTGCGTCTGAGGGTATGGGAGAGCGTGGATAGGTACGCTGAGGTTGAGATAGAAACCAAGTAGGGGCGTTTAGAAGCCGAATAGGCTCTCGAGACCGCCGGCGAGCTCCTCCTCGCTGACGCCCTCTTCCTTCTTTTCCTCCTCTTCCTTCTTCTCTTCCTCCTTCTCCTCGGTAGCAGCTGGCGCAGCCGCAGCCGGAGCAGCCACTTGCACCTCGATGCCTAGCTCCTTTGCCTTGTCGCCTAGGGCGGCGACGACTGCTAGTGCCTTCGCAACTGCCGTCCTTAGTACGAACTCTGCCGTCTCTGGTGTCACGTAACCAGCTTCGGCTGCCACAGCGAATGCGCGCCTTACTGCAACCGGTATCGCTAGCTTCATCACCTCGGGCTCTGGGTATGCTATCTCTACACCCACCCACAGCGCATGTCTTACAGCCTCCTCGACGCGCTGTCTATACTCGTCAATGTTGATGTAGAGGTGCTCTGCTGGGATAACCACACCATCCTCATAGGCCATCTTGAGCTTTAGGTATATCTCTACAGGCTCTATGCCAAGCTTCTGGAGGAGCGACGCGAGCTCCTCGCTTATCACGTCACCTGGCTTGGCTACAACAGTATCCTTTGCAATCCAGATGGTGCCTTCCTGCACACGTATCGGGATACGGAGCTTGCTAAACACGCTCATGATTGGACCTGGCTGGAGACCCGTGTTGCCAGCTGGCACGACTATCTCAGTGGGCGCCTTCATACCCGGCTTTGCTGGCGCCCTTGCCCTCTCCTTGTCTAGTATCATTGCGAGTTCGAACGGGTTTATGTTAGCGAAGATGAATATGTTGTTGCCAGTCAGATAAGGCTCAAACTTGCTGGCATCTATACCCGCCCTTTCGAGAGCGAGCTTGAACAACTTGTTCTTAGCAACACGCAGCTTTATCTTGTCCTCGCCATACTTCTCGCGTAGCTTCTTACGTATACGGTGCAACTGCGCCGCTGGTATACCCGTCAGGTCCGCGATCGCGATAACCTTGTAGCTCTTTATCAGCCTGGTTAGTTCTTCAACCTCCTTCTTCTTCCACTCTGGTATCGGCCTAGTCCTCTTGAACGCTATGCGAAGCGCCACTGGCGCCCACCCCGCCGCCTCACCGTAGCCGGACCTCTATAGGCGGTCCCATCGTGGTCTTCACGATAATCTTCGCGATGTTGTAGGTCGGGTTCTTCAGCTTACCCTCCAGCACTTGCAACACACGCATCGCATTCTCCGCAAGCTCCTCGGGACTCATGTCCTCCGTGCCAATCCTAACCATTACCTGTGGCTGGTCCCTGGTCCTCACCATCACAGCACTTCTATACCTGTTGACAAACGCCTCCACGTTAACGTTCGGCGGCATCGGCACTGGTATCTTACCCCTTGGACCAAGAGCCGGACCAAGTATCCTACCAGCCAGGCCCATAAGATCGGTCTTGACGAGCACCCAGTCGCACGTCTGTGCTATCTTCTTCGCCATCTTCCTGTCAATACCTTGTAGCTCCTCACGAGTTATTACACGGTCGGCGACCTCACGTGCTTTGACAGCCATATCACCATCTGCAACCACACATATCGTTACGTGCTTCTTTGGCGGATGTGGAAGGAATACTATCTCCCTTATACGGCCCTCCGGGGTCCTAGGGTCAACGTCCCTAAGCACAACTATCAGTTCAACACTCTGCTTGAACTTACGTTCCGGCGAGTACGCTATCGCCTTCCTTATTGCATCCACGAGGTTCTCCTTAGGCACGAACGACACTCTTCTCCACCTCGCGCGCTACGCGCCCCCCAAGCCCGGTTAGGCTTTGCGCCACTCCTCCTCGTACTTTGCCAACACGGCATCGTAAAGACCCTGCTCTACCTCCTTCACCACCTGCTTCGGATCCTTACCGTCAACGAGCAGTCCGATACACCTCGCAGTACCTAGTATAGTCTTGACTGCCGCCTTTAGCGTCTTAGCCGTCAACTGCGGCTTCTTCATTATGGCTATCTCGACTATCTTCTCGAATGGTATATCGCCTATCTTGTGGTGTGCCGGGTCACCAGACGGCTCCTTGGCACCAGCTGCTCTCAAGAGTAGCGCAGTTGTGGTCGGAATGCCAACCTCTATCTCATACTCCTTAGTGTCAAGGTCAACGATGATCTTAACCGGTACTGTCATACCCTCGAACTTCTTGGTCGCCTCGTTTATCTTCTGCACAACCTCGGCTACGTTCAACCCTAGTGGCGCGATAGCAGGCGCTATTGGCGGCCCAGGCTTGACCCTACCACCCTCAACAGTGAAAGTGAGCGTCTTCTTACGCCCCATGGGTCTCCTCCCTCACCGGGCGCACCATGTCCGGCGAGACTATTATCCTTAGGTTATAACTTGCGTCTAGCAGCGTGAGTTCTATCTGACCCTTCTCTAGGTCAGCGCGCTCAACCCTACCACGGAATCCACGGAACGGACCAGAGATTATCTCTACTACGTCACCCTCCTTGATGCGTATGGCAACCTCCTCTTTCATCACCTTGGCTATCTCCTCGGGTGGTATGTAGCCCGGAGCTACACTCCTGGCATACCTTATACCACGTATAGCCTCACTAACGATGAACGCCGCTGGCGCCTCGACAAGCACTATACCTTTCACTTTAGGCGGGACTATTATCGAACGGATGTCAAGATTGTTCTCTCTAGCCCTACTCTCAATTAACAACGCTACGTCTATCTCTCGCCCAGCGATGGTCCTCACAGCATAGAACCTCACAGGTCGTTGCGGGCCGCGCTCCTTGGTCTCCTCCGTCACACCTTTCACCCTACAAGCACAAACCTGGCTGCCAGGTGAATAGCATAACCAACCGCGCCTATAGCAAGTATCGCGAGCAGCACAATACGGAAGGTTAGTAGGAATTCGTCACGCCTAGGTCTCCTCGTCCTGAGTATTATCTGCCGCCATGTCTCTAGGGTCTCGCGCACTTTCTCTATCATTGCCCGCGCCCAGACTGGTGCCCTAAACCCCGCTAGGATAACAGCTTGGCGACAAGCTTCTCTGGCTCCATGGGCTCCAAGTCTTCATACCGTTGACCCACGCCAAGGAACAGTATTGGCTTCTTGATAGCATCCACAACGCTTATCGCTGTACCACCCTTGGCATCCGCATCAAACTTTGTAAGGACTACAAAGTCGACACCCACCGCCTCGTCAAAGAACTTCGCTTGCTCCACAGCATCATTCCCGGTTAAAGCGTCAACCACAAGCACCTTGTAGTCTGGCTTGGCTACACGTACAATCTTCCTAAGCTCCTCCATGAGGTCGATATCGGTATGCATGCGCCCTGCAGTGTCAACTAGGACCACACAATAGCCCCTACTCTTGGCCATCTGTATCGCATCGTAAGCTACCGAGGCAGGATCGGCACCGTAACGCCCACCTACGAAAACCGCACCTACACGTTCAGCGTGAAGCCTCAGCTGCTCCTGCGCACCTGCACGGAATGTATCAGCTGCTGCTATGACTGGTGTGAGCCCTGCTTTCTTGAACATGTAGGCGAACTTCGCTATCGTTGTCGTTTTTCCTACGCCATTTACACCCAAGAATACTATGACAAGAGGTTCGCCTCGTCTACACTTCTCCTTGGCCTCGGACACTAGGTCTATATGCCGCCATCCTGTCTTGAGAAGCTCAACGAGAGCCTCATGTACCTTGCCCTCAAGTATCTTGCGCGTATCAGCTCCTCTCGGCACCTGAAGACCCACTAGTCTCTTGCGCAACTCCTCTACCAGCTTCTCGGCGGTCTCAAACGCAACATCACTTTCTATGAGTTCCATGAGAAGATCCTGGAGAAACTCGTCTACATCTTTCTCGCTGATCGTCTTTGTTGTAGCCTTTTCAGCTGCCTTCTGTACTACACGTTCAACTTTCTCTACAAAACCCTGAAGTACCTTGCGAAGCCTCTTGAGTACCATTTGCTCCCCTGGTTCAACCCTGTTGCCTAGCCGCCGGCCTTATCGCCTGCTCTAGCATAGCCCTCAGCTGCTGATAGGCACCCAGAGCGTTCATGAGCTCGCGGCGGTACGCGTCAAGAGTCTTAGCGGTCTCAGCCTGCCTCTGCCTTATTATCTCGAGAGCCTTGTCAATAGGCACCTCTACGAACACATCGAGCCCGGCATGGATGAGCACCTTACTCTTCTCGCCTCCATTTATGCGGGCAAAACCGTACACTACACCGCCTCCATCCAAATCTACTAGTGCCTCGACGTCGCCGTTGCGAAGCTCCTCTAGTGCTTTCTCGCCAGCATAGAGGACTTGCAAACTGGCATTGATACGCTCTATGCTAGTCTGAAGCGCTGCTATGTACTCTTCTAGTGCGGACAGTTGCTGCAGAAGTGTGTTTACGTCTATGCGTTGCTCACTCATTACTCTTTCACCCACTTCTTTAGCTGCGAGAGGAGGATCACATAGCGGTCGGTTGCCTCATCCAGACTAATCTCCTTGACGCTCTCAATCACGATGTTATACCTCTTGACGCGGTGCTTGCTACCCATCTCGGACAGTACCTTCTCTATCGCATGCTCGGGCGTCAACGCTCTAACCTCTTTGCGGAACTTCCACCATGTCGGGAACTTGTCGTGTTTAATGAGCATGCGGCCCTCTACACGGAATATCTTGACCTGCACATCGCCGCTTGTAGCCATTAACTAGTCACCCGGTGCCGCAACGCATAGACCGGACTATTATAACGGCTTCACCTTGGAAGAAGCGCCTGGCTTATCTGCGCAATCTCAGGGCCAGTTGTATCCTCACCGACAAGCACACCATTATCGTTAGCCACTATCCCGGCTTTCACGAAGTAGAGGCCAAAGTTGACCGTCCCGCGGATGAACTCAACGCCGAACACACTCTGGAGGAACTCTATCTCTTCGTCGGAGACCCCGGGGTGCACAAGCCCACCGTAACTATTGGCGACTAGCATTGAACCAACTGACGGTATGTCCGCAAGCCTCTTCATCTCGACACGAGGAACACCAAGCACATCTCGTACGATCTCTAGCACGGTTCTATCAACGAGAGGCGAAACTAGAGCACCATTGTTGTTAGCAGCTATGAGGTTGCCAAGTGCCGTACTACGTATGTTGAGCACCTCTATGCGCACGCTACCACCTATATAACTCTTGAGCTCGTCTATCTCCTCAGGCTTGACTATCCTTGGGAGAAGCAACCCCCTGTCGTTACCCGCAACCATCACTCCATTGATTATCATGTCTGCTATCTTGACCTCTATTATGTCCACTCCGAGAGTATCACGTATCCTCTTCTTGTCGCTCTCGGCTACGCCGGGCGGCACTAGCGCAAATTTGTTGTTGGCGAATATGTAGACCCCTATGTTCGAGTTGCCAAAGATGCTGATTTTCTCAATAGCCCCCTTCTCCTCGGACAAAATCCGTAGCCCCCGGCAGCTTCCCGCGCCTAGGGAAAAACGGTTAGTCCTGCTTCCTAGCCAGGTATACCCTCACTAAGCCAGCCTCCTCGTCCTTAACGACGTATACCTTGACGCGCCTCGGCGGCTTCTCGATGCTAAACTGCCAGATGTACTCGTTAACCTCGTTACTTATCCACACCTTCTCGGGCTCAACGCCGAAGTGGCGAGCCACAAACTGCCTAACTAGTTTTACAGCACGCGCCGCACGGTTAGTCCTCCTACCCCAGTAGACACGCTTAAGGGGGATAACGTAGACCATCTCCTTCTTCTCCTTGGGCACCGCGCTCACCTCACGCCTTTATCCAGTTCCTCCTCCAGTGCCTCCGCTTCGGATGGGTTGTAAATCTACGGTTCGTCTTCACGATAACCCATACTGGCACCGGGCTGTTACTCTTGTACGCCTTGGCAAGCCTCAGCTTCCTAGCAAGAGGCTTGTTCCGCGCCATTATCGTCCCCCGGCACTGCCAGAAAGCACAGACAGCCTTTAAAGCTAGGGGCTCTAGCGCCCATCACTATGCAGAGCCTAAAGAGTATAGGTCGTTATGCTGCTCCCCCTGTTGGGCCGGTAAGGTGATCGTGGTTGACCCGCGTAGACCCGAGTGTCTATAGGCTGAAGTTCTTCAAGGAGCGCGGTTTCCACCGTAAGCAGTGCAAGGTTTGCAACGAGTACTTCTGGACGCTCAGTAGTGAGAGGGAGACGTGCGGCGACGCACCCTGTGAGGAGTATCGATTCTGGGATATACCCAGGAGCGTGCCGGAGCTGACGCTACGCGAGGCTATCGAGAAGTTCTTGCGGTTCTTCGAGAGGCACGGCCACACTATCATACCACCTAGACCTGTTGTTGCGAGATGGAGGGAGGATCTCTACCTCACAATAGCGAGTATAGTTGTGTTTCAGCCTCACGTTACTAGCGGTCTTGTGCCGCCACCCGCGAATCCACTCGTGATAGCACAACCGTGTATACGCCTTGAGGATATAGATCACGTTGGTCTCACTGTTGGTAGGCACCTCACCGGCTTCACTATGGGTGGTCATCACGCGTTTAACTACCCCGATAAGCACGTTTACTGGAAGGACGAGACGGTAGAGTATGCTTTTGAGTTCTTCACTAAAGAGCTGGGGATTCCCGAAGAGGAGATTGTATTCAAGGAGTCGTGGTGGGAGGGTGGCGGCAACGCTGGACCGAGCTTCGAGGTGACTGTAGGCGGTCTGGAGCTTGCCACGCTAGTCTTCATGCAGTACGAGGTTAGGGACGGCAAATATGTAGAGATGCCGTTGAGGGTTGTCGACACTGGCTACGGCCTGGAGAGGATAACGTGGTTTAGCAATAGGCGTGCACCTACAGCCTTCCACGCCATATACCGCGAGCTTGTTCCAGAGTTCTTCAAGGTGATAGGCGTTGATGAGCCCGAAGAGAAACTATTATGGAGCGCTGCGAGGCTGGCTGGCTACCTAGACCCAGAGTCACCCGAGAGCATCAAAGCATACTATGAGAAGATTGCATCCGCGCTCGGCGCTGACGTTGATTGGGTGAAAGCGGAGCTGGAAAAGGCGGCTAGAGTCTATGCTCTCCTAGACCACACGAGAACCATTATGTGGATGCTTGGCGATGGTATAGTACCGTCTAATAGCGGTGAGGGGTACCTAGCCAGGCTAGTTATACGCCGCGCTGTAAGGCTCCTCGCGCTGCTAGGCTCGGATGCGAGTCTCGTAGATCTTGTCGAGCGTCAGCTGAGATACTGGCGCGACCTCTACCCTCAGTATGTGGAGAGGAGCAGTTACATCCTGGAAGTGACCGGGTTAGAGGAGGAGAAGTACCGCAAGATACTCACAAATGCGGAGAAGATCGTGGAGAAGATGTTAGCTAAGAAGCGTAGCCTATCGCTTGACGACCTTATACTGCTGTACGATAGTCACGGCATACCGCCGGATATCGTGGCCGGTGTTGCAGCAAAACGCGGCGTCGCAGTAAGTGTGCCGCACGACTTCTATGCTAAGGTTGCAGAGCGCCACGGTGCTAGGGGAGGCGTAGCCAGGGAGGTAGAGAAGACCAGGCTACCTCGCGAGGTAGTTGAGTGGGCCGATGGGTTCCCGGAGACGCGTCGACTATTCCACGAGGATCCTTACATGAGGCGGTTTGAGGCTATCGTACTGGGCGTGAATGGCAACTATGTTGTTCTTGACGCAACCGCCTTCTATCCAACGGGAGGCGGCCAGTTACACGACACGGGCACGATATACTGTGATGGGCGCGAGTACCACGTTAAGGGTGTTGAGAAGACCGATAAGGGTGTAATCGTGCATATTGTCGAGCCGCCCTTGCCGTCCAACTGTGTAGGCAAGAAGGTCCTCGGCATTATAGACTGGGAGAGAAGATACAGGATGATGAGACACCACACAGCGACTCACATTCTCCTTGCAGCGGCTAGAAGACTACTAGGCGACCATGTATGGCAAGCTGGTGCGGAGAAGACCCCCGAGAAGGGCAGGCTAGACATAACACACTACAAGCCCTTGAGCCGCGAAGAGGTCAAAGAGCTTGAAGAGATGGTTAACCGTGTCATCCGCGAGAGGAGGCCCGTGAAAGCTAGGCTCATGGAGTGGAACGAGGCTGTTGAGAAGTACGGTTATCGTATATTCCAAGGCGGTGTACCGCCTTCGCCTAAACTCAGGATAGTCGAAATCGAGGATTGGGATGTGGAGGCATGCTTCGGCACTCACCTGTCCAACACTGGTGAGGTCGGTGCATTCAAGATAATCAATGTGGAGCGTATCCAAGACGGCGTCGTACGACTAGAATACGTTGCCGGTGACCGTGTAGCCGAGTATGCTTCAAACCTTGAGGATACGATTATGAAGGCTGTCGAAAAGCTGGGTGGGCGTAGCATAGCAGAGTTGAACACTAGACTTGCTAAGCTCGTAGAGGAGCACGAAGAGGCTAAACGCATGCTAGGCGAGTATAGGAGGATGCTAGCCAAGGCGCTGAGCAGCACAGCCGCAGAGAAGAGGCTCGACAGCATAGTCTTAAGGCTGGTTGTAGTGCCGGTGAGCGATGACAAACTTGCAATGGATGTCCTGGAGAAGCTGGAAGAGGGAGACGCTATAGCTATTGTCGCATGGCCATCCAAGAGTGGTTATCGTGTCCAGATAGCCACGCGTAGGAAGGATATCGACCTAAGGCCGGTGGCTAAGGTGCTGAGAGAACTCGGCGGTAAGGGCGGTGGTCGTGGTAGCATTGCATCTGGCATTATACCCGCAGATAACGAGGAGAAGGCTAAAGAGCTTATAGAAAAGCTGGCCGAGAGGCTAGTATCAATGATAAAGAGGTGACCAACACCTCTCCTCGTTTATACTCAGGGTTTTATGTGCGCGAGTGGCTCGAGCACCGTACCTGCCGGTACTCTAGCACCAGCGTAGATGACTGCACCTGCGCGTGTCTCTGGCGTAAATGGCGCGATTATACCGAGTTTTTCCGCGGCCTCACGCTCGTACAATACTTTAGTGACGACGAACGGCTCTACTTTTGCCGCCTCGCCAACAATGCTACCCGTTAGATACGTGTGCGAGGAGAGAGTTGCACCACGCTGGAGACTAGTAACGTATACCTCGCTATACGCGTCTACTCGCGCATTCTCTTCTAACACTGAGTACTGTCTTACAGTTGCATGCAACCCTACGAAGGCGTCTTTACAAATCATAGCCGGGCCCTTGATAACCGCATAGTGATCTATCCGTGCACGCTCCTCGATTACAACAGGTCCTTCTATTACAGCCGTGGGGCTTATCTCGGCATTAGCTGCTATCCGTGCCTCACGCAGCTCCTGAAGGACAAGCATGTTATACAGTAGTATGTCGTATGGTGTCTCGAGACGTATCCAGGGCTCGCTCCAGTAGACTACATTGGCTTCATGGAGCGCATTGAGAACCTCGATCCAGCTTCTTGCTCTGTTTAGCGCGTCTAGTAGTTTCTCTCTTTTCCCTGCCACTACACCAGCAAACGCCTCACTACCAACACCAGCCTCAACTAACGTTGAGCCCCTTGTGGCTACGCGTACACCTCTTTCAGCATAGGGCTTAGTCGCTAGCACGACAACATCACTGGTAGCTGCGATATACGATTCCAGAGCATCTTCAAATGCTCGCTTAGGATTTGTGAAGCCACTCAACCCGTCAACCAGCAGGACAATACCTGCCTGCTCAGCATCATGTATAGCCTTACGAGCCTCTACGAGATCGTCAACAAAGACGATGTTACTAGCTACTTGTCCTGCCGCCTCCTTTAAGTGTTCACGTAGAGGTCTACACGCCACTCTAACATCGAGGGGGTTGCCACTGCTCACTATGCTGGCAGAGTTCGCCCCACGCGAGTTTACAACGACTATTATAACATCCCTCTTGTCATACATCTTTATCACCTTACAGTCTACTCCACGGTAACTGTCTTTGCGAGGTTCCTCGGCTTGTCTGGGTCATAGCCCAACATCACCGCCATGTGATACGCTAGCAACTGGAGCGGCGGCATAATAGCATAGGGTGCGAGCGTCTCATCATATGACCCTACTAGCACCTTGTAATCTGCTGGCGCATCCTCGTAACTATCGACACCAACTACTATCACTTTGGCACCACGCGCTTTCATCTCCTCCATGTTAGAGTAGAGTTTCTTCTCAACACCAGGTGTACCCACGAATATAACCGGGAACCCCTCCTCAACAAGAGCTATTGGCCCGTGCTTACTCTCGCCTGCAGGGTAGGCCTCGGCATGCACATATGATATTTCTTTTATCTTTAAGGCCGCTTCTCTAGCCAGGTGTGCACCCAGTAGCCTTCCAAGCACGAACATGCTTTGTGCCTTGGATAGTATAACGGCTAGTGCCTTAATGTGAGGATTCAGTCTCTCGGCACTGCGCGCTGCTTCGCGTGCCGAGCTAAGCTTCTCAACAATAGACTCGAAATCGCTCTTATCTATAACACCGAGTTTGCATGCCACACGTGCCGCTAGAAGCTGTAAAGTCAACACTTGAGTAAGGAAGGTCTTTGTCGCGGCAACACCGATTTCCGGGCCAGCACGCGTATAGAGTGTGACGTCTGCTAGCCTTGATAACGTGCTTCCAATGACGTTCGTGACAGCTATTATCTTGACACCCCGCTTCTTGGCCTCACGCACCGCTTGCAACGTGTCTGTTGTCTCACCGCTCTGACTAACAGCTATGAGAACGTCTTCATGACTCACCGCAGCCATGTACTCGGGGTGCTCTGAGGCAATGAAATCAATGGGTACAATTCCTGCCATCCCAGTAATGTAATGCTTGAAGACTAGAGTGGCGTGATAGCTTGTGCCCGCGCCAGTCACGAAAACTCTACGCGCGTTCACAAGTAGCTCGGCAGCCTCCTCCAGTGCAGGATCCTCGATTAAACCTATCAGCGTCTCGTAGAGCGCCCTGGGCTGCTCGAATATCTCCTTTAACATGTAGTGCGGGTATCCACCTTTGCTCGCTTCCTCAATACTCCACGTTACTATCTTTGCACGCCGCCTCCAGTCTACCGGCTCTCCCCTCCTATCATAGAGGCTCAGGTGACCAGGCTCTACATACCCATACTCGTCATCCTCTATTGGCACCACTAGCCTCGAAATGTGCAATAGTGATGGTATATCACTCGACACTGCAGAAATGCAATCCCCTACAGCCGCGTACAATGGGCTTTCTCTTCGCGCAAAGTACACCCGGTTAGGTGTACCAGAATACAACACAGCTAGCGCAAAGCTACCCTCAAGAACCTCTAGTAGCTTGCGCATAGCTTCCAGCATGCCTAGGCCTTCGCGCAGAAACTCCTCAAGAAGATGCGCGACCACCTCAGTGTCGGTCTCACTGCGAAACCGGTGCCCATGCTCAGATAGAACTTGTTTAAGCATTGCATAGTTCTTGATTATCCCGTTATGCACGACTGCTATGTATCCTCTACAATCCACATGAGGGTGTGCATTAGTGTCAGAAGGTGGTCCGTGCGTAGCCCAACGCGTGTGACCTAGACACGTTAAACTATACTTTTCTCGGAGCGAGAACCTTTCGATAACCTCGTCGACCTTACCCTTAGCCTTGTAGACCTTCACGTCACAAGATGAATTGCTACACATGATTAGCGCCACTCCTGCACTATCATACCCACGATACTCGAGCCTCTTGAGACCCTCGAGCAGCAGGGGTACTGCATTTCTTTGTTGACACTGTGGCGAGACCGTGACGCCTATGATTCCACACACGGTTTTCCTCTCCCCGGCGGGCCCGTGATGGGATGAACCCCTGGCCCGAATAAAATGAGGAGCCTTCAGCGGAGCCGAGGCCCGCCCTATTTCTCTAGGTATACTAGTGTCGGCCGCTTGCTAAGCAACATCGGCGTTGCTCTATCGACGCGCGGGTACCCCCTGACCTCATCTTCCACCATTTTAAGCAGCTCCTCGGGTCTCATAGCGCGCCTCTCATTGGTACGTCTTATGGTGACGTTAATTGTGCCGGTCTTTACCTCCCGCTCGCCAACCACGCCTATATACGGCACCCATTCTCGGCCAGCGTCGCGAATCTTCCTGCCAAGCGACAGGTCGCGATCATCCACATCAACTCTTATGCCGTGAGAGTCTAGCATCTCAGCTATGCTCAGCGCGTAGTCCAGTTGCTCCTTGGACACGGGTATTATGCGTACTTGAATTGGCGCCATCCATGTTGGTATGTAGGGCGTCTTGCCTCTCTTCTCCATCTGAGCTGCCGTATCAAACACCATGTAGATGTAGCGCTCAACCGAACCTATCAACGCCGTGTGTATTATCACCGGGTATCTCTCCTCGTTCTTCTCGTCAACGTATTTGATCCCAAAGCGCTTTGCGTTACCAACGTCAAACTGGTAGGTTGCTATCTCTCGCGGCCTACCCGCTACATCTACGATGTGGTACTCTACGTTGAGAACCCAGTAGTATATGCCGGCAGGGTATATCGTGACGAGGGCTGGTCTACCATCCCTGGCTATCAGTTCGCGTAGCGTATCGAACCTCTCCTCGAAGAAGTCACTGGTCACGTTGTAGACTGCGACATATCTGCGGTCGAGCTTCGCAACCTCCTCGTGTATGACCTTCTGCACACGCTCGGATACCTTGACAGCCTCGTCAAGGTCACGTACTAGTATGTGTAGATCCGGCATGTGGAACTTTCTAAGGCGGAAGCATAGCGTCAGCTCTCCAGTCTGCTCGAATCGATAGCTGTCCGCGATCTCGAACATGCCTAGAGGTAGGTCGCGGTAACTAAGCACCATATCTTTGAGTATTGCAAACTGCTGATGGCACGCTGCATACCGAAGCACAAGATGCTTGCGGTCAGCCCAAAGGTCGTACAGTCTATCGCCGAATAGCTCTGCGTGCTCGCGCACCGGAGGCACGGAGAGATCGAACATGTTTGTGCCACGTATCCGTAGCACTGGTATCCCGAGACGCTGAGCAACGCGCCATGCGTAGAGCGAAACGGCCTCCATTATCACGGTGGCATGTGGCTCGTACCTCATGTGCCCATAGTCTGAGAGGGGCTCCCACTCGAAGCCGAACTTCCTACAGTATCTCGTTACCGGTGTCTCAACCTCGCCTATCTCGATTCCTAGCGCTTCTTTCTCGATAAGCCTCTTGAGGTCCTCTGGTATGTCGCTACGCTTCACATACTCTTCCGGCTCGTACTGCTCACCATCGGGCGTCACAATCACAAACTTCTTCTCAACACGCCTTGCACGAGAGGCACGCGGGCGGAACTCACGCGAAAGCTCGGCCAGAGGGTGACCATAGCAATGGACTTCGAATTCCTTGTACCACCCGAAGGGCGCGCGTATCACTTTAATGCCACGGTGGCGCAGCCTCTCTTCCATCCTTCTTAGGGCCTCTAGAGCTACATCCGGGGGCGCTAATCTGCTAGACAAGTGAGCATAGGGGTAGACGACAACGACGTCTGCCTTCACCTTACTAGCGACGTCGATCACGTCTTCCACAACCTGCTCGACAACGTCATCAAGGTTTTCCCTGTCGATATCCTCGACTGTCACGAACACGACCAAGGCGTTCTCGGCTCTACCCTCAGCCTTTACTCCATCAAGCTCCTCGTAGCCCTCCTTTAGAGCGGGTTTCACCGCACGATAGTGGAAATGCCTAGCGTGTATCAGGAGAGTCCTCAGGGTGGGGCACCGGTACCCAAGGCTCACGGAGAAGGTTTAAACTTAAACATTATGTGCGGTGTCCCAACGAGACTAGGCGACAATCCAGTGTTCAGTTTACAAGGGTACATCGCTTCTACTACGCGTTAAGTACGGTTCTTACCGCGTAGGTTCACAAGCCTTGGAAATACGTTTTTATCGCAACGAACGTGTTAGAATACTATTGAACGCCGCATAGGGGCAGAGAGCTTGACCTCAGAGCCTAAGACACTCCCCACAGAAGCCAGATTCATCCCCAAGAGGCTCGAAGAGGTTAGAAAGAGAGCCCTTGAGAACCCAGAGGAGTTCTTCGCAGAAATTGCCAGAGAGCTTGAATGGTTCAAAACCTGGGATAAGGTGCTTGATGATAGCAACCCGCCATTTTACCGTTGGTTCGTCGGCGGTTTGATAAACGCGAGTTATAACGCTGTAGACCGTCACCTGAAACGCGGTCTACGCAACAAAGCCGCAATAATATGGGAGGGTGAGCCTGGCGACACGCGTGTCCTCACATACTACCAGTTGTACCGTGAGGTGAACCGCTTCGCTGCTGTTCTCGAGAACCTTGGTCTTAGGAAGGGCGATACCATCGCATTCTATTTGCCGATGATACCAGAGCTTCCAATATTCATGCTGGCAGCTGCTAGACTTGGTATAACGTTTACAGTTGTGTTTAGCGGCTTCTCTGCAAAGGCCCTTGCAGAGAGGATCAATGATGCGAAGGCAAAGGTGCTCGTAACTGCAGATGGCGGCTTTAGACGCGGCAAGGTCATCGAACTGAAAAAGATTGCAGACGAGGCTCTAGAGATGGCTCCCAGTGTTGAGACGGTCATTGTAGTCAAGAATGTGACCGCTAGAGGCGCTAAGATAGACGTGCCGCTGACTGAGGGTCGCGACTATTGGCTTCATAACCTACTACCGGCGCACGCCAAAGTCGACCCCGTGCCAGTGGAATCTACGCACCCATTGTTCATACTATACACTAGTGGCACGACTGGCAAACCAAAGGGCGTGGTTCACAGCACCGGTGGCTACCTTGTATGGGTCTATGCGACCATGAAGTGGGTCTTTGACGTGAAACCAGATGACGTTATGTTCTGTACAGCCGATATCGGGTGGATAACGGGCCATAGCTATGTAGTGTTTGGCCCGTTGCTTCACGGCATAACTACAGTCATGTATGAGGGTGCACCGGACTACCCTGCACCTGACCGTTGGTGGCAGATAGTCGAGAAGTATGGCGTTACGATATTCTACACCGCGCCAACCGCGATAAGGATGCTAATGAGGTATGGTGAAGAGTGGGTCAAGAAGCACGACCTCTCAACGCTCCGTATACTCGGCACGGTCGGCGAACCGATCAACCCGGAGGCGTGGAAGTGGTACTATACTGTAGTCGGCGGAGAGAGATGCCCCATCGTCGACACATGGTGGCAGACAGAAACCGGAGGCATCATGATATCGCCGGCGCCAGGCATTCAGCTTGTACCCTTGAAGCCGGGGAGCGCCACATACCCCCTGCCAGGCGTCGATGCAGACGTCGTATGCGAGGATGGCAGCCCCTGTCCTCCCGGCCAGCGTGGCTACCTGGTAATCAAGAGGCCTTGGCCAGGAATGCTCATGACGTTATGGGGCGACCCCGAGAGGTACGTAAGGACGTACTGGCAGAGGTTTAGTAAGCCAGAGGAGGGCAAGTGGATCTACTATCCTGCAGACTACGCGATGAAGGATGAGGATGGATACTTCTGGATACTGGGTAGAGCAGACGAAGTGATCAAAGTTGCTGGTCATAGGCTTGGCACCGCCGAGATAGAAAGCGCCTTAGTAAGCCACCCCGCGGT